>JANPFX010000053.1:0-8913 GCA_031423635.1 Acidimicrobiia bacterium | reverse complement strand
GCTCAGCGACATTGCAGATCGACTGGTGCGACTGCTCGACACTGAGTGAGGCTGAGGGATGACATCAGGAGACATCGATGCGTGGCTCGCCGTCACCCCGAACCCGCAGAAGGACGTGATCGCCGCCGTCCGAGCGGTCATCATGTCCGACGATCGAATCACCGAGGCCATCAAGTACCGAGCCCCAGCGTTCCTCTACAGCGGCATCATGGCCTACTTCCACTGGAACGCCAAGGAGTTCGCCAGCCTGATCTTCCCCCTCGGATCGGAGATCCCCGGCGGTTTCGAACTCCTCGAAGGATCCGGTCTTCAACGAATGATCCGCTTCGGTAGCACCGAAGCGGTGGACATGCACCGTGAACAACTCCTCGATATCGTCGACGCCTGGTGTTCCATCACCGTCCCACGCGGAATCGTTCGCTGACAACAGCGAAACATCGCCGGACTGGAACGCGTCGTTGACTCGGGGCCCGGCTCGAGACGTTTGACCGCTCGCCATCATCGGACTCGTCCAGCAATGCAAGGTGTAGCCGACTCGCACGATCGAGCGTTTCGGATGCAGCGCGTTTGAAACGGACCGCGCCCGTCCAGACCGTTCGTGTCCGTGACGGCAAGGAGTCTTCGGCTGGCGTCGCGATCGTCGAGGAGTTGACGGGCCACGAAGGACGTCACATCGGCGCCGCTGATCGTGACACGAGCGATGTGTGGCGAGATATCGAAGTCTCCGGGAGGAGCGGGCGAGAGAGGCTTGACAACTTCATTTGTCAAGCCCTACTCTGAGACCATGAAACCCGCTCGCCCGTCGCCGATTGGATCGCCCGACGTCACGCTCCACGTCGCCGGCGTTCATGGCGCCAATGCTCCGGCGCTGTCGGAGATGGGCAATCACGTCGCGTTGATCGTTCACGGATTGGCGACCGAAACGAATCCGGGTGGCGACTGGTATGTCGACGCCGGCTTGGGTGACGGCCTGTATGAGCCGCTGCCGTTCGTTGCCGGTCAGTTCGACCAGGCCGGTCTCCGGTACGGGTTCGGTCCGAACGGGTCGGGTGTCGGTGCCTGGCATTTGACGCACGACCCGACCGGTTCTTTGTCCGGGGTCAGCATCAGTACGGTGCCGTGTCGGCTCGAAGAATTCAGGCCACGTCACGAGCTCAACGCCACATCGTCGCAGTCGCCGTTCGCTCGGACGGTCACCTGTCAGCGACGCCACGTGACCGGAGCCGACATCGTGCGCGCCAAGGTGTACACCCGACGCGACGGGCCCGACATGACAACAGTCGTGGCGTCGACGCGGACCGAGTTGCTGGAAATCCTCGGTGACGTCTTCGGACCACGACGGGCCGCTCCGCAGGCTGGCGTCGAAAGCCTCTGGGCCCGGGTCTGCGCCGCCCATGACGCATTGGTGTCGACACCCCCTGACCACGACCATCACGCTCCCCTGGCGTCAACATGAACGAGGTTTCGGTGCTCGCCGATCCGGCCGCAGTGGCGTCGGCATTGGACCCGATACGTTCACGAATCCTGGCGGTACTAGCCGAACCACACTCCGCTGCTTCGATCGCGACACAGGTGAATCTGACCCGGCAAAAGGTCAACTATCACCTCAAAGCCCTCGAAGGACACGGTCTCATTGAACCAGTCGAAACGCGGGCTTGGGGTGGCATCACCGAACGAGTCATGCAGGCCGTCGCCGCCCGCCTCGTGATATCGCCGGGGGCACTCCAACCCTCGTCGGTTCAGCCTGACAATGTGACCGATCGTCTCTCAGCGGCGTATCTCATCGCCGTCGCCGGACGGACCGTGTGCGAAGTAGGCGACATCGTCCGCCACGCCACGAACGCCGACCAGCGGCTTCCAACCTTGACCGTGGACACCGTCGTCGGGTTCGCGTCGGCCGCGGATCGGACTGCGTTCGCCGACGAACTCCAAGCGGCCGTGATCGCGCTCGTCGCCCGATACCACCACGACGACGGCCGCCCCTACCGCCTTGTCACCCAGTCCTACCCGCGCCCCACCGAAACGAGCACCCCATGACCAACCACCCCCACGATCATGCCTCGACCGGCCAGGTCGAATATCGCTGCGAACGCACCATCGACATCAACGCCACTCCCGAGCAGATATGGGACGCCATCACCACCGCCAACGGCATCGCCGCCTGGATGGTCCCCGCCACCATCGACCCCCGCACCGGTGGCGACATTGCCTTTCAACTCGGCGACGACCTGTGGTCAACCGGCACCATCACCGCCTTTGATTCTCCCCACCGCTTCGCCTACGAAGAACCCGACTGGCCGCTCCTCGCCGGCCAAGACCCGGCCGGCGTCACCCCGATGGCCACCGAGTTCCTCATCGAAGCAGTCTCCGGCGGCAGCACCATCCTGCGCGTCGTCACGTCCGCGTTCGGGACCGGTGCCGACTGGGAGAACGAGTTCTTCACCGACATGACGGGAAGCTGGCTCGCGCTGTTCGACAACCTTCGCCTCTACGTCACCCACTTCAACGGCCAGCCAGTCACCATCGCCAAGATCACCATCGACAGCGCCGCCCTGGACGCCGACACCCTCAGAGCGAACATCCGCCACGGACTCGCCATCAGCGCCGTCGGGCAACACATCGACGTGCCCTCCGGGACGGCCATCGTCGAACGTGTCGACAACGGACCGCTGCTCCTGAGACTCGACACCACACCGATACTCATCGAGATCGAAGCGTGGAACGGCGACACGACTGTGCAGTGCGAACTCACCGCTCGATGCTTCAACGACGCGGACTCGTTCCCGCAGAACGCATGGACCAACTGGCTGGCCGCGGCGATCGACATCGATCCGCACGGTGGACGAGGAGCGGTGTCGTGAGGAAAATCGTCGTACACATGCAAACAACGCTCGACGGGCAGATCACCAACGCCGACGGCGGATTCTGGGACCCGTCCCCTGGGGTGAGACCGAGACCCAGTGGATCAACGAGTCGTTCCGCCAATAAGCTCGTTCCATCCCGCTGCGAGGTGTGAGAGGTCGCTGTTTTCTCCATCTTGTGCCTTGACGATCTGGTCGGCGGTTTGCCCTCCGGGTTGTTGATCGCACGGGCCACCGGTTGTTTGCACGTCATGGTTTTCATGAGATCACTTGCCCTCGGTGTGGTCATTTGGATTGTGGTCCGTTGCGCCTCGTGAGCGCTTCCGAGATCGACCACCAACTATGGCTATCCCCGATGCGCCGCATCAATGGCCGCAATGTCGATCTTCTTCATGGTCATCATGGCGTCGAACACGCGCTTGGCTGCCGCACGATCCGGGTCTGCCATGGCATCCGTGAGCGCTCGCGGGGTGATCTGCCACGACAAACCCCATTTGTCTCTACACCACCCGCACGCACTCTCCTCCCCGCCGTTGTCGACGATCGCGTTCCACAGCCGATCGGTTTCCGCCTGATCGTCTGTGGCGATTTGGAACGAGAACGCCTCACTGTGCTTGAACGCCGCGCCGCCATTCAAACCAATGCACGGAACTCCAAGCACCGTAAACTCAACGGTTAAGACATCACCCTCCTTACCATCCGGATAGTCGCCCGGCGCACGGAGCGTCCTACCAACGGCACTGTCGGGGAACGTTTCGGCGTAGAACTGGGCAGCCGCTTCCGCGCTGCCTTCGTACCACAGGCAAATCGTGTTTTTCGCGAGCATCATCGTCCTCCATGAGACAAGGACACTGTAGGTACCCCGTTCATGAGCCAGTGAAACCGGGCCGATGGGAGCGGAGTGTCAAAAGAAGTTTGAACCCGAGAAATTTGAACCTGAATCGCCCTGGATTCTGCGTAGGGAGGTTTATGGGGTTTGGACGAGCTGGCTCGCTCGTAGGTGTGCATAGTAGTGCTGTTCGAATTCGGCGGGTGGCGTCATGTTGCAGGCGGAGTGGAGGCGTCGGTGGTTGAACCAGTCGACGTATTCGAGGCTGGCGATCTCGACGTCATCGATGCGCTGCAGGTGCGCCGGTGGATGAGTTCCGTCTTGTAGCGCGCCTACCGGCTCCGTGACAACGAACTGGACCGAGAAGACGCCGCAGTCCACAGCGATCCAGACCGATCTCGCCGCGTCGCGCGAGAGCGCAGGCAGCCGCGTGACGGGTATCGTTCTCGCATGGGTCCGTTGGAGCGCCCAGTGCTCGAAGCCTATTTGCGCCGCCTCTCGCTCGAAGCCGAGCCTCCCTCAGCCGAAGCATTGACGCGACTCCATCGTCGCCATGTCGAACGTATCCCGTACGAGACGCTGTGGATCCACGGCGGAGAGCGGTGGGGCATCAATCCGCACGACGCAGCCACGCGCATCGCATTCCAACATCGCGGCGGCTACTGCTACCACCTCAACGGTGCCTTCGCTGCGCTCCTGCACGCACTCGGCTACCGAGTTGCGCTCCACGCTGGCGGTGTCCATGGGCCTGCGGGACCAGCGCCTGCCGATGCCGGAAACCACCTCGTGGTAACGGTGGCCGACTTGGTCACCGACGACAACCCCGGTGGCGATTGGTACGTCGACGTCGGCCTCGGCGACGCGCTTCACCAACCAATCCCGCTACGACCCACTTCGGTACGCCAAGGTCCCTTCGAGCTCGAACTCCGAAAGAACACCGACTCGACGCAGCGCGATTGGCACCTCCTCCACGACCGAACAGGCGGATTCACCGGCATGGCGTGGCGCACCGCTGCACCCGACCCAGCACTGCTCACCACCCAACACGAGTGGCTATCGACCTCACCCGACTCCGGCTTCGTCAAGCTCGGCGTCGCACAAACACGCGACGCCACAGGCGTCGACGTGATCCACGGTCTCATCGTCAAACGCATCGGCAGCCATGCCAACACCGGTGTCGCGTTGGAAGACCGTCGCACGTGGTTCTCGGCATTGAGCGATCTGTTCGGACTGACCTTCGAAGCAAGCCCGCCGGGAACAACCGACCGGCTATGGGAACAAACGGTTTCCGCGCATCAAAGATGGCAAGCCGCGCAACAACAACAAGCGTACGTAAAACGGTACGCGCGATGAGTCTCGGCGGGGACGATGACTGAGGCAGCACCTACACAGGGCTCGTCACGTCAGCGCGTCCACATGGTGACGGGCCTCTCCTGGACGACGCCGTCGACGACGATCTCGTCGACCCGCTCGTTCCAGAAGCACAGGTGGTTCTCGATCTTGGGGATCTCGGGTATAGGAGCCGGGTAGCCCCAAACGATGTCTTCGATGACGCGCCCGTCGATGGTCGCCGCCCAGTAGACCGCCTCGCCCTTGTACGGGCAGGCCGTGCGCGTCGCGGTCGGGGTGAGTAGGTCCATGCGGACGTCGAGCTTGGGGATGTAGTAGCGGACGGGCAGGCCGGACTCGAATAGCAGGCGCGGACGTTGCGTGTCGGCCACGACGACGCCGCCGACCTTCACCTGGACGTGACGCGACGACGACATCACGTCGACGCGCTTGTACGGATCACGGGCATGCACGAAGACCTGGTCGTCCTCCTCGAACCACTCGTCGACGCGATTCCAGTAGAAGGCGACATAGCCAGTGATGTCGGGGCAGGACTCGAACACGGTCGGGTAGCCCCACACCGCGTTGTTCGAAGTGCGGCCGCCGACAACGATCGACCAGTACGACGCGTCGCCTTTGCGAGGGCAGTACGTGGTGTGGTCGGTGGCAACAAGGAGGTCCATGCGGACATCGGTCTTCGGGAAGTAGTACACGGGCAGGTGAGAACGTTCGAACAGGTACAGGCCTTCGGTCGTGTCGGCGATGACCTCGCCGGCAAAGCGCACTCGCAGCCGTCGCGGGCATGCCTCGACGCGCACGTCGAACGGGGCAGTGGCCTGCGGGTTGTCGGGTTCGATTCGCATGTTCTCGAGATCGACGGCCATCGTGGCTCCTCAGGTTCGGGGTCGTCCGCGGAGTGTGCGGACTGTGCGTTCGGGCGACGATAGGACATCACCAGCCGCGGTGTGAACACCGACCGCCGGCCCGGCGGTATCGACGACGTCCGGTGCCTCACGTACGGGCTCACGACGAACGGGATCGGCCCGAGCATTCGGCCGTCATGCCGGGTTGATTGAGGCGTTACCCCGAGCACGACGACGAGCTCGTTGGCCATCGCCGCGGAAGATCCGAGTTGATGGTCGGGCCTGACGAAGCTCGAAAGCTCCAGCCGAGTACCTCCATCGGACAGACGCAACATCACAATCTCCGCCCGAGAATCGGGAATGCCGATCACGGTGTCGAGGAAGTCACCCTATGAACGTCCGTGTTCCTTCGACCTAGCAGCTCACCGCGAGGCAGGGGTTTGAATGAGTCTTCGGGGTCGGGTGGACTGCTCCCCGGCCGCGGGTGCGGGTGTCGGTCGGCACCGATCGACACCCAATAGTTTCGACACCCAATATTCCCGCCTCCGCCAACTGAACGTCGACCCAGTCTCAATCGAGACCGGGGTAGACGTTGGCTCGCCAACGATCAGCGCTCCACGCGACAAGAACTCGCCAGTCGATCACCCCAGTACCGCCCGGCAGCGGCGCATATCGGAGGTGCCCTGTCAACGGGGGACGCCGAGGTACGGGTTCAGAGTGCGGGGGCTTCCACGACGGCGATGCTGTTGCCGTCGGGGTCGCGCATCATGAACATCAGTGGAGCCCCGGGGGTTCGCATCGGCTCGGTATCCACGTCCACCCCGAGGGCGCTGAGGCGCTTGTGCTCGGCAAGGACATCGGTGGTCTCGACCCCGATCCCTCCCCCGCCGGGCTGGCCGCCCATCGGAGGGTTGAGTGCCAGGCGTGCGGTCGATCCGGGGGGCGCCACCTCGAGCCAACGCATCTCGTTCTTCTCGCCGAAACGCATGTCGGCCCGCACCTCGTAGCCGAGCTTCTCTGTGTAGAACGACAGGGCGACGTCCTGATCGGCGACGCTGAACATGGCGACGCCAATGTTTGTCACAGTGGTCTCGGCTTTGGTGGTGTCTGTCATGAGCAGCATGTGCCCGATCTTTTCGGAGCGCAAACACCACCACGAGAATCTTTGGAACTTGGCGAACACTTTAGGAGTGTTGTTCCCCCTCGCTACCGCAACTGCGCTTGTCGGCCGTACGGTCGCTGGACCCGTCGTCTGGTTTCAACCCGGCAACGACCTAGGACCCGCTGCGGTGACGGGTGGACCTTCGAGCACTCGAGGCGCGTATTCGAGGCGCTGGATGCGGTCGTCGAACGTCCGGCTAATGATCATGCCCAACGCAACATCGGGATAGCCGTCGTAGATGCGCTCTCGACCGGTGCTGCCGGTGATGACCGGAAACACTGTCACTCGGAAGCGGTCCACCAGCCCGGCGCGCAACAGTGAACGGCACAGAGTCAGGCTGCCCATGGTGCGCATCGACATGGTGCCGTGGGACTTCATCTCCCGCACGACGGCGACCGCGTCGCCGGACTCGAGCTGCGTGTTCGGCCACGACAGAGGCTTCTTCAGGGAGCTTGAGAACACCACCTTCGACAAGCCGGCGAATCCGTCGGTCCCCGGCTCACCGCCAGCAGCCAAACCCGACATCAGCCGGTACGTGTTTGCGCCCATAAGGACCATATCGCCGGCCGACGGATCCGCCTCCAGCGAAGCGAGATATTCGGGTCCCTCGAGCCCCCAAAAGCCCGGCCAGCCGTCCGCGGCACCGTATCCGTCAAGGGAGGTGATGAGATCTACGAGCAGTTCGGGCATGTGCATCCTTTCGGTACGACAGGCCCAGGCCATTGTTCCGTTTTCCGTTCTGCGTCATTCGCCGTTGCGTCAAGGTCCAATGAGGAGTCGAATCGCAGACCAAGTGGCGCCCAGGAAAGGTCACTGGCGTTTCTGGTCGAGGAGTTGCAGCAGTTCATGGGCAGCAAGCTCGACTTGTTTGTGGTCGAATTCGGCGGCACGGTAGATGCAGGCGATCAGGCCCGAGCGGTGCAAGCGACGAAGGTCCCCGAACCCGAACGCGTACCGGTTCTTGGTCTCATCGCTGGCTCCAACCTTCAGCCCAAGGTGCCACATCGCGTACTCGTCCCAGGCGTGAGACTTCAAGAAGGTGTTCTGGTCTTTTGCGCTGGGCTGTGCCTCCTGCCATTTGCTGCGGATCACGTAGCGCCGGGCGTCGATGAGGTGGCGGGCGTAGGCCACAGCATGTTCGTTCACTTCGTATTTGGGCATCTCATCGCCTTCTCTTCAGTGTTCCGCCGACGTGGTAGAGAAATGAGCAGAAGCCGATGGTTTCCTCGGCGGTGATGTTGACGTCGTGCACGGAGAAGTCGATTGGTCCGTCGTAGCCGTCGAACCAGTTCTGCATGTGGTCCACGGCGCCGGCACTGCCGCGAGAGTTCAGTGGCGGCAGCACGTCGAAGGTGATCACGTCATCGGCTGGCCGGGCCCGAATCGCCGTGACGTCTTTCATCTGTACGGCACGTACGCGTTCATCGACAAGGTCTTGGAGTTCCTGGTCGGCGTTCACCGGCGTGTCGCCGTTCGTTCGCACAGCGGCAGCCATGCGTCGCCCTGACGCCATTCCCACACGTGCTCGATCTGGCGGCCGCCATCTCGCACAGTGAGGGTGGCTCGGGTCGATGGCTCGGCGAATTTCCAGACATCTTCGTCGACGGTCGCCGTGTACTCGGGATGGAAGCCAGCGTTGTCGAAGAACCGGGTGAAGTATCCGCCGGCCGCTTCGTCATGACCAATGATCTCGGTGCCTTTGAATTCTCGGGTTCCGGCGAGAGCGTTCCACTGATGGAGAAGGAAGAATCCTCCGGGGAGCCATTCGTAGTGTTCGTCGCTCGTCCATGACACACCCGATGCACGAGGGTCATCCGGCTTCTGCCCGTCGGCGAACGACGTTCCTTCGGTGTGCCACTTGCCGACGAA
>JANPFX010000052.1:0-40589 GCA_031423635.1 Acidimicrobiia bacterium | reverse complement strand
CCACGTCGGATTGAACTTCGCCTCGCGCGTGATCGAGAAGGGACAGGGAACCGTGAATCCGTTCGCGGCGATCCCTTCCCTCCACAGCGCGCAGGCGCTCATGGTCTGCGTCTTCCTCTGGGGCGTCGTCTGGAAGCCGCTGCGCCCCCTCCTCGTGCTCTTCCCGCTGGCCATGGCGTTCGCCCTCGTGTACTCGGGGGAGCACTACCTGATCGACGTGTTCGCCGGGTGGGGGATGGTCGCTCTCGCGCTGACGATCGGGTGGCGTCTGCGCAGACGCACGGGCTGGGCCAGTCCGTTCCGCTGGCCCGAAGGGCGACGGGCCGCTGCACCGTCTCCACCCGGCTCGCCCGCCGCAGCGTCGTCCCCCGCCGCCGACGCTCCCGCCGGACCAATAGTGTCCAGCCATGGACTGGAACGACGGATCGCATCGCCGGTGGCTGACGTCGGAGACCGATCGGCTGCTGCAGACCGCTCGGGCATCCCGACATCCTGACGGCGGATTCGCCTGGCTCGACGCGCGGTGCCGACCTGAGCTCGGCCGCCCGGTCGAGACCTGGATCACCACCCGGATGACCCACGTTCTGTCACTCGGCGTGCTGCTCGGTCACGCCGATTGTGCCGAATTCGCCGATCACGGCGTGACGGCCCTCGGTGGCCTGTTACGCGATGCCGAGCACGGCGGCTGGTTCACCTCGACGGACCCAACCATGCGCGAGGAGAAGCGCGCCTACGACCACGACTTCGTTCTGCTCGCCGCATCGAGCGCGCGCGTCGCGGCTCGACCGGGCGCCGGCGATCTGCTCGATGAGGCGATCGCGGTGTTCGAGTCCCACTTCTGGGACGAGACAAACGGGCGAATCGTCGACGTCTGGAACGCCGACTGGACCGTCGCCGAGCCCTACCTCGGAGCCAATGCCAACATGCACGGCGTCGAGAGCTGTCTGGCCGTCGCCGACGCGACCGGCGATGGGCGATGGCTCGATCGTGCATTCCGCATCGCCGATTGGTTCATCAACATCCAGGCGAGGCACAACGACTGGCGGATCCCGGAGCATTTCAGTCCCAACGGGGAAACCCTTTTCGACTACAACGTCGAGCAGCCGAACCACCCGTTCCGTCCTTACGGGGCGACGGTCGGGCATGCGTTCGAATGGTCGCGTCTGCTGCTTCACCTCGACGCTGCCCTCCGCGAACGTGCGTCCGCCGACCCCGACGTCACGCGCCAGCGCACCCCGAGTTGGCTGGTGTCGTCAGCCAAGTCGCTCTTCGCCCGGGCGGTCACCGACGGCTGGTCGACCGACGGTGCCTCGGGTTTCGTGTACACGACCGACTGGGACGGCGACGCGGTCGTCCGCGACCGTCTCCACTGGGTGGCGTGCGAAGCAATCGCCGCCGCCGCCGCACTACTCGACGCGGCGAACGACGACTTCTACAACGACTACTACGAGCAGTGGTGGTCCTTCGCCATCGAGCACTTCGTCGACCTTCGCGACGGATCGTGGATCCATCAGCTCGACTCCCGGAACCGCCCCGCGCAATCGGTGTGGTCAGGCAAGCCGGATGTGTACCACGCCGTGCAGGCGTGCCTGTTGCCCCGTCTGCCGCTCTTCCCATCGATCGCCGCAGCGATCGCGGGCGGCCATCTGATCACCTGACCGGATCCTTCCCCGAAGTGACCGGTACAACGCGCAAGAACCCGTGGGCCGGCTCACTCGCTCGGGCCGGCTCCCTTCGATTCTTCCGGTCCAGCCGGCCCGAGCGGGCCTGCTGGCCCACCAGCGGGTCACAAACCTTGTCGGGCGGCAGTCAATCGGTGGACTGCACCTCGTTGGCGAACGACGCCAACACGTGTGCGAACTCGTCGCGGCATTCCAACATCGGAACATGGCCGACGTCGGGAAAGGTGTGCAGGCGAGCGTTGGGCAGAAGCCGGAGCAGATCCTCGGCCTGGCTCGGCGGGGTGAGGGGGTCGTCGGAACCGACCATGACGAGCGACGGGGTCGCGACGGACGGGAGCGACGATCGCAGATCGTGGGACAGCAACGGCAGCAACGAGCTCGACATCGCCACCGGCGACATCGCGTCGACCATCAGGCGGTGCTGCTCCACCGCGAGGGGATCGGGTTTCTTCCCGAAGACGTACCGGTTCGCCACATAGGCGAGGTCGCCACGCGGAGCCTGTTGGACCCGCCCGATCAGTTCGGGGTGCCGCGCGCTGAGCGACGCGAGTTGGGTCTGCAGTGAACGGAGGATCCGGGGCAGATGCCCGACGTCGAACGCAGCGGTGTCGCAGAACACGAGGCCGCTCACACGCGATGCACGAACGCCCGGATGATCGACGGCGAATCGACCGAGCCCCATGCCACCCATGGAGTGACCGAGCACGACGGCATCGGTGAGGTCGAAGTGCTCCAGGAGCGTGGCCACGTCGCTCCCGAGTTGGGCGACACCGTAACCGTCGCGGCCCGGGCGGCTTCGCCCGTGCCCCCTCCAGTCGAGCGCGATCACCCGGAAGCGGTCACCCAGGTCGGCGAGCGCATGGTTGTACAGCGCAGAAGCCAGGTTGACCCCGTGGAGCAGCACGATCGGCTTTGCTTCGACACGACCGTGCTCGACGGCGTGGAGTTGACCGCCGTCGGCCGATGCGAACAGATGATGTCTCGCGCCAACGGGCTCGGCGAGGTACTCCATCGCAGACGCGACCTGCTGGCGCTCGACACCGGTTCGCCGCCGGTCCGAAGCTGCCAGCAGCTTGGTGGCGCCGTACCCGGCGCCCACGAGGGCGCCGACGATCCCGGCGGAGAGGAGGCCCCTGCGTCGCTCAGCCATGTGCTGGCGAAACCTCGGTGTCGACGAATCGGCGTGGCACGCGCCTCGCGATCCCACAGGTGATCTCGTAGGCGATGGTGTCGAGACGCCGGGCCCAGTCCCACGGGGTGATGCGCTCGCCAGCCTGGGATCCGAGCAGAACGACCTCATCTCCTCGTTCGACCACCGCGCCGGCCTCATCGGCAGGACCACAGTCGATCATGATCTGATCCATCGTGACCCTCCCGGCGATGGGAAAGCGCTGGCCGTTGATCAACACCTGGCCCCCCACCGCAGAGAGCCGACGCGGCACGCCGTCGGCGTAACCGATCGGCACGGTCGCTACGACGGAGTCACAGGCCAACTCGTACGTCAAGCCATAGGAGATCCGGGAGCCGGCTGGGAGCCGCTTGGTGTGGGCGACGCGACTGATGAGATGGAGCGGCGCGCGGAGCGATACCCCGAAGGTCTCCGACGCACATCCCGGATCCGGATCGTTTCCGTACAGCGACACGCCGACGCGCACCATGTCGTACCGAGCGCGTGGGTGGGCCAGCGCGCCGGCGGAATTGGCTGCGTGGCAGATCCCGGGATCGATGCCCGCCTCCACGAGGGAGGCAAGCACATCGTCGAAAAGATCGAGCTGATGATATGTGTACGGATGATTTGGGTCGTCCCAGTCGACCGTGTCGGCGACCGCGAGGTGCGTGAACGTCCCGGCGAGCTCGAGCACCGACGACGCGTCGATCGCCTGGGCAAGGGCGAGTGCCTCAGTCGGCAACGCGCCGACCCGGTGCATGCCGGTGTCGACCTTCAGATGAACGCCGGTCCCCAGCGGTGCCCCGGCGGCGTGCAGCGCGCCGATTCGATCGAATGAGTAGACCGTGGGAGTGAGGTGGTTCTCGAGCACCGCCACTTCGGCGCCGATCGGGAACTCCGAGAGGAGCAGGATCGGGAAATCGATCCCGGCTCCGCGGAGTTCCACACCCTCCTCGACGGACGCCACGGCGAGCATCGCCGCCCCACCCTCGAGCGCCGCTCGCGCGCATTGAATGGCACCGTGTCCATACCCATCGGCCTTGACGACAGCACACACGCTCGCCGGCGCGACGTGTTCGACGAACGCGCGCGTGTTGTGACGAACCGCATCGAGGTCGATCCATGCGGTGGTGGGACGGAACTGCTCACTCATCGTCGGACCAGTCTCGCCGACGTCACGGGGCGGCCGGAACCGTCTCCAGCCACTCCGTCAGCAGATCGGCGAGCAGAACAGGAAGGTCACCGGCCACCAGGCCGAACGGCCTCCCGCGCATTGCCGCCCTGCCATGGACGAACGCGGCCGTCGACGCCGCGTGGAACGGGTCCATGCCGACGGCACAGAACGCGCCGATCACGCCGGCGAGCACGTCACCCGAACCGGCAGTGGCCAGGCGCTGATCCCCGGAACGGATGACTTCGACGTGTCCCGTCGGCGACGCAACGACTGTGGTCGGTCCCTTGAGCAACACCACTGCGTTCGTTCGTAGTGCGAACTCCCGAGTCGTCGAGATCCGGTCGGAGGACGGTGCGGTACCGGACAGCCGGGTGAACTCGCCGTCGTGCGGCGTCAGGATCATCGGCCGGTGCAGCGCCGCAAGCAGCTCGGGCGTGACCGAACCGAGCCCGTCCCCGTCGAGGATCACAGGCATGCCGGCCGGGAGCGCGTCGAGCAGCGCTCGCACCTCGGCCTGCGTCGCGACATCGGAACCGAGCCCCGGGCCGACGACCACCGCCGAACAGCGTGCGGCGTGGCCGGCCGCGACCATCCCCCATTCGGTGGCCGGGAGATCCATGCCGACCACTTCGTCGCCGCCGTGCACCGTTCCGGGAATCGACAACCTCACCAGGGATGCGCCACAACGGGCGGCGGAGTGAGCACACAGCAGTGCGGCACCCGTCATTCCAGCACTTCCCGCGACGACGAGCATCGCGTGCTTCCACTTGTGGGCGGTCACCTCCGGACGGTGGAGACGTTGGCGGACGGAGGCCTCGTCGAGCAGCACGGTCCGCGCCGATTCGTCGGCAGCGAGATGGATGCCGATGTCGGCGACTCGGATCTCACCGGCCAGCGAGGCGCCGGGTTCGAAGAGCAGTCCCGGCTTCGGCGCGACGAACGTGACCGTGACATCAGCGCGTTGCACCGAGCATCCGGGGAAGAGTCGACCGGTGCGGGCGTCGACCCCGGAAGGGATGTCGACGGCGAGGACCATCGTATGTACACCTACGGAAGGGAAGGTCATCTCCCGCACGGTTCCCGTGCCGAACAGCGCGTCGATGACGAGGTCGGCATCCTCGATGCTGCTCGGGGGTGGCGCAAAGCGATCGACATGAACCACTCGGACCGCCACGCCCCACGAAGCCAGCACTCGGGCGGCGACCAGACCGTCGGCACCGTTGTTGCCCGGACCGGCGAGCACGGTCACCCGTCGTCCGTACACGCCGCCCAACATCGAGCGGGCTGTCCAGGCAACAGCTCGACCGGCGCGCTCGATGAGTGCAGCCTCCGGAATCCCGGAGTGCTCATCAAGGGCCCGCATCCGAGCCGGTGCAACGACCGGAATCATCGCTCGGCGATCACGTAGGCAGCGGCAGTGGTTTCGGTGTGCGTGAGAGAAAGATGCCAATGGACGATGCCCAGGTTGTCGGCGAGCCGGGCCGCCTCTCCGGAGATCAGGAGGCTCGGGACGCCGTCGTCAGCGCGAATCACCTCGACGTCATTGAAGCCGAACGCCCCCAGACCGAGGCCCATGGCCTTCATCACCGCCTCTTTCGCCGCGAACCTGACGGCGAAGCGCTCGGCCGGATCGTGCGCCTTCTCGGCGTACGCCCGTTCGCCGACGGTGAAGCAACGCTCGCGAAACGACGGCGTTCGGTTGAGCGTCTCGCGCATGCGTGCGACGTCGACCACGTCGATACCAATCCCAACAATGCTCACTCCCCGGTTGTACACCCTCGGAGCGCGAGCCTGTGTGAACCGAACGGCTGTTACTCGACCGTCACCGTCTTCGCCAGGTTCCGGGGCTTGTCGACGTCAAGGCCCTTGGCTCGCGCCAGCGCGTAAGCGAAGATCTGGAGGGGCACAACGTTCACCGCCGGCATGAAGAGCTCCGCGTTCGCCGGGAGCGACGGAACCCAGAGCACTTCGTCGGCCTGCGCCGCTGTCTCGTCGTCACCTTCGTTGGCGACGAGAACGATGGTCGCGCCTCGCGCGCGCATCTCCTGCATGTTCGAGAGCAACTTGGCGTGAAGACGACCACGTGTGGCGACGCCGATCACGACGCTTCCGGGCTCGATCAACGCAATCGGCCCGTGCTTCATCTCGCCGGCGGGGTAGGCCTCGGCGCGCACGTAGCTGATCTCCTTCAGCTTCAGCGCTCCCTCGAGCGCAGTGGGATAGCCGGTGTTACGTCCGAGGAAGAAGAAGTCACGCGTGTCGGAGAAACGCTTCGCCAGCATCGTGATGTGCTCGGTGTGGGCAAGGGCGGCCTCGACCTTGTCGGGCAGCGACTCGAGGATCTCGAGCAGCGCCTTGATCTCTCCCGGATGTTGGGTGTTCCGCACCTGGGCCAAGTACAACGCCAGAAGTTGCATGGCGACGATCTGCGCGAGATGGGTCTTCGTGGCGGCAACGCCGATCTCGGGTCCGGCGTGGGTGTAGAGAACAGCGTCTGCCTCCCGGGCCATCGAAGAATCGACCACGTTGCTGACGGTGAGCACCTTTGCCTTGTTGGTCGCGCTGCGTGCGTAACGGATCGCCTCCATGGTGTCGAGCGACTCGCCTGACTGACTGATGCCGACAACGAGCGTCGACGGCCCGAGGACCGGATCCCGGTAGCGGAACTCCGAAGCGACATCCACCTCGCAGGGCATCCGCGTCCAGTGCTCGATGGCATACTTCGCAACGAGACCTGCGTAGAAGCTCGTTCCACATCCGACGATCGAGACGCGATCGATCGATCGAAGTTGATCGATGCTCAGGCGCATCTCGTCGAGCACCAGCGAACCATCAGCGCGTGTACGGCCGCGGAGCGTCTCCGTGATCGCCGCCGGTTGCTCGTGGATCTCCTTGAGCATGAAGTCGGGATAACCGCCCTTCTCGGCCGCTTCGAGATCCCAGGAGATGTGCCGCGCCTGCGGCGTAACCACGGTGCCGTCGAGCGTGGTGACCACGATTGCGCCCGGAGTGACCTCGACGATGTTGTCGTCCTCGATCACGTAGATCTCACGGGTTTCCGAGAGGATCGCCGGAATGTCGGAGGCCAGCAATCCCAGTGCATCAGTACGTCCGCAGATCAGCGGGGAGCCGCGGCGCGCACCGATGATCAGATCCGGGATGTCTGCATGCAGAACGGCGATGGCGAAGCTCCCGTCGACCTTGCGGAGCGCCGACCGCACGGCGTCGGCAAGCGCAAGACCGGCATCGACTTCCATCCCGATCAGGTGCGCGAGAACCTCCGTGTCGGTCTCCGACGTGAACCGATGCCCGTCGGCAATCATCGCGTTCTTCAGTTCGACATAGTTCTCGATGATGCCGTTGTGGACGACAGCAACCTTTCCGCTGTGGTCAACGTGCGGATGGGCATTGTGGTCAACCGGCTTGCCGTGGGTGGCCCAGCGGGTGTGGCCAATGCCCGTGCTCGGACCCGTCGGGGCATCGTCACCGAGCGATTCGACCAGAACGGCGAGCTTGCCGGCCTTCTTGTCCATCCACAGACCGTCCTGCTGGAGGACGACTCCGGCTGAGTCGTACCCGCGATACTCGAGACGGGCGAGGCCGTTCAGCAGGATGGGGAGAGCCGAACCGGCCCCGGTGACAGCAACGATTCCACACACGTCAGCGACCTCACGCTTGGGCGCCGACGTAAAGGCCGGCGCGACTTGAACAACAGACGGAACGAGTCGGTTCCGTTCGCTGCATCATCGGCATCGACGCCGCACCGATTGACGGCGGCCGAAGAAAAGCGGGGTTCAGCCCTTCTTGGCGGCCCAACGGGCGCGGGCCGCCCGTGATCGCTCCAACAAGTGGCCGGGCACGCCGCCGACGTCGCCGCTCGAGTCCGCCGAGGCCCCTCCGTCGGCTGAACTCACCGCTGCTTCGGCCGGCGACGATTCGACCGGGGCATCGAAGCGACGCGCCCATTCGTCCACCGTGGCCAACTTGGTTCGGCCGAGCGTGCCGATCCGTTGCCCGTTGTCGAACCAGACCCAGTAGCGGATCCACGACAGGCCCTGGACGTGGATGACCTTGCCGGCCGTGCCCTCGGGCACTCCGCGCATGGACACCGTGGAGACGACGGGGGTTCCTACGGCGAGTTCGGCGAGAGCTGTCGGCGGCACGGAGACAGGTTACCGGCCCGATCGGTGCCGGCACTGCGTCCGAGGACCGCACTGCGGCAGAACACCTCCCAACGAATGTCGGAGGTGTTCTGCCCCCATATATGGGGGCAACCTCTCTCCCAGTGTGGAAGGGTCACCCGTGTTGCGAGCAGTCGAGCGCAGCGAGCGGCGCAGCGCCGGGCCAGCAGAGCGGGCAACCTCTCTCCCATTACACGCCGGTCAGGGTTGGAGGCCGGCGATACCGGAGGCGCCGGACATCTCCGCGGAGAACGAGGCGGCAAGGCCGTTGTCATCGCTCCAATCGCCCGTCGAAGATGCGGTGAAGTAGAGCTCGGCCGCCTGCCAGAGGCGGGAGCGGTCGATGTCGTACGGCACCCGCTCGTAGTCGCAGATCGACCGCACGATCCGAAACAGGTCGTGCGGATAGGTCGGGTAAAGGCGGCTGCGGCCGAACTCGCGGCAAACCGTGCGGACCAGCCACCCGGAATCGGCCTCGAGATGCAAGCCGAAACGTTTCGCCGCCATCTCGACGATGCGATCGAACTCGTCGGTCGTCGTGGCCCCCACGAAGATCTTGTTCTGGATCCGCCGGAAGAACGCATCGTCACCGAGCTTGGCCGGGTCGAGGTTCGTAGAGAACACGACGAGGACCTCGAACGGGATGGCGAACTTCAGTCCGCTGTCGAGAGACAGGTAGTCGATCCGGCGTTCGAGGGGCACGATCCAGCGGTTCAGCAACGCGCCCGGCTGGATGAGTTGACGACCGAAGTCGTCGATCAGGAGCACGCCGTTGTTCGCCTTCATCTGCAGCGGGGCGGAATACACTTTCGAGGTCGGGTCACGTTTGAGCTGGAGCATCGACAGTTCGAGCTCCCCACCGGCGATCACCATGGGCCGCTCGCAGACCACCCAACGAGGATCGAAGCCGTCGGGCTGGCTCTGCACCGGCGTATGGATCGTCGGATCGAAGACGGTGATGATGGCCCCGTCGATCTCGACCGCGTGCGGGACGACGATCCAATCGTTGTACAGGCGAATCAGTCGTTCGGACAGTGACGTCTTCCCGGTACCCGACGGGCCATAAAAGAAGATGGACTGCTGTGCCGCGAAGGCCGGACCGATCCGGTCGATCGTCCTCTGGGCAACGACGAGATCGCCGAACGCCGAGTTCACGATCGCGGAATTGACGTCGACCTCCGCTCGCAGCTCAGTGCAGATCTCCTGATAGAGCGCCATGCTCACTGGGGCGATGCCGCTGTAGGAACACCTGCTGAACGACGACTCCGCCCGATCCCGACCGCGTTCGGTCAAGGAGAAGTGGTAATCGTTGCCCTCCAGCTTGAGGACGTCGAGATACTGGCGCGAACGGAGATCCTCGAAGACGGCCGTGACGATGATCGGAGACATGCCGATCTCCCGTGCGAGCCGGGTGATGCTCGATCGCTCGGTTCGCAGCCCGCGCCGCAAGAACAGGTCCTCGATCATCTGGATATCGATGTCGAGCTCTCGGACCGTCGACGGAGGACGGAGGTTCGCTGGGATCAGGCGCTGGACGTCCACTCCCGTTGTTGTCGGCGCACCTCCGGTCGACCTTGAGCCCACGTTCAGTCAGCGATCAGGAGCGGAGGAGTTTGCACCGGAAACGGCCGACGGGGAACGCCGGGCGCCCGTCACGCCACGGATCAGACGGCGGGGCCGAGCACGCGTTCCACCGTTTCGCACAGCCGAGCGGCAGCGCTGGCAGCAAGGTCGGCGGTGGGCGCTTCGACCATGACGCGCACCAGCGCCTCGGTGCCGCTGGGTCGCAACAGCACGCGGCCGCGCCCGGACAGCTCGGACTCGACGGCCCGGACCTCTGCCCAGAGTTCCTCGGCGCCGGCGAGCCCGCTTCGGTCGACGCCCTTGACGTTGCGGAGGACTTGCGGGAGCCGTTCCATCACGGCGGCGTGTTCGGCGAGCGATCGACCGGAGCGGACCACCAGGTCGGCGACAAGTGCAGCGCTGAGCGTGCCGTCGCCGGTCGTGGCGACATCGGCGTTGATCACGTGACCGGACTGCTCCCCACCGAGGACGAAGCCGCCCGCGAGCATCGCTTCGAGAACGTACCGATCACCGACAGCCGTGTCGACGACGACGACCCCGTGATCGGCCATGGCCAGGCGGAACCCGAGGTTGGTCATCACCGTCACGACGACGGTGTCGCCGGCGAGGCGACCCCGCTCCCGACGGTCGACGGCCAGCATCGCCAGGATCTGGTCGCCGTCGACCAGCGTCCCGGAGGCATCGACGGCAAGCATGCGATCGGCGTCACCATCGAAGGCAAATCCCATCTGCGCACCGTGGGCGACCACCGCGGCACGCAGCCCCTCGGGGTGGGTCGACCCGCAGTCCGCGTTGATGTTCGTGCCGTCCGGAGCGTCGTTGAGCACGATCACCTCGGCGCCGAGTGCCCGGAACACGTGCGGTCCGGCCACCGCAGTGGCGCCGTTCCCCGTGTCCAGGACGACTCGGAGGCCGTCGAGGCGTCGCCCTTCCAGCGCCTCGACGACGTGGGTGACATAGACGTCGAGAAACGAAGGTTCCGACGTGACGCGGCCGACATCAGCGCCGATCCGGACGTGGGGGTCGGCGCGGCCACCGAGGAGCGCATCGAGCTCGAGTTCGATCATCGCTTCCACCGCATCCGGAAGCTTGAGTCCACCCGGAGCGAAGAACTTGATGCCGTTGTCCTGGAACGGGTTGTGTGAAGCCGAGATCATCGCCCCGACGATGTTGTCGCGCTGCGCTCGGAGGGCGACAGCGGGAGTCGGGACGACTCCGAGATCGATGACGTCAAGTCCTTCGGCGGCAATCCCGGAGCTGAGGGCGCCGAAGAGCAGCGGGCCCGATCGACGGGTGTCACTGCCGACGGCCACGCGGGCATGGGAAGCGTCGACGCCCAGCACCCGCGACGCCGCGCGTCCGAGGGCGAGAGCGAGCTCAGGCGTGAGCTCGGCGTTCGCCAGCCCACGCATTCCGTCCGTTCCGAATCGAAGACCCATACCGCCCGTTGCCTCCTGGGATGGTGACGCACGCGCCGAAACCGGCGCATACGAACGACCGGCGCCGAAGCGCCGGTCCTCGTCGATCTCTACGTCAGCGCTTCGAGTACTGCGGGGCCTTGCGGGCCTTCTTGAGGCCGTACTTCTTCGATTCCTTCTTGCGATCGTCTCGCGTGAGGAAGCCGGCCTTCTTGAGCGCCGGGCGGCGTTCCGGATCGATCTCGATGAGAGCACGGGCGATGCCGAGGCGGAGCGCGCCGGCCTGGCCGGAGACGCCACCGCCGTCCATCGTGACGTTGATGTCGAAAGCCTCGAGGGTCTCGGTCAGACGGAGGGGCTCGGTGGCGATCATGCGGAGCAGCTCCGAGGGGAGGTACTCGACGATCGGGCGATCGTTGATGACGATCACACCCGTGCCGGGGCGAACGCTGACACGGGCGACGGCGCGCTTGCGCCGACCGGTTGCCTGGACGAGAGGAAGGGACATGCTGCTCCTACTCAGGAGGCCCGACGGGCCTGGGGGAAGTCGACCTTGACCGGCGCCTGGGCGCCGTGGGGATGCGTCGGGCCGCTGTAGACCTTCAGCTTCTTGATCATCTGACGGCCGAGGGAGTTCTTCGGCAGCATCCCCTTGACGGTGATGCGGATGAGTTCTTCTGGCTTGGTGGCGAGCATCTCGGTGTACGAGCGGCTGCGGAGGCCACCCGGGTATCCCGAGTAGCGGTGGTAGAAGGTCGCGTCGGCCTTCTTGGTGTCGAAGGCGACCTTGTCGGCGTTGACGATGATCACGTGGTCACCGGTATCGACATGCGGGGTGAAGATCGCCTTGTGCTTGCCGCGAAGACGCGACGCGACCTCGGTGGCCAGACGGCCAAGGGTGAGCCCCGTGGCATCGACTTCGAGCCAGGCACGCTGAATATCTGCTGTTTTCGGGGTAAACGTCGACACCGTTTCGATCCTCGTTACTCGTCACAACCGGCGCTCTCCCTGCGACAAGCGGTCACCGGGTGTTCCCGGTGCTCGATCATCGTGGGCTCCAGCGCACGAACACTCCGCGTATGCGGGGCCGGTAGACAATAGCCGCGTTCGCGGCCGTCCGATCCCGGGCCCGCTGGGGCCGGCGGACGGAGCCCGCCGGCATCGACCCCTCCTCGCCGCACATCGTCCCCCTTTGCGCCGCACTTCGGCCCCTCCTCGCCGCACATCGGCAGTTTTCTTGGGCAAACGGCGCTGTTTTGCCCCATGTGCGGCGACGGACCGGCGATGTGCGGAGGCGGGCGTGTGGCGCGAACGTTGCTACTTCGGGCCGCGTCCGAGAATGCGTTCGACCTCGACTTCGATGACTACTCGGCGGTCGTTCGGCCGGGGTGCCTGGTAGCGCTCGGCGTAACGCCGCTCCCCTTCCCCGACCGACAACGCATCGCGGGCAACAGCGGCCCGGCCTTCGAGACTGAGCCACGCGGCACCGGCGATCTGGCACAGCACGACAGCGCCGTTGCGCTCGACATTGCGGACCTTCTGCGTGCCGTCGGAGCAGATGACCCGGGCGACGCCTGTTCCGGCATCGAAGGTGAAGCCGACCGGAACAACGTGGGGCGAACCGTCGAGCCGCACCGTCGTGAGCGTCGCGAGGTGCCGCTCCACGAGGAACTCGAGCTCGCGTTCGGTGAGGTCCTGCGGCAGGCGGGCCACTGCGGGCCTACTGGCCGAAGATCGCGCCGACCGGCCTGTCGGCCACGGCCGAGGCAAGGACATCGGGCAGGGGTTTGCTGGCGACTATGGCGAGCAGACGAGTGGTCCGGGTGATCGCCACGTAGAGCGAACGCAGTCCCTGCGCTGCCTCCTCGACGATGATCGACGGCTCGACGACGACGACCCCATCGAACTCCAGTCCCTTGGCGGAAGAGACGGCCAGCACCGACATGCCGTCGCCCATGCTGCCGTTGGGGTCGAGCTCGATGCCGCGGGAAAGCAGGTCCTGCGAGATCGTCGACACCAACGTCGTCGGGCACAGGATGCCGACGGTGCCGTCGCCGAGATCGGCCTTGAGACTGTGCAGGGCGCGGGCCACCGCACCGGCAAGCGACTCGTCGTTGTCGGCGAACACGAACGCCGGCGAAACCCCCTGGGTACGGACGGACCTCGGGACGGCAAGGTCAGGCGCCGCCTGGGCGAGCACCCGAGCCGCCAACTCCATGACTTCGGACGGGGCCCGGTAGCCGACGGTCAACTCGACAGTCCGGCTCCGCTTCACCGGAAGATGGGCGAGGACCTCGTCCCACGACTTGGGCGCCCACATTCCGGTGGCCTGGCCGATGTCGCCGACAATGGTCATCGAACCGTTCAGCGAACGTCGGCCGAGCATCCGCAACTGCATCGGGGAAAGATCCTGCGCCTCGTCGACGACAAGGTGCCCATAGGTACGGATGCCCTCGTCGTGGGGATCGTTGGCTCTCAGCCCGCGGTGCTGCCCCGGTAGCTCCTGGGACGGGACGGCGCCGCCGGCCACGTGGGCACGGGCAGGTAGCGGGCCGAGGTAGATCGCCGCCTCGTCGAGCAGAGCGATGTCGGCCGATGTCCACTGCACGTCGTCGAGGGACTGGCCCCTGGGTCGGACCAGCGCCTGCTGTTCGGCCTCGGTGAGGATGTCCCGGGCGGCGGCCCTGATGAGTGCCGGCGCACCCAGGAGATCCCGGAGCAGGACGGTCGGCGAGAGGAGCGGCCACATCCGGTCGAGGGCGGTGCGTACGTCGTCGTTGCGCTTCAGCTGGCTGACGATCGATGCCCGATCGAAGGTGATGCCGTCACGATCGAACCTGGCGAGCGCCTCGCGATAGCGCTCGGCGAGGCGGTCGCACACGATCGACTGCAGCTGCTTGCGGGCGGCATTGTGCACGCGATGTGCCCGTTTGACGGTTTGCACGATCTCATGGAGCTCGTCCGTCGAAAGGACGAGCTCGGTCACCCCGAAGCGCACCCGCACGGCTTCACGGGGCACCCGCTGGCGGGTGAGCACGGCCCGTCGGATCACCTTGGCCATCCGGGCGTCGCCCTTGACCCGTGCCGTGGCGTGGGAATCGACCGCTCGAACGGCGACATCGGCGACGAGATCGTCGATCGATGCGAGTTCGACGGCGTGTTCTCCCAGGGCGGGCAGCACCCGGCCGATGTAGCGGATGAACAGGCGGCTCGGACCCACGACAAGCACTCCTTGGCGCTCGAGGGGGAACCGATGGCTGTACAGGAGATAGGCCGTCCGGTGCAGGGCGACCGCCGTCTTGCCGGTGCCGGGGCCTCCCTGGACGACCACGGCGCCCGGGAGCCCGGATCGGATGATCTCGTCCTGTTCGCGCTGGATCGTCGCCACGATGTCGCGCATCTGGCCACGTCTGGCGCGCCCGAGCGCCGACAGGAGCGCTCCGGTGCCGACCAGGTCGATGCCGCTGTCGTGTTCGAGCCGTTCGAGCGAGAACACCTCGTCGTCGATCCCGACGAGGTGTTCGGCCTCGGTGGCGAAGTGGCGGCGACGTTCGAGGCCGAGCGTTTCTGCACCGGTGGCCCGGTAGAACGACTCGGCCATGGGGGCGCGCCAGTCGACGATGACCGCATTCTGTTCCTTGTCGGAAACCGGCAGGCGGCCGATGTAGAACTTCTCGCCCGTCCCCGGCCCATCGGGTCCGGTCCGGTCGATACGACCGAAGAGGAGCGACTCACCGCCGATCTGCAGCCGCGCCAGACGATCCATCGCCCGGTCTTCGACGACGTCGCGCTCGAAGCGCGCCTGGTGGGTGCCGCCGGCGCCGGTTTCGATCGAATATTGCAGTTGACGGGCAGCGTCACGCATGCCCTCGAGGCACTCGTAGGCCCAGAGCAGGTAGGCCTGCTCTGCTGCGAACTCGGGGTGTTGAGACACGAACCATCCTTCGGCCGGACTGCTTGAGGACTGGAGACAGTCGAAAAACCGGCGCAACGAAGCTAGTGCACCCCTGGGCCCCCTCAGACGCCCCCGCCCTCGAGACCATTCCGGCCGGGGCGCAGGCCGATCACGCGCCCGCCGCAGGACCGAGCGCAACTGTTCGCTCCTCGGCATCGGCGGGAAACATCCCAGAAACGCGCCGCGCCGAAGATGTGCCCGATGGCTCAGGTCAACCCCGTGAACACTGCCGGCGTGCATCACGGCGTCCGTGATGAGGTGATCGCCCGCGTCGTGGCGAAGGGCGTGGCCAAGACAACGGCCGAGGAACTGCTCGACGATGCCCCGGAGCCGTGGTGGGAGTCGACATCCGTCGCCGGTCTGGCAACAGATCTGGTGCTGCTCGCTCCGGGCCTCGGTCCCGACGAGGTCCGGATCCGGATCCTGCAGGGCGCATCGAACTGGGAGCTGAGTGTCGTCGCCGCCGACCGTCCGGGACTTCTGGCGACCACCGCTGGGGTGCTGGCGGACAACGACCTGTCGATCGACGACGCCCGGATTGCGACCTGGAAGAACCACGGCCTTGCGTTGCAACGGCTGCGGGTGAGCTCGCGCGACCGCACGTCGAGCAGCGAACCCGACTTCCCGTTCATCGGCCAGGACCTCCGCTCCGCGCTGGCGACTCCGCGTTCGCGTCCCGACGGTGCAGGCTTCCCGGACGGATGCGCCATCCGGAGCGTCGTGAACGTCGGACAGCGCCGCTGGCGCGTCGAGGTCGAGGCGCGGGACGAGATCGGGCTCCTTTCGCGCGTCGCAGGAGCGCTTTACGCTCTCGGGGCCAACGTCCTCGCCGCCGATGTCCACTCCGAAGGTCACCGGGCGCTCGACACGTTCCTGGTCGAGCTCGACGACGAGGCCAGTCTCCGCCTCCTCCGGGCCCTCGCCAGTTCGAACTGCTGACAGCAGGCGCCGGATCGGATCAGCCGGGGCCGGTTCGCGCCGCAGCCTGCCATGCTGGAACGCAATGCGAGCAATGCACATGGGCGTCTTCTCCGACGACCTGAAGAGCAAGAAGATCGACAAGAAGACGCTTCGACGAGCCTGGGCGTTCAGCGCTCCCTACCGCCCCCAGCTGAGCGTCTACATCGTCGCCATCGTGGTCGTGTCGATCTTCGGCGTGGTCCCGCCCCTCGTCACGCGCCAGATCATCGACAAGGCGATCCCGTCGAATGACCGCGGGTCGATCACGTCGTGGGTGATCCTCCTCATCGTCGTGGCGATCCTCGCCAGCGGCCTGTCGGCCGTCATCCGGTGGCTCGGAGCAGTGATC
The DNA here is from genome assembly GCA_031423635.1 of Acidimicrobiia bacterium. Lineage (GTDB taxonomy): Bacteria > Actinomycetota > Acidimicrobiia > Acidimicrobiales > JANYDT01 > JANLQX01. The sequence continues at coordinate 24,118 of JANPFX010000052.1, read as the reverse complement.
GGCGAGGGTGTCATCGCCACCACCCGCAAAGCGCTCTACGACCACGTGCAGCGCATGCCGATCGCGTTCTTCACCCGGACCCAGACCGGGTCGCTGATGAGCCGTCTCAACAACGACGTCGTCGGCGCGCAGTCGGCATTCACGTTCGTCCTTCGTAGCGCGGTCAGCAACGTCCTGTCGGTGGTGGTCACGGTTGCCGCGATGCTGACGCTGTCGTGGAGGTTCACCCTCGCCTCGCTGATCGTCGTGCCGTTCCTGATCGTGCTGTCGAAGCGGGTCGGCAAGGTCCAGGAGAAGGCCGCCCGCGAAGCCATGGGCCGCAATGCCGCCATGAACACGGTCATGACCGAGCGCTTCAACGTCGCCGGCGCGCTGCTCGTCAAGCTGTTCGGCCGTCCCCGGGAGGAGCGTGAAGCCTTCGCGAAGTCCGCTGACCGCGTCGCTGCGATCGGCGTGCGCCGCGCCGTCACCGGGATCATCTTCGACATCGCCCTTTCGCTCGTCGGCGCGCTGCTCACCGCATCGCTCTACTGGTGGGGGGCCAATCAGGTGCTCGACGGCAAGATCACGGTAGGAACCCTGGTGGCCATGTCGATCCTGGCGCAGCGCATCTACGGACCCCTCACCGACTTGGCAAGCGCACGTATCGATTTCGTAACAGCATTCGTGTCATTCGAGCGCATCTTCGAAGTCCTCGACGCTCCCGTCTCCATCGCTGATCGGCCCGGAGCGGTCACCCTGCCACCAGCTGCTGCGGCCTCCGGCGCGCGGGTCGAGTTCGACGACGTCTGGTTCCGGTATCCGGCTGCCTCCGAGGTTTCCGTGGCGTCGCTCGAGAGCGGTGGACCCACGCTGTCCAGTGACGAGTCCGCGTGGGTGATCCAGGGCCTCAGCGCTGTTTGCGAGCCGGGAACGCTCACCGCCATCGTCGGGCCGTCAGGCGCCGGCAAGACGACGATCTCGGCCCTCGTCCCACGCCTCTACGACGTGACGCGAGGTGCCGTTCGCATCGAGGGCCACGACGTGCGCGATGTCACCGGGGATTCGCTTCGTGGCGCCATCGGCGTCGTCAGCCAAGACGCCCACCTGTTCCACGACACCATCGCCGCGAACCTGCGCTACGCACGACCGGAAGCCACTGACGCCGACCTCATCTCGGTCTGCCGGGCGGCTCGTATCCACGAGATGATCTCGTCGTTGCCGGAGGGCTATTCCACGATGGTGGGAGAGCGCGGGTATCGGCTGTCCGGCGGCGAGAAGGCGCGTCTGGCACTGGCGAGGGTGCTGCTACGCGACCCTCGACTCGTGATCCTCGACGAGGCGACTGCCCATCTGGACTCCGAGACGGAGGTACACATCCAAGACGCCCTGGCCGACGCGCTGGTCGGCCGAACCTCGATCGTCATCGCCCATCGCCTGTCCACCATTCGTGAAGCCGACCAGATCCTGGTGCTCGACAACGGCCGGATCGTCGAGCGGGGCACCCACGAGGAGCTGGTCGAAACAGGTGGGCTTTACGCCCACCTGACCGAGACGCAGTTCCTCGGCGCGCTCCCGACGGGTTGACGTGATTACGACGTCGGTCGTCCGATCACCTGTCGATAACCTCAGAGCCGATGCCCACGCGCGCCGCCCTCGGTGACTCACCCTTTCTCGCCGCCTGTCGCGGCGAGCGGCACAGGCGTACACCGGTGTGGTTCATGCGTCAGGCGGGGCGGAGCCTGCCCGAGTACCGCGCCCTGCGGGTGGGCAGGACGTTCCACGAGATGCTCGTCGATCCGCGGCTTGCCGCCGAGGTCACGATGCAGCCGGTCCGACGCCATGGTGTCGACGCGGCGATCTTCTTCTCCGACATCATCACCCCCGTGCAGTCGTTCGTCGCCGGAGTCTCCATCGAGCAGGGTCGGGGCCCCGTCATCGAAGAGCCCTTCCGCACCCTCCAAGACGTCGATCGTCTGCGCGCGTATGACCCGCTCGTCCACACTCCTTTCGTGGCCGATGCGATTCGACTCTGTGTCGATGAGCTCGACCCGATGGGCATCCCGCTCATCGGCTTCGCCGGGGCACCGTTCACGGTCGCCACCTACATCGTCGAGGGAGGGAAATCGAAGGAGTTCGAGCACACGAAGTCGATGATGCACGGCGAACCCGAGGTATGGCACGCCCTGATGACGACGCTCTCCGACATCACTCTCTTGTCGTTGCGTGCCCAGGTCAGCGCCGGAGCATCGGCCGTGCAGCTCTTCGATTCGTGGGCCGGGATCCTCTCGAAGCGCGAGTACGAGCGCTTCGTGCAGCCGTACTCCGCTCGGATCTTCGCGGGACTGGCCGACACCGGTGTGCCTCGGATCCATTTCGGGGTCGGAACAGGGGAACTCCTCGGGGCGATGGGGGATGCCGGTGCCGACGTCGTCGGCGTGGACTGGCGGGTTAGCCTTTCGGACGCCCGGACCCGCGTCGGACCGGGAAAGGCGCTGCAGGGGAACCTCGATCCGGTGGTGTTGCTCGGTCCCTGGGACGTGGTGCAGGCGGAGATCGACCGAGTACTGGGTGAGGCCGCCATGGCGGGCGGCGGCCACATCTTCAATCTCGGCCACGGTGTTCTTCCCCAGATTGCGCCGGAGATGCTCACCCGAGTCGTCGACTACGTCCACTCGATCACCAGCAACACGAGATGACGCGAATGTTCGCAGGCGCGCCGGGGTGAGCACCTCACCTACCGATATCGCGCCCGACCAGGCGACGCCGGCCGACGACCTCGACGTGCTCGTCGTCGGCGGAGGCATCGCCGGCCTCGCCACGGCACACTTCCTTTCCCAGACCCGACCCGGGCTGCGCGTCGAGGTGATCGAATCGTCGGCAGCCATCGGCGGAAAGATCTCCGGCGCGACCGTGGCCGGCATCGGCGTCGACACCGGGCCCGACGCGTTCCTCGCGCGAGTTTCCGGCGCGGTGGAACTGGCCGAATCGCTCGGATTCGCTGACGATCTCGTGGCTCCGGCCACCGGCTCGGCCTACGTGTATTCGCGCGGCAAGCTGCGGGCGTTGCCGAAGGGTCTCGTACTCGGAGTGCCGAGCGATATCGGCGAGATGCGCCGTTCCGGAATCATCAGCGCGCGTGGGATCGCTCGCGCCTCGCTGGGCGGCGTCTTGCCGCGTCGAGCGAGCACAGGGACCGATCCGTCGGTGAGTGAGGCCATCGGGCGACACCTCGGCCGCGAGGTGGTCGAGCGCCTCGTCGACCCTCTGCTCGGCGGGATCAACGCCAGCGACTGCGACACCCTCAGCCTTTCCAGTGCTTCGCCGATGCTCGCAGAAGCCGCCCGTGAGCGACGCCTCGTTCGCGCACTGCGACGCACGAATGCGGCAGCGGATCGGGGGCAGATCGGCGTCACCGAGACCCGCCCGGTGTTCCTGGCACCGCGGGCCGGAATCCGCACGCTGATCGCCCGCCTCGGCGAACACGCGAACGTCACGGTCGGAGAGACGGCGAGGTCGATCTCGAAGACCGGCGCCGGATGGTCGGTCAGCACGTCGAAGCGGCACCTCACCGCCCGCCATGTCGTCCTGGCCACACCGGCCGCTGCGGGCGCCACGCTCCTGCGACACGTCGCACCGCAGACGGCGCAAGATCTCGGCACGATTCGCACGGCCTCGGTCGCGCTCACGCTGCTCGCCTACCCCGCCGGTTCGGTGTCGCTCCCTCCCGGGAGCGGGATGCTCGTCCCCCGGCCGGAACATCGTCTCGTGACGGCGTCGAGTTGGTGGAACCAGAAATGGCCGCACCTCGACACCAACGGCCACGTGCTGCTCCGGGCCTCGGCCGGACGAGATGGCGACACCCGGTTCACGGAGCTCGACGATGATGAGCTCGTCGCCTCGCTGCACGGTGAGCTGGCCGAGATGCTCGGCGTTGCTGCACCACCCGTCGACGCGGTGGTCACCCGATGGATGGGCGGGTTTCCCCAGTACGACACGGGACATGCTGCACTGGTCGAGCGGATCGAGCGGCGTCTCGCGGAGGAGGCCCCCGGGGTCACGCTGGTCGGCGCCAGCTATCGCGGCATCGGTATCCCCGCCTGTGTCCGAGACGCCGAGCGCGCCGCAGGTCAGGTGAACGAGGCTCTGCGAGGTGGCTGACCCTCACCCCATGCTGGCCACCCCAGGACCTCTGCCGAACGGCGACGGATGGTCGTTCGAGCTCAAGTACGACGGCATCCGGGCCATCGTCAGCATCGGCGGAAAGACAGGGCCAAAGATCACCAGCCGGGCGGGAAACGACATCACCTCGACGTTTCCTGAGCTCGACGGCATCGTCACAGCCCTCGACGGCAACACCGCAGTACTCGACGGCGAGATCATCGCCATCGGCGACGATGGTCTGCCCTCGTTCCATCGTCTCCAGGAACGGCTGGGCGTTTCCGGTAACGAGGCCCGCCTGCGCGCCTCGGTCAACCCCGTGGTGTTCGTCGTGTTCGACGTGCTCGACGTGAACGGGTTGTCGACGGTGGACCTCCCGCTCTCGGCCCGCAGGACCGTGCTCGATCGCCTCGTCGGATTGCAGGAAGGCCCGAACTGGCGCCGCGCGCCCTTCTACGACGACGGACACGCACTGCAGGTGCTCACCCGGAGCGGCGGGCTCGAGGGTGTCGTGGCGAAGCGCAACGACGCCAAGTACACCGTCGGCCGTCGCTCGCCAAACTGGGTCAAGGTGGGAAACCGCAACACCGACGAGTTCGTGATCGGCGGATGGGTACCCGGAGGCGGACGCCGCGAACACGGGATCGGCTCGATCCTGCTGGGTGTGGCGGAGACCGACGAAGCAGAAGGACCCCTCCGCTGGATCGGCCGCGTCGGCACCGGCTTCACCGACGCGGAGCTCGACCGACTCCAACGTCTCCTCGGTGACGATGTCGTCGAGGCGAGTCCCTTCTCCAACGATCCTGGCGAGCCGATGGCAGTGTTCGTGCGGCCGAAGCACCGATGTCTGGTCGAGTACCGGGAGTGGAGCCCCACCGGGCTGCTCCGTTTTCCGTCATGGCGAGGACTCGTTCAGTAGCCGAAGTGCCCCGGGGACCGTTCCGGGGTCCTGTCACCGATCCACCCCATCGGCGCCACCCCTCCACTCGTTCGTTCTCACGTGCCGCCCTCCTGCGCTCGTGGTGCCCGCGAGCCCGTTCCGGGGTCCTGTCACCGATCCTCCCCATCCACTGCGGTACTCGCCCGTTGTTCTCCTTCGTCGAACCGGGTCTCCGTTCCTCGGGCGGGGCCCCATCGGCGCCACCCCTCCACTCGTTCGTTCTCCTCTCGATACCCCGGAACGGGCCACGCATTGACTTTGGACTTGTCCCTGGGAGACAGACCGACGAGCATGGCCAGCCCGAACCTCCGTAGGAGCACCAATGACTTCCATCAACAGCGTCACCGATCTCATCGTGGCCGACGGTGTGGCCGTCATCACGCTTGACTCGCCGCCCGTCAACGCACTGAGCGCGAACGTACGTGACGGATTGTTCGGTGCATTCGACGCCGCCATTGCCGACGATGCGGCGAAGGCGATCGTGCTGATCTGTGCGGGACGCACCTTCATCGCCGGCGCCGACATCAGCGAATTCGGTGGTGCCGCCAAGGGCGCCAGCCTGTTCGATGTGCAGAACAAGATGGAGAGCTCAACCAAGCCCGTGGTGGCGGCGATCCACGGCACCGCGCTCGGCGGAGGACTCGAGGTCGCGTTGTGCGCGCACTACCGGATCGCTGTTCCCTCGAGCAAGTGCGGCCTACCCGAGGTGAACCTCGGCCTGCTTCCTGGTGCCGGCGGCACGCAGCGGCTGCCGCGTATCGTCGGCCCGCTCAGGGCGATGGAAATGATGACGGTGGGGACCCACGTCGGCGCCGCCGAGTGCCTGGCCATGGGCTTGGTTGATGAGCTTGCCGCCGAAGGGTCGCTCCGAGAGGACGCCATTGCCTACGCCCAGCGACTCGTCGCTGAGGGTGCCGAACTGAAGAAAGTCAGCGATCGATCGGTCCCGACGATGTCGGCCGACGAGTTCGCCGCCTTCCGTGCCGCCAACGCAAAGAAGTTCCGCGGCTTCAAGGCGCCCGACGCGATCATCCAGTGCGTCGAGGCCGCGGTCAACCTTCCGTTCGCCGATGGCATGAAGACGGAGCGAACCCTCTTCGGCGGTCTCGTGAACAGCCCCGAGTCCGCAGCCCAGCGTTATGTGTTCTTCGCGGAGCGTGAAGTGTGGAAGATCCCCGATGTACCGGCGGCGACACCGACGGTGCCCGTGAAGTCCGTAGGAGTGATCGGCGCCGGGACCATGGGCGGCGGCATCGCCATGAACTTCGTGAACGCCGGTCTGGCGGTGACGATCGTCGAGACGTCGCAGGCGGCATTGGAGCGTGGGCTCGCCGTGGTGCGCTCGAACTACGAGCGCAGCGCGAGGAACGGCCGCTTCACCATGGACGAGGTCGAGCGACGCATGGGTCTCATCACTGGCACGACGGCGCTCGACGATGTGGCCTCTGCCGACATGGTCGTCGAAGCCGTATTCGAGCGGATGGACATCAAGAAGGAGCTCTTCAGCCGTCTCGACGCGATCTGCAAGCCCGGAGCGGTACTGGCCACGAACACCAGCTACCTCAACATCGATGAGATCGCGTCGGCCACCACCCGTCCCGAGGCGGTCATCGGCATGCACTTCTTCTCCCCGGCGAACGTCATGAAGCTGCTCGAAGTAGTGCGCGCCGACCACACCTCTCCCGAGGTGATCAACACGGCGATGCAGATCGGCAAGAAGATCGGCAAGATCGCCGCGCTTGTCGGCGTGTGCCCCGGCTTCGTCGGGAACCGCATGCTCGCCCAGCGTGGCCGGGCGTCGCAGGAGTTGCTGAACGAGGGTGCGCTGCCGTGGGAGATCGACCGGGCGCTGTTCGACTTCGGCTTCGCCATGGGCCCGTTCCAGATGTCGGACCTTGCCGGGCTCGACATCGGGTGGGTCAAGGAGAAGTCGAACGGCGAAACGATCCGCGACCGGCTGTGCGAGCTCGACCGCCGCGGCCAGAAGGCCGGTGCGGGGTACTACGACTACGACGCGAATCGGAACCCGACGCCGTCTCCGGTCACCGAACAGATCGTTCGCGAGTTCGCCGCCAAGTCAGGGGTGGCACCACGGTCCTTCACCGCTGACGAGATCACCGAGCGCCTCATCCTCCCGATGATCAACGAGGGGGCGAAGATCCTCGACGAGGGCAAGGCGATCCGGGCGAGCGACGTCGACATCATCTGGATCAACGGCTACAACTGGCCGGCCTACCGCGGCGGCCCGATGTGGTGGGCCGACCATCTCGGCCTGCCCTACGTGCTCGATCGCTTGCGCACGCTCGAAGCCGAGCACGGCCCCCAGTGGATGCCGTCGCCGTTCCTCGAGCGGCTGGTGGCCGACGGTCGCAGGTTCCAGGACCGACGCGTCTGAGACATTTCGCCCAGCCGACCGGAGTCGGCCTCGCCCGAGCTGATCCCAGGTCGTGCAGTTCGCATCCCACATCAGGCAAGACCGGCGACAAAAAGACCGAATTTCGCCTATCTGCCATGCCAAGACTGTTGATGTGGGATGCCGACCATCGACGGGAGGTCCGCGACGATCACTCCGTCGAAACCGACGCGACGCATCTTCGAAGCAAGTTGGCTGTCAACTGACAACTTCCGTAGGATTGGTGGATGGGTCGACTTCCGAGAGCGCTCCCTCTCGCCGCGCAAGTCGAAGCGGCCATCGCCGAGCGCATTGCTGGTGGCGAGTTCGCCGTCGGTGACCGCCTACCGACGGAACATGAGCTCTCGGCCGAGCTCGGGGTCAGCCGGGCCACTGTTCGCACCGCCGTGGGCGCTCTTGCCCGCCGCGGGATGATCGTCAGCCACCAGGGTCGCGGCAGTTTCGTCACGGCGGCGGCGTCATCGCTGTCGCACACCCTTACCGAGGCCCGCGATCTCGGCGATGTGCTCGCCCGCAACGGAGCGAAGGTCGATGTCGTCTTCGATGCCGCCGCCATTGTCGAGCCGAACGACGATGTTGTCCGTGCCCTGGGGCTCGGACCGGATGACCGCGTACTTCAAACGCTCAAGACATTCAGCGCCGATGCCGCTCCGATGATCTTCATCGAGTGTGCGGTCCCGGTCCGTCTTCTCGGTGAGGCCCTCGCCGCTGCTTGCGTCAAGAAGCCCGCGCAGACCGAGCCGCTTTTCGACTTCCTACGCACACGTACGAATGCGTCGACCGAGTACCAACTCAGCGAGGTGCGGGCGGTCGATGGAAACGCCGTTCTCTATCCCGGCTCCCCCGTGGTGTCCGGCACACCGGTGCTCCAGATCACCGAGACGGGCTACACCGCCGACAACACCCCGATCTGGTGGAGCCGGAACTGGTATCCGCCATCCGACATGCGCTTCACCCTTGTCCGTCAACGTCCGCATCAGACCTGAGAGGCCCGAGTGAGTACCGCAACGCACCTGCATCCTGTCCAACGGCACACCGCTCCGCCTCCGGCCTACGTCGCACCTGCGTCGATCGACGACGCAGTGAAGCTCCTCGGCACCTACGGCGCAGCGGCCCGCCCGATTGCCGGAGCGACCGACCTTCTCGTCGAGATCGATCGCAATGCCCGCGCCGGGCTTGCACTGCTCATCGACATCAGTCGGATCCCCGGCGCGGCGTCGATCGGGGTCGTTGGGGATGAAGCAGTTCTCGGGCCGATGGTCACCCACAACGATGTCGTCCAATCGGCCGTGCTGGTCGAGCGCGCACTCCCGCTCGCTCAGGCCTGTTGGGAGGTCGGATCGCCTCAACTCCGCAACCGCGCCACCCTCGTGGGCAACATCGTCACCGCCAGCCCGGCCAATGACACCATCAGTGCCCTGCTCGCGCTCGGCGCGACCGTCGTGCTCCGTTCGGTGCGTGGCACGAGATCGGTTGCGCTTTCCGAGTTCATCACCGGGTTCCGGTCCACTCAGCGGGCTGATGATGAGCTCGTCGTGGAACTGCGCGTTCGCCTGACGAAGCCGAACGAGCGTGGCCTCTACGTGAAGCTCGGCAACCGATCGGCCCAGGCGATCTCGGTGATTCATCTCGCCGCGGTGGTGGGGTTCGCCGACGACGGCGAAACGGTTTCATCGGCGCACATAGCAATCGGCAGCGTGGCATCGAAGGTACTCCTCGTTGATGCCGCCGAGTCCGCACTGGTCGGCAGCAAGCTCGACGTTCGCGCGATCGCTCGGGCATCAGCAGCCGTGCTCGCCGCAGCGACTCCTCTCGACGATGTGAGGGCAACGGCGCAGTACCGGCTCGACACCATCGGGGTGCTCGTCGAACGGACGTTGACGACGATCGCCCAGCGCCGGCAGGCCGAGCGTTGGCCGGTCGACGCCCCGTGCCTGCGCGAAGCCGACAGCACCCCATCGCCAAGGGCAACGGGGGTGATCGACACCACGACGGTCATTGCCACCACGATCAACGGAGCGGTGCATCGGTCTGCGGGCGCGGTTGGAAAGACGCTGCTCGACTGGCTCCGCGAAGACCTCCGGCTCAAAGGGACCAAAGAGGGCTGCGCCGAGGGCGAGTGCGGAGCGTGCACTGTCATGCTCGACGGAGCGGCGGTGATGTCCTGCCTGGTACCGGCGGCCCGGGCAGACGCGGCGACCATCACCACCGTCGAGGGTCTGGCCAACGCCGAGGCGTTGCATCCGATCCAGCGTGCGTTCGTGGAGAAGGGCGCCGTGCAGTGCGGGTACTGCATCCCAGGATTCCTCGTCGCCAGTGCCGCGCTGATCGACGAAACACCGAGACCGAGTCCGGAACAGATCACCCAGGGTCTCGCCGGGAACCTCTGCCGTTGCACCGGCTACTACAAGATCATCGAAGCGGTCGAAGTTGCCGCGCTGAACGCTGAGGTGAAGTGATGGCTGTCGGACAGTCGATGCTCCGGCGCGATGCGCTCGCCAAAGTCACCGGGGCTGCCACGTATCCGTCCGACCTCATTCCGGGCGATGCGCTCTGGGCGAAGGTCGTTTTCACCAATCAGGCCCATGCGCGGCTCGTCCATTGCGATCTCGATGCCGCCCGCGCCGTCGACGGCGTCGTGTGCATTCTCACGGCGGCCGACGTTCCGGTCAACGAGTACGGCCTGACCTTGTTCGACCAACCGGTACTGCTCGGCCTGGAGCACACCGGGCGCGCCGCGACGCGTTGCGACATCAGCCGCTGGGAAGCAGACGCTCTCTGCGTGATCGTGGCCGAGACCGTCGAACAAGGCGACGCCGCGGCAGCCTCGATCGTCGTCGAATGGGAGCCCCTGCCCGTCCTCGGCGATATCGACAGTGCACTTACGACTGACGTGATGCTCCATCCCGAGAACGGTCTCGACACCAACGCCTACACCCACTACGTGATCCGCAAAGGCAACCCCGAAGCGGTGTGGGCCGAAGCGGCCGCGATCGTCGAGTCCGACTACGAGTTCCCGTACCAGGAGCACGCCTACCTCCAGCCCGAAGCCGGCGTCGCGTACATCGACGAGGAGGGTCGGGTCACCGTGGAGGTCGCCGGTCAGTGGACGTATGAGGACCTCGAGCAGATCGCCCACGCCCTCGACCTGCCCAAGACGGACGTGCGCGTCATCTACCCGGCGATCGGCGGCGCGTTCGGAGGTCGAGAGGACATGACCCTGCAGATCGTGCTCGCCCTTGCCGCGAGGCGACTCCGCGCTCTCGGCATCGATCGCAAGGTTGCCACGGTGTGGTCCCGCGAGGAGTCGATCGTCGGCCACCACAAACGCCATCGGGGCAAGGCCCATGCCAGATGGGCAGCGGCAGCCGACGGGAAGCTGCTTGCGTGCGAGGCGACCGCCTACCTCGACGCCGGCGGCTACAACTACACCACCAACAAAGTCCTCGGGAACCTGCACCTGGCGATCTGCGGTGCCTACGAGGTCCCGAACGCCAAGGTCGACAGCTACGGCGTCTACACGAACGCGGCGATCGGCGGGGCGTTTCGAGGCTTCGGCGGTCCGCAGGGAACGTTCGTCGCGGAAAGCCAGATGAACAAGCTCGCCGAGGCTCTGGGCATCGATCCGGTCGAGATCCGTCGTCGCAACGTCCTGCGGGAAGGGAGCATCGGCATCACCCAGACCGTCATGCCCACCGGCGTCACGCTTCCCGAGGTGCTCGAGGCCTGCGGCGAGCGGTCACACTTCGACGAACCGCTCGCCTACGGGCAGCCGTTCTCACCGGTGGCGTCGCTCCCCGCAGTTGTCGGAGCGATCAAGCGGGGCCGCGGCATTGCGTGCGCGTACAAGAACATCGGATTCTCCTTCGGGTTCCCCGAGCGCTGCGAGGCGGAGATCCATCTCTTCGGCGGGGAAGGCGACGAATCCCCGACCGCAGCAACCGTGTTCCACGGCGGAGCCGATGTCGGGCAGGGCGCCCACACCGCGTTCCTCCAGATGGCCGCCGAGGCGGTCGGCCTGCCGGTCGAGAAGGTCAAGGGCGTGTTCTCCGACACCTCAACATCGGGCGACTCCGGATCGGCGAGCGCAAGCCGGCTCACGTGGATGTCGGGCAACTCGATCCTCGGGGCGGCCGAGGAGGCCGACAAGGCCTGGCGAGAAGGTGCCCGTCCGGCGATCGGCCGTTTCCGCTACACGCCTCCGCCGACGGAGCCGCTGAGCCCGGTCGACGGTTCGTGCATACCGAACTTCTCCTACGGCTACGTCGCGCAGGTGGTCGAGCTCAGCGTCGATACCGAGACCGGCCACATCGTCGTCGACAATGTCGTAAGCGCGCATGACGTCGGCCGTGCCGTCAACCCGATGGGCGTTGTCGGACAGATCGAAGGATGCGTGGTGCAGGCCCACGGCTATGCCCTCAGCGAAGACCTGCAGGTCAGCGACGGGCACATCACGAACCCCCGCTTCTCCGGCTATCTGATCCCGGGCATCGGCGACATCCCACGGCGGGTCGAGTCCGTCGTCCTCGAGCTCGCCGACCCCCTGGGGCCTTTCGGTGTGAGGGGGATGTCCGAGATGCCGTACATGACCTACACCCCGGCGGTCACCGCAGCACTCCACGACGCGACGGGAGTCTGGTTCGACCGTTTCCCGCTGACCCCTTCCCGGGTACTCGCCGGCCTCAAGGCTGCGCAAGGCTGACGCCGTCACTGTGCGGGCTGCGGCCTGCTTGCTGTCACCGGAGGTTCCATCGCGTCAACCGGTTCATTTCGCAGCCCGCGCGTAAGGGTGAGGAACAACACACCCCAGCACAACTGCAAGATCGCAAGCGCACGGATCGTGGAGATGGGACCCCAGTGGCTCGATGCCCAACCGGCCACACCGAGGGAGATGCTCATCGAGAGCGTGACGAGGGCAAAGTCCGCGGCGCCGATCCGACCGCGGACCTCGTCGGGCGCTGTCATGGCGATGCCGTAGATTACCGAGGACCATTGCGCGCCACCACCGAGGTGCGCGAGGAAGACCGCAACGGCAGCGAACGCGAGGGCCGTCGCCCAGGAGACGAAGAGGTACCCGAGGCCGTAGACGATCGCTCCGACGCCGCAGCAGGCGATCACTCCGGAGAGTCCGCGCCGAGCAGCGATGCGGACGAACCACGGGCCGCTCAGCACGCCGAGTCCTCGGGCGAAGAGGAGGACTCCGGTGCCGCCGTCACCGGCGGCGAAACGGCGTTTCGCCAAGACCGCGAGCAGACCGACCACTCCGGTTCCGAGTCCGAATCCCGCCTTCGAGAAGAAGAACACTTTGATGTACCGATTCGATCGGGCATAGCGGATCGCCTCGACCGAATCCGCGATCGGTCGCATCGGCTGACGGGGCGCGCCGGCGGCCCGCTGGGACGTCTTCCCCCGGATGGTGCTGATCAACAGTCCCGCGATGAGGAAGCTCGCCGCGTTCAGGCCGAAGGCCGTGGAACGACCGAACTGACTGGCCACGAGAGCCCCGAGGCCGGAGCCGATGGCGAGCATCGCCCCCCAGACCGATGATGAGGCGGCCAGCGCCGTCGGAAGATCATCCGGATCGACAAGGTTCACGATCGCCGCCTGCGACGCGGGCCCGAAGAACGCTCCGATGCCGGCAATACCGCCCTGCGCGATGAAGCCGAATCCGATCCAGCGCGTCTGCGAGGCCAGGAAACCCAGGGCCACGACACCCTGCAGCAGCGAGCAGACCACCATGATCCGGCGACGGTCGAATCGATCGGCGACCGGCCCGGAGAGCGGTGTGACCAGGAACGCCGGCAGTGCCGAGACCACGAACACCAGAGTGGCGAGCAGATCCGAGTCGGTCCGGTCGAGCACCAGGCCGGCTAAGGCCACGGTGGCGAACCAGTCGCCGGCGAACGAGATGATCTGCGCCACCAACAGCGTTCGGTAATCGCGGTTCCGACGAAGAAGCGACCAGAGCACCGATGAACCGTACCGGGCCCCGAGCGGGGTGTGGCAACCTCAGTGAACTCAAGGTGCGCGGCCATCCGCGACGATTGGTAGAGCGATGAAGAACGAACAGATCGTGGTCGTGGGCGGAGGAATCGTCGGTCTGGCGACGGCGTGGACGCTTTCTCACCAGCGTCCGGGGTCGTCGATCACGCTTCTCGAGAAGGAATCCGACCTTGCCCGCCATCAGACCGGGCGCAATTCCGGGGTGATCCACTCCGGGATCTATTACAAGCCGGGCAGCCTCAAAGCGACGATGTGCCGTGCCGGGGCGGAGTCGATCGTCGAGTTCGCGAAGGAGCACGGTGTCTCCTACGAGATCTGCGGCAAGCTCATCGTCGCCACCAAAGAGTCGGAGATACCCGGTCTACTCAAGCTCTACGAGCGGGGGAAGGAGAACGACATCCCCGTTCGTCTCATAGACGCCGACGAGGCCAAGACGATCGAGCCCCACGTCCATTCCGTGAAGGCAGTGCACGTCCTGAGCACCGGCATCATCGATTACGTGGGGATCTGTCGAGCGCTCGCGAGCGATGCCGCGACGAACGGCGTCACCGTTCGCACGGGCGTCGAGGTCACGTCCATCGATCGGGACGGAGCCGGATATCGGCTGAGCACCACGGGAGGCGACGTGCAGGCCGATGTGCTCGTCACGTGCGGGGGGCTGCAGAGCGACCGGCTCGCCCGCCAGGGCGGTGGCGACCCGGAGGCCAAGATCGTCCCCTTCCGGGGCGAGTACTACGAACTGCGCCACGATCGCCGACACCTGGTGAAGGGTCTCGTCTATCCGGTTCCCAATCCCGACTTCCCGTTCCTCGGTGTGCACTTCACCCGCATCATCGACGGCAACGTGCACTGCGGCCCGAACGCCGTGCTCGCCTTCAAACGCGAGGGCTATCGCAAGCGCGACATCAACCTGCGGGACCTTGCCGAGGTGCTCACCTACCCGGGGTTCGCAAGACTGGCCAAGAAGCACTGGCGCGATGGCGTCGAGGAGATGCTCCGCTCCTTCAGCAAGGGCCGGTTCACCCGCAGCTTGCAGGAGCTCATCCCGGAAGTCGTTTCCGACGATCTCGAACCGTCGCCGGCCGGCGTTCGGGCGCAGGCGCTGCGCCGTGACGGTGGCCTGGTCGACGATTTTCTTCTCGTCGAAGGGCCGAACGCCCTCCACGTCTGCAATGCTCCGTCCCCCGCGGCCACGGCTTCTCTGGAGATCGCCAAGCACGTCGCCCAACGGGTCAGTGAGCTCGTCACATCGCGATAGGCGAACCGTCGACCGACGCTCGACCCGGCGTTAGCCTTTGGCGATGGCAGCCCGACCGACCTGGACCGGAACGATCAGCTTCGCTCTGCTGAGCGTGCCGGTGAAGCTCTACACCGCGCAACGGTCGAAGGACATCTCGTTCAATCAGCTCGAACGCTCCACCGGCGCCCGGATCAAGCAGAAACGGGTCTCCACCGTGACCGGCGAGGAAGTTGCCGGTGACGACATCGTGAAGGGTTACGACCTCGGAGGCGATCGCTACGTCGTGATCGAGCCCGAAGAGCTCGACGCGCTCGCGCCCCGCGATGCGAACAACGAGAAGACCGTGCAGATCCTCGAGTTCGTCAGTCTCGATGACATCGACCCGGTGTATTTCGAGAAGGCGTACTACATCGCTCCCGACAAGGGGGGTGCGCGTCCCTATGCGTTGCTCGTCAAGGCGATGACCGAGACCCGCAAAGTGGCGATAGCCAAGGTTGTCATGCGCACGAAGGAATACCTCGTCGCCATCCGTCCGCTGGGCGACCTGCTGTGCATGGAGACGCTGCTCTATGCCGACGAAGTGGTCAACCCCGCCGAGATCGACGGCCTGCCCGATGGATCGATGGAGATCGCCGAGAAGGAACTGGCGATGGCCAAGATGCTCGTCGAGACCTCGGCATCGGAATCCTTCGATCCTTCGCAGTATCGCGACGACTACCGCGAGAAGGTCCAAGCCCTCATCGAGGCGAAGTCCATGGGGACCGTCTATGAGCTGCCGCCGCCTTCCGAGGCTCCGAAGGTGCTCGACCTCATGGCTGCGCTCGAGGCCTCGTTGGCCGCAGCGAAGTCCAAGAAGGCATCGTAGGGCGATCTCCTCGGGACGAGGACGACACCACGTGGCCGGCCAGAGCTTGGTGACAGAGATCGAGGGTCGCCAGCTCACCCTGACGAACCTCGACAAGGTGCTGTATCCGGATGGCACGACCAAGGGTCAGGTCATCGACTACTACGTGCGCATAGCACCGACGATGATGCCCCACCTCGCCGGCCGTAACATCACCATGAAGCGCTACCCGAACGGAATCGACGGGCAGAGCTTCTACAACAAGAACATCCCATCGCATGCCCCCGACTGGGTCGAACGGGTCGAGCTGCACGACAACACCTACATCGTGTGCCGGGATCTCCCGACTCTTGTGTGGATGGCCAACCTCGCTGCGCTCGAGCTCCACGTGCCGATGCATCGCGCCGCCGACAACAGCTGGGACCCCGACCGGCTCGTGTTCGACCTCGATCCCGGCCCGGAGACGGGGATCGCCGAGTGTTGCGACGTCGCGCTGATCATCGCCTCGGTGCTCGAACCCCTCGGCATGGTCCTGCACGCCAAGACCAGCGGCTCCAAGGGCATGCAGCTCTACGCGACACCTCCTACGCCATTGCCGTATGCGGGCGCCGACGGCGCGACCGAACTGGCGAAGCGGCTGGCCGAGGGTCTCGCGCTCTCGCACCCCGACCAGATCGTGGCGAAACAGGCCAAGGAGCTCCGTCCCGACAAGGTGCTCATCGACTGGAGCCAGAACGTGCGGGCCAAGACGACGGTCTGCGCCTACTCGCTGCGCGCCAGACCAACGCCGACGGTGTCGACCCCGATCACGTGGGACGAGGTCCGCGCCGGCGCCGACGGGATGGCCTTGAAGTTCACCGCGGCGCAGGTTCTGGAACGCGTCGCCGCGGTCGGTGATCTCTTCGGAACGCCACACCCTTGAACTCGACGGCCCCGTGTCGGCTGTGATCGGTGAAGACAGTCCTGCTACAACAGACCCGTGACCCGACCGGTCGCACACCTGAGGAGGTCATGACATGCCGATGAAGCCCTTTCGTTTCGCCCTGTCCAGTTCGACGGCAGCGTCGGGTACCGCATGGAAGGACCTCGCCCGCAAGGCCGAGGACCTCGGCTACAGCACACTTCTCGTGGCCGATCACTACGTGGACACCGGATCGAACGGCGGACAGATGCTGGCTGCCATACCGGCCATGGCGACAGCAGCCGCGGTCACGACGACGCTGCGGGTGGGAGCCAGGGTGCTGTGCATCGACTACCACCAGCCGGTGGTGCTGGCCAAGACCGCGGCGACGCTCGACATGCTCAGCGACGGCCGCTTCGAGCTCGGCCTCGGCGCCGGATGGACCGCCAGTGAATACACGGCCATGGGACTCACGATGGACGATGCCCCCACCCGCATCGCCCGCCTCGCCGAGACCGTTTCGTTCTTCGACGCGTTCTTCAGCGGGGAGCCGATCGACGTCGCAGGCGCACACATCAACGCGACCGGGTTCACGGGACAGCCGCTCCCTTCCCAGCGGCCACGGCCTCCGCTCATGATCGGCGGCGGCGCCCGCAAGGTGCTCACCTACGCCGGGAGCGTTGCCGACGTCGTCAGCTTCAACTTCAACAACCGTGCCGGAGTCGTCGGGCCTGCCGGCGTGCAGTCGTCATCCGCGTCGGCCATGGACGAGAAGGTGAGCTGGGTCCGGGCCGGGGCAGGCGACCGCTTCGACAGCCTCGAACTGGAGATCGGCGCCTACTTCTCCGTCGTGACCGATGATGCTGCGACGACCGCCGAGAAGATGGGCTCCATGTTCGGGTTGTCGGGACCCGAGATGGCCGCGCATCCGAACGCGTTGATCGGCTCCGTCGACCACATCTGCGACATCCTTCGCGAACGTCGGGAGCGATACGGGTTCAGCTACATCACGTTGTCGGACCGCAATGCCGACGCTTTCGCCCCCGTGGTCGCCACGCTGGCCGGGAACTGACTCCCGTGCCCTCTCTCAGCCCAACGGGCCGGACCGGCCTTTCCACCACGACGCCGACCGATCCGGCACTCGCGGACCTCATGACGCAGTTCCGTCTCGACGGCGCCGTCGCCGTGGTGACCGGTGCCGGCCGCGGCATCGGTCGGGGCATCGCCCTCGGGCTCGCCGACGCCGGTGCCGACGTCGTCGTCACCGCCCGTCGCGAGCACGAACTCGACGAGGTCGTCTCGCACATCGAGCGGCGAGGGCGCCGTGCCGTGAAGGTCGTGGGTGACATCACCGCCGACGACACCGTGCCGCGGCTCATCGACGCTGCGCTTGGTGACCTGGGACGCCTCGACGTCTGGGTCAGCAACGCCGGGACCTCGGACCATCCGGGCAACTTCGCGTTCTCCGACTTCCCCGACTGGCACTGGGATGGGCAGCTGGCGCTGAACCTGCGCCCGCACTTCGTGGCGGCCCGAGCCTGCATCGACGTGATGCCACCGGGTTCGTCGATCATCGGCATCTCCTCCATCGCCGGCCTGCGCGCCGCCGTCAACTTCGCCGCCTACGGCGCGGCGAAGGCGGCCATGAACCATCTCGCCGTCACGCTCGCGACCGAGCTCGGCCCGCGCGGCATCAGGGCGAACGTGGTCTCACCAGGGAATGTGCCCACCGAGTCGACGCGCACGATCGGGGGCGTCACCGATGAGATGCTGCCGTCGATCGCCCAGCGCATCCCGCTGCGTCGCCTGGGCACGCCGAGCGACATCGCCGCTGCAGTCGTCTGGCTGTCGTCGCCGGCCGGGTCGTGGGTGACGGGCCAGAACATCGTCGTTTCCGGCGGGCAGTGATCACGAAAGCGAGATGCACATGACGAGCGAATCCGAAGAACTACGCGCACTGAGGACCGAGCTCGACGCGCTTCGGGCTTCCGTGGCCCGCGTGACGTCCAAGGACGCCGTGCAGGCGCTCTTCCACCGCTACCTCTATGCCCTCGACCTCGACCGGGCCGACGAGGTGGTTGCCTGCTTCGCTCCTGACGCGACGCTGAACGTCCTCAACTTCCCACCCGGGTCGGGCAAGGACCTGCACCTGTATGGTCCGGAGCAGATCCGTCCGCTCTATTCACGTCACGCCGGCGCCGAGGAGCCCTCGATCAAAGGCGGACACCACTCCGCCAACGTCAGCGTGGCGGTGTCTGACGACGCCTCGAGCGGTGAGCTCTCGGCCTACTTCATGACGTCGGTCGGAACCCTCGGCTGGATACAGGGCGGCATGTATCAACTACGCGCGCGTAACATTGAGGGACGCTGGCTCGTCACCGAGATGAACATCATCTCGGGCTGGGGCTGGGCGACGTCGGACCCTCGGGCCATCACCCAGCCGGTCGCGGCGAGCCGCGCCTGGCGGGAAGGCCGGCCAGCCGCGGGTGGGTAGCTGCAGCGAACGGCGAGGAGAACGGCCGGCGGACGCCTTGGTGATCCGGGCGGCCGGTGCTAGCTTCCCGCCATGACGCAAACCGGACGATGCCTCTGCGGCCAGATCACCTACGAAATCACTGGCGACCTCATCGCCACCGCGGTCTGCCACTGTGACCACTGCCAACGCCAGGGTGGCTCCGCGTTCTCGGTCAACCTCATCGTGCACGAGAGTCAGATCGCCGTGTCCGGCACCCTCAGCACCTTCGAAGATCGCGGCGAGAAGAACGACGCCGTGCACGTGTATCGCCGGTTCTGCGGACAGTGCGGCTCGCCGATCTATTCGGCGTTGGTCAGTCCGGCCGGGATCCTCGCAGTGAAGGCGGGGACGCTCGACGACAAGTCCGGCGTCACTCCCAACGTAGAAGCGTGGTGCGAACACAAGCAACCGTGGGTGGAACTCCCGGGCATCCCGACGTCGCTCGCGCGGGAGTAACCCGCTCGCCGCTCCGTTCGTCGCTGCCGGCTCCGTCGTTCCCGTACTGACTCTCTGCGTTGCCCGCAACTCGGCTCGAGTCCCGCGACGATGGCGCCCAGTGAGATGCCTCGGGTGATCGCTGCGTGCAGTGGGGCCGCCCCGTTGTGGAGGCCGAACGGTGAGTGGAGGATGACGAGCCGGCGGGCCGCCGGGTTGCTCAGGACGTCATAGGCGGGGTCCTGTGTCGAGGACCCCGACAACCACCTTGCCGAGACCGGTTCGTTGATGTGCGCGAAGGTTGTCACCGTGGCAAGTCTCGAGCTAGGTCGAGTGCGCGAGATTGCGCTTGCGTTTCCGGAGGTCACCGAACGACTTAGCCACGGAGCGACATGCTTCTTCGTTCGCGACAAGCGCCCGCTCTGCTATTTCCACGACCACCACAACGACGACAGAGTCTCGCTTTGGTGCCCTGCCCCACCGGGGACTCAAGAAGCGCTCGTCGCCGGTGCGCCCACACGGTTCTTCAAACCGCCGACCTCTGCGAGGGGGACGTTCTCGAACTGGATCGGAGTCTTCCTCGACACGTCAGGTGAAGCCGCTGCTGATTGGGACGAGATCGCCGAGATCCTCGAAGACGCATACCGCATAGCGGCAACCGCGACAGGCGTGGTTGTTCTCGACCGTTCGATAGATCGCCGTCACTCCGATCAGCAAGCGAAGACCCAAACCGGCGGCCAAGGGAACTGATTCGCCTTCGGCGGGAGCGAGTTCCAGGCGTCGAATGGACGACGAGTGAGAGCCGAATCAGAAATGCGGGTCATGAGAACGATTCTTTGTAGGTATACGCGCCCCGAGACAGGAAATCCGGGGCAACCCGGCGACGGCCGTCTTGGTGGGATACGTGATCGCCCTTTCGACGAGTAGGAACAGGGTGCTACCGTTCGTCCATGTCAGTTCGCAAGATCTCCATAGCACTGGATGAAGGCACGGCACAGGCGGCAGCAGAGGCCGCTGCGCGTCACGGCGTGAGTCTCTCGTCGTGGCTGAACCAAGCGGCCGAGCGGGCGCTTCGGATTGAAAAGGGCCTCCGTGCCGTCCGGGCTTGGGAGGCTGAGCATGGCGCACTGACGGCTGGCGAGCTCGCTGCAGCCGACCGGTTCTTGGCCAAGAAGCAGCGCAAGCGCGCCTCGTGAGCGGGTACACGTACGACATCGGAGTGCTGATCGCGGCCGAGCGAAGCGATCGACTCGTGTGGGCAGTGCATCGGCGACTCCTCGAACGGGGAGACAGCCCGTCGGTGCCGTCGACGGTCCTCGCACAGGCATGGCGGGGAGGACCTCAGGCACATCTGTCACGATTGCTGGCCGGGTGCGAGGTACGTCCGCTTACGGAGGCGCAGGCGCGCGAATCTGGGAGTCTGCTCGCTCGGGCTGTTTCGTCGGACATCGTTGACGCGAGCGTTGTGATCGTTGCAAGAGAACGCGGCGAGGTCGTCTTGACCAGCGATCAGAAGGATTTGAAAGCGTTGTCCCAAGCCTTGGGCCGGCCCTTCGTCGAGATCCAGGCGATCAACGACCTGACCTCTTGATTGGAGCGTCAGAGCGCGACCCGACGAAGTGCGGGGCAACCTCCTTGAGATGTCTCGGGGTGTGGAAGAACCGGCGTTCAGGAGCACTGATGGGCCACCGGTCCGCGCCGCACTCTGGCGGTTCTGGGCGCCGGCCGGGTTTCGGAACAGGCTCGCACCCCTGTCCCCGAGGTGCCGTTGCGGGACACTTCAGAACGACCCTCGAATAGTCCAGGGAGCCAGTAGCTCGGAGCCGAGCTGTTAACAATGCGCTCCCGGAGCGGCCAGCCCGCGATCCGCACTTCATTTCGAGAGATTTTCCAAGGGGGCGCCCTCCGTGCCAATACTCGGTGAGACAAATTTGGTGACGGATCCGAGCATGGAGGTAAGAGATGGGTTCTGCGGTGTCGAGTCCTGTACGGACGGGACAGACTGAGGAGCGTGATCGTAAGTCGCTTCGGGCACCGAAGAGCCCACGGGCCGAACGGCCGGAACGTCGAGTGTTCAGCGCGGACTACAAGCTGTCGGTCCTGGCCGAGTACGACCGCTGTAGCGAGGCCGGCGAGAAGGGCGCACTCCTGCGCCGTGAGGGCCTGTACTCATCGCTCATCACCGACTGGCGACGACAACATCGCGAAGGCGTTCTGGTCGTGACCGACGGCCGTGCGTCTGAAGGCGGCCGTGGCGCACCGTCGGCCAACGAGGTCGCCCGGCTCCGAGCCGAAAACGAACGCTTGAAGGTCAAACTCGCCAAAGCACAAGCGATCATCGAGGTCCAGGGAAAAGTACAAGCGCTCTTGGAACAGCTCTCCAAGAGCGCGGACAACGACGCCTCGTAGACGACATCATCGACACCGCGATCGACGAACTCGCCCTCACTGTGGGCCGTCAACAAGCCTGCACCGCGCTTGGCCGCTCACGCGCCTCGCACTACCGCCGCCGCCGCACACCACCCAGACTCGGCCCGCCACGGCCACGACCACGCTCCCCTCGAGCACTCAACGACCAGCAGACCAACGAGATCGTCGCGGTCTTGAACTCCGAACGATTCTGCGACCAAGCACCCGCGCAGATCTGGGCCACGCTCCTCGACGAAGGCATCTACCTCGCGTCGATCTCGACCATGTACCGAGCGCTGCGCTCCCGCGACCAGATCCGCGAACGACGACGACAAGCCCGACACCCCGCCCACCTCAAACCCGAACTGATGGCCGACGGCCCAAACCAAGTCTGGTCCTGGGACATCACCAAACTCGCCGGCCCCCAAAAATGGACCTGGTTCCACCTCTACGTCATCGTCGACGTCTGGTCCCGCTTCGCTGTCGGCTGGCTCGTCGCGCCACGCGAAAGCGCACGACTTGCCGAAGAACTCATCGCCGCCAGCATCCACACCCAACACGTCCCCACCGGCCAGCTCACCCTTCACGCCGACCGCGGCACATCCATGACCTCACGCACCGTCGCTCAACTCCTCGCCGATCTCGGCGTCACCCGCAGCCACTCACGACCACACGTCTCCAACGACAACCCCTACTCCGAAGCACAATTCAAAACCCTGAAAACCACGCCACGGTTCCCCGACCACTTCACCAGCCTCGCCCACGCCCGCACCTTCACCGACGAATTCTTCGCCCACTACAACCACCACCACCGCCACTCCAGCATCGGCTACCACACACCCGCCGACGTCCACTCCCAACGCCACCACGACATCCGCGCCGCCCGACAAGCCGTCCTCGACCACGCCTACAACACCCAACCCCACCGATTCCGCCGCCCACCCACCGCACCAACCGTCCCCGAAACCGCCTGGATCAACCCACCACAACCACCACAAGAAGATCTGTCTCAAGAACCTTGACAGGTTCCGCCTCTGGGAAAGCTGTCACACCCCCTCCGGCACACTGCAGCGCATGGCTACTTCACTCACCTTCCCCGTTCCCGTGAATCTGTCGAGCCGTCGGCACCGGTTCACCTCCGACGCCACCAAAGCGGCCCGTGACGACGCCCGTCGCCGGCATCCCTCGGCGATGCGCGCCGAACCCCGTGCCGATCTCGTCATCTCCTGTGCCGACTGCAGCCTGCAGCACTCGTCGGCCTGCGACGACTGCATCGTCACGTTCGTGTGCGGCACCACGGTGGCCTTCGCCGCCGCCGAGGCCGACGCGCTGGCGATGTTCCAGGAGGTGGGGCTGCTGCCCGGATCGCAGCACGACGTCCGGGCGACGGCCGCCGGCTGACCGGCTGACTACGCCGTTGTCGGCGCGGTTGAACAGGGGAGCGCGTCGGTTCGTGGCGATCCTCCGTAGGCTTCTGCGGTGGTCAGTCCTCCGCCGACGCCTTCGCCGGTCGGCCCGCGTCCGTTCGACGGTCCTCGGGCCGGCGGTCGGCGAGAGGCTGCGCACGCTCGTCGTCTGCGTGACCGCCTCTTCGCACTGGGCCGCGCCGGCGGGCTCGATGCGATCGGTGCCACCACGGCCGATGTCTTCACCGACGCACGCGAGGCCCTCCACCGGCGCAAGGCCCAAGGCCTCCACGGAGGTATGGCGTTCACCTACAAGAACCCCGACCGCTCAACCGATCCGGGAGCGGCCCTGCCCGGAGCCGCCACGCTGATCGTCGGTGCCCGCTTCTATCGGCGGGCCGACGAGGATTCTGGTCCCGAGCCGTCCGGTCGCATCGCCCGCTACTCGTGGACGGATCACTACGCGCCCCTTCGCGTCGGCCTCGCCCAGATCGCCGATGTGCTGCGCGCCGAGGGTTACCGCACCCGCATCCTGGCCGACGACAACACGCTGGTCGACCGAGCCGCTGCCCATCGGGCCGGCATCGGCTGGTTCGGCAAGAACGCCAACCTGCTCATCCCCGGGCGGGGATCGTGGTTCGTGCTCGGCTCGGTCCTCACCGATGCGGCGTTGCCCGTCGCCGACAACGTCGTCGCTGACGGATGTGCGTCGTGCACGCGCTGCCTCGACGGGTGCCCGACGGGGGCGATCGTGGCGCCGGGGGTGGTCGACGCCCGGCGCTGCCTGGCGTGGTTGGCGCAACGTCCCGGTCCGTTCCCCGAGGAGTTTCTCGGCGCGCTCGGCGACCGGATCTACGGCTGCGACGACTGCC
>JANPFX010000051.1:0-3652 GCA_031423635.1 Acidimicrobiia bacterium | reverse complement strand
GCCAGCTCGACTACTGGGCGCGCACCGATCTCCTCCGCCCGTCACTCGCGGACGCCAAGGGCAGCGGATCGCAGCGTCGCTACTCGTACCAGGATCTCGTCGAGCTCAAGGTCATCAAGCAGCTGCTCGATGCAGGTATCTCGCTGAAGGCGGCCCGGAGCGCGGTCGAGTACCTGCGCACGAACATGGGTGAACACATCGGCTCGGCGCGTCTCGTCCTGTCGGGAGACAACCCGCTGCTGGTCCGCGACGACGGTCAGCTGATCGATCTCCTCCGCAAGGGTCAGGGGGTCCTGAACGTTGTTCCGCTGGAGGGCCTCGTGCAGCAGCTCGACGCCGCCATCCACGAGTTTCGGGTCCCGGCCGCTCCCGTCGATCAGGCCGACGCTGCAGTCAGCGGCGCGACTCCGGTCAGCCACGCCGTCGGGAAGTAGCCCGGCGGTGGCGCCCGACGCCGATCGCCGAACCGTGCTGTACGACGAGCACGTCGCACTCGGAGCGAAGATCGTTGGTTTCGGTGGCTGGAGCATGCCGCTGTCCTACGTGGACGGCACCATTGCCGAGCATCGGGCGTGTCGGACGGCCGCGGTGGCGTTCGACGTGTCGCATCTCGGGACCGTTCGGGTGAGCGGTCCCGGAGCGTTCACCGCGCTGCAAGCTTGCTTCACGAACGATCTCTCCAGGATTTCTGTGGGAAAGGCCCAGTACACGCACCTGCTCGATCCGGCCGATGCATCGGTCCTCGACGACATCATCGTGTGGTGGGTCGGGCCGGATTCCTTTGACGTGATGCCGAACGCCTCCAACACCGACCGGGTGGTGTCGGCCCTCGTTGGGACCGGGGGAGACGTCACGGTCGCCGACGTGACCGCGGAACGCGCCGTGATCGCCATCCAGGGACCGCAGGCGCGGAAGCTCTTGGGAGCGGTGTCGTCGGCCGCTGCTTCGGTTGGCCGCTTCGGGGTCGCGGCGTTCGACTTCGGAGGCGCGAGGTGCACCGTCGCCGGAACCGGCTACACCGGCGAAGACGGCGTAGAGTGCGCAGTTCCGGTGGCCGTCGCCGCCGAATTCTGGAACGCCGTGCTCGCGACGGGGATCGTCCCGGCCGGTCTCGGTGCTCGCGACACGCTTCGTCTCGAGGCCGCACTGCCGCTCCACGGCCATGAGCTCGGGCCGGGGATCACGTCGCTCCAGGCCGGCCTCGGATGGGTCGTCTCGAGGACGAAGGGCGAGTTCCGGGGCCGGGCAGCGTTCGAGGCAGAACGAGCGGCCGGGGTCACGCGGCGACTGATCGGCATCTCGCTCGACGGACGTCAGCCGGCGCGCGACGGAGCCACGGTGCACCTGCCCGGTCGTGCGGACAGCGTCGGTGTCGTGTCAAGCGGGAACTTCAGCCCCATGCTGGATCATGCGATCGCCCTTGCGTTCGTTGGCGCGGCAACGGCGCTCGTACCGGGTGACGCGTTGGAATGCGACGTGCGCGGACGGCGGCTGGCTGCCCACGTGGCATCGTTGCCGTTCGTGGCGAAGCACGGCGCCGTGGGATCCTGATCCGATCAGCGGTCCGTCCGGCGTCAGCGGATCCTGTCGCTTCTCCTCCTTACCCGCTGCGTTGTTCTCGCCCGTGCTTCTTCGTCGCCGGGTCTGGGTTCCGCAGGGCGCGTGGCCCCGTCGGGGCCACCCCTTCACGTCGCGCGACGTGCTACGCGGTTCAGGACCGTACGTCGACTTATCAGTTCGTCCCGCTCGATGTAGCAGCTCTGCAGGTGTCGCGCCCCGCCGCTGGAGAAGCCCGTCCGACCGTGCAGCACGCGGTGGTTGTCGACGATGTACATGTCGCCGGCGCCCATGTTGATTCGGAGCTGATACTCGTCGCTCTCCCGCATCGTGGCGAAAGTGAGGTAGGCCTCGTAGAACGGTCCAATCACGTCCGGGGGGAGCAGGAACGGGAGGACCGAATGGTTCGAGTAGCGGATGGCCTTCACGGACCCGTCAGGGTGCAGCGTGATGATCGGGCCGCGCGCCGAATGCTCAGCGGTGTCATCGGCAAAATGGAAGTCGAGCGTCGTGTTCGCCAGCAACGCGAATTGGTCCGGAACGCGACGGCGCATGTCGTCCGCGATCCTGAAGCCGTCGACGAGCGTCGATGCGCCGCCGGCCGCGTCGGCGCGGAGGAAGTGCTGCAATTGCACCGTCGGCGCCGGGTCGCGGTAACCCTCGTCGGTATGGGTGACGAGGGGCAGGTTCGTGTATGCGAGCGAGTTGGCGTCTTCCATCGACACCACATCGAACACCGTGCCCCAGCTGGTGGAGCGCACCTCACCGAGGAGGCCGGCGACCTCCAACACGGTGCCGGGCACACAGGGAACGTCGCGGAGTACTCCTACGCCGTAGGCGATGAAGCCGTCGAGGAACGCGAGGCGCACCTGGTCGTCGGTGGCGACGCTCGGGTAGCTCGCTTCCGGCATCGCAGTGCCGATGGACGTATCCCAGAGTACGGGCGAGTCGGGAACGTAGCGTGCACCGTTGGAGTAGTCGTTGGCGCGGAGCCAGCCGCTCGTGAAAGTGCTGCGATGGCCATCGTGGGCCCATGTGATCTCGACATCCCCGTTGTCCTGGACGATGGTCGCAGCGGGGTGCACATCGGCGGGAATCGACGACGTCTCCACCATGCGGTGCTTGGTCGTCGCATGGCGGAGCTGCGGGCAGTTGTCGCGCAGCCAGAAGTGGAGCAGCCGGCTCACGTCGCCGTTGGCCCAGCTGATCGTCAACTCCCGGTTGCCGTTCGTAAGTTCACGAATCATCAGGGTCTTGGTCTGGTCGACGTTCATGGTTTCCTCAGCTCGAGTAGTCGGGAGTTTCGACGTCGAGGATGCGACGGAGTTCGTCGAAGTGCACCTTGGCGACGTCGGGGTAGTTGAGCCACTGCTCGCAGGCCAGTGCTGCAGTGCGGTCGTCGACGAGCGCGAGAGGTCGCCCGGTCGACAGAGCGAGGACCTGGAGCTGGGCCGCCTTTTCGAGGTAGTAGAGCTCGTCGAACGCCTCCGCAACGCTCCGGCCGACCACGATCACGCCGTGATTGCCGAGGAACAGCACGCTTTTGTCGGGCCCGAGGAGCCGTGCGACGCGTTCGCCTTCGGTGTCGTCGAGGGCCATGCCGGCGTAGTGCCGGTCGTAGGCGATCCGGTTGTGGAATCGGCACGCGTTCTGGTCCAGCATCAAGAACTCGAAGTCGGCAAGACACGCGAGCGCCGTGGCGTAGGGCATGTGCGTGTGAAGGACACAGCGGGCCCGCGGGACGAAGCGATGAAGGTGGGCGTGGAGGTACCAGGCCGTCGGATCCGCTGCCGGGTTCGCCGCACCTCCAGCCCCGTCGGCGTCGAGCAGCAGCAACTCGCTCGCCCGCATCTGCGAGAAGTGCCGCCCGCGCGGGTTGAGAAGAAACTTCGTACCGTCGTCGGACACCGCGGCGCTGAAGTGGTTTGCCGTCGCTTCGTGGAAGTTCAGGCGCGCGGCCCAGCGGAATGCCGCGGCCAGGTCGGCCCGGGCCTCGGCCTCGATGTCGGCGATGGAGCGTTCTCTGGGGTCGTGGGGAGCGTTCACGTCTTGCCTACCTGTCAGAGTTCGGCGGGAAAGCCGGGGGCACGGAGGT
>JANPFX010000050.1:0-1793 GCA_031423635.1 Acidimicrobiia bacterium | reverse complement strand
CGCCTCTCGACATAGGTCGACGGTGCGCCAACCTGCACGTCGACGAGATGCCCGACGCGCCGTTCGATCTCGGAGTCAAACGCGTCCCGGTGGGCGACGCTGTCGGGTCGGTGGCGAAGCATCGATGCCCGACGGTCTTCGCTCGCCCGGGCGCTGCGCAGGCCGACGTGCGCGGTGGTGAGCTTGTCCTCGGTCACCATCATCCTTCGTTCGGTCTCGATGCCTCGTTCGTCTCGCCGGGCGAGAGTGTCTCGTAGTGAGCGAGGTGTAGCGAGTTCTCTTGCGTGTTGGGTCTTCTGTGCATGAAGGATCCCTTCGAGGCGTTCGACTTCGGCCGCACCGGTTCGGACGTCTCGGCTTCGATCGAGCGGGATCGATTCCACCCACTTGCATGCTTCTCGCCATTGGGCGACGAGTCTGCGGTCGTCGAGTGCTGCGAGCGGGTTGATCTGCCCGCTTGCCATCTCCTGGGCCCGGCTGATTGACAGTGCGGCGACGAGGAGTTCTTCGTTCGTCCGCTCGAAGCTGGGACCGTGGAGGGGTTCGATCTCCCGTGTTGGTTCACCGACGACGTAGAGGTGGTTGCCGAACCGCCCACGACTCATGGCGACGTATCCCATTTCCCGGTAAAGGTCGTCGGTGCCGAGCACGAACGCCCGGTCGGCGGTCACACCTTGGGCCTTGTGGACGGTCATCGCATACCCGTGGGCGACGTGGCCGGCTTCGAGGTAGGTCGATGGGAGCTCCACCGCACGGTCGGTCATTTGCAGGTCATCGAACGACTCCCAAAGTTGATCGTCGCCACGACGCCACGTTCACCGTTGCGGACATCGAGACGACGGTTGTTCCGCAGCGTCATGACGTGGTCACCGGCTTGAAACGGCGCGCCGTCGACGACGAGCGATGGCCCGACGAGCCGCTCGGCCATCGTGGCTCGGGCGAGCTGGTTGAGGGCCCGGACGTCTTCGCGTCGTGCCGCGAGCATGATCGGCTCTTCACCTTCGCTCCGGGCCGACGCCCATGCATCGACCATCCGAGCCCGAACCTCAGCGAGGGTCGCGATCCGTTCGATGCGGCCGTGGGTCTCGAACGCTTCGAGTGCCTTCTCGACTGACCCGCTGCGGAACTGGTTCAACGCCGCGCGTTCCCACGGTTCGCGCTGCCTTCGGTTCTCGGTCAACGTCAGGATGGGTACACGTCGGGCGAGTCCGCCGAGCACTCCCCCAGCGTCGATCTCCGGGAGCTGCCGGGGGTCACCGACAAGAACGACCTTCGCGTCGCGTGATGCGGCGTGTTGGACGAGGCGGGCGAGTTGTCGGGTGCCGACCATGCCGGCTTCGTCGATCACGAGCACGCTGTTGCGGGCGAGTGCTTTGCCGTCGTCGAGTTGACCGATCAGGCTGGTGATCGTCATCGACCCGATCCCCGCACCGGTCCGCAGTTCCGCTGCGGCCCGGGCTGCACCGAGGACCTCGATGCCGGCGGCGGACCAGGCGGATTGGGCGACGCCGAGCGTGAAGCCCTTCCCGGTCCCGGCCGGCGCAATCAGCACCGACACACCGTCGCCGCCGCCAGCGAGAGTTCGGGCGACGAGTTCTTGTTCGGCGGTGATCGTCGGACAGGCTGCAAGCGCTGCGTCGATCGGAGCAGCAGGAACCACGGCAACACCGCGCCCGACCCCTCTGTTTGCGGCGTCCAGAACGGACTGTTCGCAGGCAAGAAGCTCCTTCGTCGTCCATCGGTCTCCGGCGAGCGCGACGAGTGACGGCTCGTTGGCGATCATCTTTGCGCTG
>JANPFX010000049.1:0-38259 GCA_031423635.1 Acidimicrobiia bacterium | reverse complement strand
GTGAAGCGGACACCGCTCTTATCTGGGAGGAGGGCGGGGAGCGGTTTCGAAACGGAGCCAGCCACGGGTTCACGGCCGACGAACTGGCGATCATCGACGAGATCGTGTTTCCGCTCGACGGTGACAACTCCGTGTCGAGGGTGGCAGACGGGTCGATCGGGCGGACCGATCTCGAGCCCGACGCACTGCCGACCGAGTGGAGGTCCAATCGCGATCAGCCGACCCTCGAGTTCGTCGAGCGTCTCCGGCAGCGGGCCTACCTCATGGTGCCGCTGACCCGTCCGGGCTCGTTCCGCGGCGTGTTCTCCCTCATGCGTCGCGACCGGCTTCCGTTCAGCCAGCGCGATGAGGATGTCGTCCAGACCTTCGCCGATCAGGCCCTCATAGCCATCGAGAACTCCCGCCTGTTCAACGAGCTGCAGGACAGCAACCGCGAGGTGAGCGCCGCCCTCGAGCAGCAGACTGCCGTCGCCGCTGTCCTCCAGACAATCAGTAAGTCCGCATTCGATCGCGACGTCGTGCTCACGGAACTGGCGGAACAGGCCAATCGTCTGGTGGGCGGGTATTCCACCGTGCTGAACGTCTATCAAGATGGCTCACTTGTCCCGGCGGCGATCGTCGGACATCTGGACGCGGACAGCGCCAACGAGGGGCTCGAGGGAGTCTCCCAAGTAATCGAGTTTGGCCGGGCGGTGTATCGGACGGTGAAGGTCGGCGACGGATTGCAGGCTGGTCCTGCCTTCGCCGCACACCTGAGTCAGATCGGCGAGTCCGCTATGTCGATCGCCTGCATTCCACTGGTGAGCGGCAGCGACAAACTGGGTGCGGTCGCCGTCCAGCGGATTGGTGACGTCCGCTTCACCAACGCCGAGAAGCAGCTGCTGCAGACGTTCGCCGACCAGGCGGTGATCGCGATCGAGAACGCCCGTCTGTTCTCCGAGCTCCAGGCGAAGACCAAAGAGCTGGAGATCGCTTCGCGGCACAAGTCGGAGTTCCTTGCGAACATGTCGCACGAGCTGCGCACGCCACTGAACGCCATCATCGGCTACGCCGAGCTCCTGAGCGAGGAGTGCGAGGACCTCGGCACCACCGGTTTCCTCCCGGACCTCGGCAAGATCCGGTCGGCCGGCAAGCACCTGCTCACGCTCATCGGCGGCATCCTCGACCTCGCCAAGGTCGAGTCCGGCCGTATGACGATGTTCCTGGAGACGTTCGGTGTG
The DNA here is from genome assembly GCA_031423635.1 of Acidimicrobiia bacterium. GTDB lineage: Bacteria > Actinomycetota > Acidimicrobiia > Acidimicrobiales > JANYDT01 > JANLQX01. Next base: position 37,039 of record JANPFX010000049.1, on the reverse strand, counting down.
CAGTCCCTCGTCGACGAGGTCGAGTCGATCGTGCGTCCGATGGTGGAGAAGAACCGCAACGACTTTGTCATCGACTGCCCCGACGCCATGGGCGTGATGCACGCCGACCTCGTGAAGACCAAGCAGGTGCTGTTCAACCTGCTGTCGAACGCCGCCAAGTTCACGTCCGACGGTTCCGTCGCGCTCACCGTCACCCGCGGTTCGGAAGCGATCCACTTCGCCGTGCGCGACTCCGGCATCGGCATCACCGACGAGCAGCGCGACAAGCTCTTCGAGGCGTTCTCCCAGGCCGACGTCTCGACCACCCGCACCTACGGCGGCACCGGCCTCGGCCTCGCCCTCAGCCGCAGCTTCTGCGTGATGATGGGCGGCGACATCGACGTGACGTCGGAGCCCGGCCAGGGCTCGGTATTCACGGTGACCCTCCCCCTCGTGGTGGAGGGTTTGGAACATTTGTAGCGCTGGGAGCTACGAAACTTCCGATTCCTCGGCCTGCCGGAAGTGTCACACCGCTGCCGCAAGAGTGGGCGGCCATGCGAGGCGCCCACTCCACCTTCGAGATCGACGAACTGCTGCACCGCGTTGCTCGTCGCCAGCTGGGTCTGATCTCCGTCGACCAGGCGTTGCAGCGCGGAATCGACAGGTCGGCGCTTTCCCGCCGTCAACAGGCCGGACTGCTCGTCCCCGTGCACACGGGCGTGATGCGCCTCGCCGCCGTGCCGCCAAGTGCGATGCAAGGCATCCTCGCAGCATCTCTTGCGGTGCCTGGCTCGACGATCGCCGGAGTCTCGGCCGCCGTCGTCCACCAGTTGCCCCTACCTCAGCGATTCCTGCATCCCGACGCACCGAAGCTGCTGAGCATTCCGACCGACCAGAGGGTGACCTTGCGTGGGATCGCCACCATACGTCAGAGCTCAACGCAGCGGCAGTCGTGGATGACGACCCATGTGGCCACGCCCGCCTCGACGCTGCTCCTGCTCCCTCGGTTCGTCGAGGCGGCCGTCGTCGAGCGGTGCCTTGACCACTGCCTCGCCCATCGCCTGGTCAGCGTCGAGACCCTTCGTTCCGCGCTGGAATCCGTAGCGCCATCGTCGATTCGAAACCGACGGCTTCTCGTCGCGTTGCTCGACGCACGTTCGGCTGGCATCGGCCATCGAAGCGGCAAGGAGCAGACCGTCGGTCGATGGCTCAACGATGCCGGGCTGGGCGAATGGAAACGCAACTACAGGGTGCCGGTCGGTGGCGGGAAGGTGGTCGAGGTTGACTTCGCTTGGGATGGCGATCGGTTGGCGCTGGAGGTCAGCCCCTTCTTCACCCACGGATCCCGCCGCACGCAGGAACGCGACGCCGAGCGGCGGCGTCTGCTCGTTGCATATCGCTGGCGAGTCGTCGAAGCGACCGACCGGGACCTGATGAATCGAGCCTCGTTCGGCCGCACGGTCGTCGCGCTGCGGCGTCTCTTGGCCGAGGACTCGGAGGATTTGTAGCGCCCAGCGCCACGAATCTTCCAAACCCCGACCCGGGAGGTGGTTTACTCAAGGGCGATGCCGAAGATCTTGATCGTCGAGGACAACGAGATGAACCGCGACATGCTGTCGCGGCGGCTGGAGCGTCGCGGGTTCACCGTGGTGATGGCCGTCGACGGAGCCGAGGGCGTGACGATGTCGAAGACGGAGCGTCCCGACCTCATCCTCATGGACATGAGCCTGCCGATCATGAACGGCTGGGAGGCCACCCGGGCAGTTCGGGCCGACGCCTCCACCGAGGCCATCCCGGTCATCGCCCTCACCGCGCACTCCATGCCGGGCGATCGGGAGAAGGCCATGGAGGCGGGCTGCGACGACTACGACACGAAACCCGTCGACCTCCCCCGACTGCTGGCGAAGATGGCCGCGCTCGGTGTCACCGAGCCGGTCTCGCCATGAGGTCGAGTGCTCGGCGCGGCGCCGTACATGAACCCGGCGCCCGCGCTCGGCGCTACAACGCACTTGAACACCGCGCCCGTGCTCGGCGCGGCGCCGCACACGAACCCTGCGCTTGTGCTCGCAGCACCAGCCCTCTCGCCGCACCGCCCAACAAACCATGACTCCGGACGAGATCCGGGAACTGCGCCACGAGCTGCGAACGCCCGTCAACCACCTGATCGGCTACTCCGAGCTGCTCCTCGAGGAAGACGGCATCAGCGCCGCAACGACGCAACAACTCGACGCCATCCGGTCCACGGCTCGGCTCGTGCTCGAACTCGTGCCCGGTCTCATCGCCGAGGACGGCGAGTCGGTCGGCACCGCGGCCTACGAGGCCATACGCACGCTTACGAACAGAGTCGATGAGCTCACCACCATGACCAAGGCGCTTTTCGCCGAGCCCGGCGTCCTACCCGTCGCCGACCTCGAACGCCTCACCTCGGCCACCGAGCGCCTCGGCGAGCTGGCCACGCGGCTCACCAGCGGAACCGTGCTCGTCAACCGCGACACCGGCCCGACCACCACTGCTGTGGCCGGTCGGCTGGAAATGGTCCTGGTAGTCGACGATGACGAGGCGAACCGCGACGTCCTCGGCCGACGCCTCCAGCGGCTCGGCTACGGCGTCATCGAAGCCCGCGACGGCATCGAGGCCCTCGAACGCCTCGCCGCCCCCGACTCCGGCATCGATCTCGTGCTGCTCGACGTGATGATGCCCCGCATGGACGGGTTCGCGGTGCTCGAACGGCACCGCAACGACCCGACCATCCGCCACATCCCCGTCATCATGATCTCGGCCCTCGACGACATGGCCAGCATCGTGCGCTGCATCGAAGCCGGCGCCGAGGACTACCTCCCGAAGCCCTTCGATCCGGTGCTCCTGAAGGCCCGCGTCGGCGCGTGCGTGGAGAAGAAGCGTCTGCGCGACGCGGAGCAGGCACTGCTCACCCGCGTGGAAGCACAGGCGGCCGAACTGAAGGCATGGAACGTCGAGCTCGAAGCCCGCGTGGATGAGCAGGTGCGCAAGGTCGAACAGCTCAACCTGATGCAGCGCTTCGTCCCCCCACAGTTGATGGAGGTGATCGAAGCGGGCGGCACAGAACTGCTGAAGAGTCACCGGCGCGACATCACGGCCTTGTTCTGTGACCTCCGCGGCTTCACCTCGTTCGCCGAGAGATCGGAACCGGAGGACGTGATGGAGGTATTGCGCGAGATGCACGACGCCGTAGGTCCACGTATCTTCGAACTGGGCGGCACCCTCAGCCAGTTCACCGGCGACGGCATGATGGTGTTCTTCAACGATCCGATCCCGTGCGACGACCCGGCACGCCGCGCCATTACGTTGGCGATCGGAATGCGCGAACGCACCGCGTCGCTGTCGGCCGAGTGGAAGCGCCGCGGCCACGAACTCACCCTCGGCGTCGGCGTGGCCGCGGGGTACGCCACGTGCGGACAGATCGGGTTCGAAGGGCGCTTCGAGTACACCGCCATCGGCAGCGTGGTGAACCTCGCGGCGCGACTGTGCAGCGAAGCCAAGGGCGGGCAGATCCTGGCGTCCGATCGGGTCGTCGCCATGCTCGGGGACGCGTTGCGGGCCGACCATATCGGGGAGATCGACCTGAAGGGCCTGACCCGCCCCACTCCCGTCTTCGAAGTCCACGACCTCGCCCCCCTGCCGTAGTTCGGGGTCTCCGTTGCCCTGAGCACAAAATGCCCGAACTACCCGACGGAGCCTGGGCGTCCACACCCGACGAGGCGAGTCGTGTCCTCGCCAGTGGCGAGATCGCGCTCGATCCGTGTCATCACCACGGCGCCGTCGGCCCCATCGCCGGGGTGATCGGATCGAGCATGCCGGTGTGGGTCGTCGGCGATCCCGCCCGTGGCGCCCAGACGTTTGCCACGCTCAACGAGGGGCTCGGCCAGGTGCTCCGCTTCGGGGCCCTACGGCGAAGTCGTGCTCGATCGGCTGCGGTGGCTGCCGACCGAACTCGGCCCGACTCTCGACTCCGCGCTGGTCTCGATGGGGGGCATCCCACTCCAGCCGATCATGGCCCAGGCACTCACCATGGGCGATGAGCTGCACAACCGCAACACCGCAGCGACCGGGCAGTTCCTCAAACGAATCGCGTCCGCGATCGCTCTCACGAGCTCCACCCCGGCAGTCGCCGCCCGGGCACTCGCCTTCATCGGCGGCAACGACCACTTCTTCCTGAACCTCTCGATGGCGGCCTGCAAACTCCGGATGGATGCAGCGAGCGGCATCGCCCACTCGACGGTGGTGACCGCCATGGCCCGCAACGGCGTCGGCTTCGGCATCCGGGTCAGCGGCAGCGGCGATCGTTGGTTCACTGCGCCCGCGGCGATGATCGACGGGCTGTACTTCCCCGGCTACGGACCGTCCGACGACAACCCCGATCTGGGGGACAGTGCCATCACGGAGACCACCGGTCTGGGCGGAATCGCCATGGGTGCTGCACCGGCCATCGTCGGCTTCGTCGGCGGGACTTCGCAGGACGCGCTCCGTCACAGCATCTCGATGCGCGACATCACGATCACCGCAGACCCGATCTTCACCATCCCGGCCCTTGGATTCGCCGCGACGGCATCATGTTCGAGGGTTTGGAGGATTTGTTGTTCTGAGAGCAACAAATCCTCCGAAGTCCACGGGGCGAGGTCGCCGACCTGGACTCCGCCCGGTACCGTTCGTGTGATGAGCGGACCGCACGTCGAGCCCAATCCCACTGCGCCCGGGATGCCTCAGCGCATGGTGGTGATCCTCCTCGACAGCCTCAACCGCCACCTCATCGGGCCGTACCGCGACCGGGCAACCGTGGCCGATGCAGTCGGCAAAGTCGACGGTGAGCGCTTCGAAACTCCGAACCTCGACCGCTTCTCACAACGGGCGACGCGTTTCGATCGGCATTACACGGGATCGCTGCCCTGTATGCCGGCACGCCATGACATCCTCGTGGGCGCGCTCGACTTCCTCTGGCGCCCATGGGGATCGATCGAGCTGTGGGAGCGGCCCATCACCGACGCGCTCCGGCAGGGCGGCATCACCACGCACCTCTTCACCGACCACCCGCACCTGTTCGAAACCGGCGGGGAGAACTACCACGTCGACTTCACGGCATGGGACTACCAGCGTGGTCATGAAGGCGACCCGTGGAAGACGCGCCCGGATCCTTCGTGGCTCGGCACACCATCGTTCGGCCGCGGCTGGACGGGCTACGACAACTCCCGCGGCTGGTTCAAGGGAGAAGGTGATTTCCCCGGACCACGAACGATGTCGGCCGCATCGAGCTGGCTTCGTGACCATGCGGCGCATCACGATCGCTTCTTCGTGTTCGTCGACGAGTTCGATCCGCACGAACCGTTCGACACCCCCAACGACTGGGCCGATCGCTACGACCCCACGTGGGAGGGGCCGCACCTCATCTGGCCGCCCTACAAGGTCGGCGCAGTGGCAAGCGGCGCGATCAGCGAGCGAGACGCCCGTCAGATCCGCTCGTGCTACGGAGCGAAGCTCTCCATGATCGACCACTGGTTCGGCAAGCTCCTCGACGAACTCGACGAGCAGAACCTCTGGGACACAACCGCAGTCATGGTCACCACTGACCACGGGCACTACCTCGGCGAGGACGACGTCTGGGGCAAGCCGGGCACGTGGATCCGCGAAACGTTGAGCCACACCCCGCTGCTGATGTGGTGGCCGGGGGCACCATCACTCGCGGGCGGCTCCATCGACGCGTTGACCACCAACGTCGACATCCACGCCACGATCGCCGACGCGTTCGGGGTCTCAGGTCGCATCACCCACCGCACCCACGGGCGCTCGCTCGCTCCACTGCTGAACGGGACTGCTACATCCGTTCGCGATCACCTTCTGACGGGCGTGTGGGGCCGCGAGCTCCAGGTCATTGCATCCGACGGGACCAAGTACGCACGTGCGCCGCAAGGGGCCAATGCTCCCCTGTCGATGTGGTCAAACCGCTGGTCAACGATGCCCGTTCATTCGCTTCCCGACATGAGGATGCCACCACCGGACCATCGCGCCGTGCTCGACCGCATGCCCGGGTCGGATGTACCGGTGATCCGTCAGCCCTTCGCCGCCGGTGACGCGTTGCCGTTCTGGGCCTACGCGAAGTTCGACGGGAACCACCTGACCAACGTCGTCAACGACCCAGCGGAACGCAACGACCGGGTCGGCACCGGCCGGGAGGAACGGACGGCTGAGGAGTTGCTGGTGCACGCGCTCGACCTGGTCGAAGCGCCATCGGACCAGTTCGAGCGCCTCGGACTGCGCTGACCCGCAGATCGACCCGACGGTTTACTGTTGAGTACCAGGTAGTCGGCGCCGATAGTCACGGGGTCGGCGACACCTGCTGTCCTTCCCCCAGGAGCAACACACCGCATGAGCACCTTCATCGACTGGTTCGTGCGCTGGGGTGAGCGTCTTGTCGACTCGATCGGCTACCCCGGGCTCGCCATCATCATGTTCCTGGAGAACGTGTTCCCGCCGATTCCGTCTGAACCCTTCCTCCTCGGCGCGGGCTTCGCCACTGCCGACGGGAGGATGTCGCTGCCGTGGTCGATCCTCGCGGCGACGATCGGTTCCCTCATCGGCGCGACGGTCTTCTACTTCATCGGGATCGCCCTACCAGAAGCGCGCATACGTTCCGTTCTCCGGCGCTACGGGAAGTACGCCCTCCTCGGCGAGGAGGACCTCGACCGCGCGATCGCCTGGTTCGTGGGGCGCGGCCGCGCTGTCGTGTTCTTCGGCCGCTTCATCCCATTAGTACGTACACTTATTTCGGTACCGGCCGGACTGACGCGTATGCCCCTCCCCCAGTTCCTCGCGTACAGCGCGGCGGGCACGGCGCTCTGGAGCGCGTTCCTCATCTTCGTTGGACGCCTCTTGGGTAACAGGTACGAGGACGCACTCGTCTACCTCGATCGCTTTCAATACCTTGTGCTCGCCCTCGTCGCGCTCGCCATCGCGGCGTTCGTGGTGCTTCGCGTCCGGAGCCGGCGCCGCGCGGGCGCCGCCGCCTGAGGAACGGAGGAGCTCAGCCCACCGAGGCAAGCAACTCGCCGAGTCTGGCCACATCGTCGGGGTTGTGCGGAGATGGCACCGACACCAGAAGCAGATCGACCCCGAGACCATCGAAGCGTTCGATCTGCTCGAGCACCGCATCGGTTCCGTCGTAGCGGATCAGATTCGACACGGTGATAGCGACCGGGTCCCGGCCGATGTCGGCACAATGACGGTGCAGAACGTCGAGCTTCCGGGCGAACGTCTCCGCATCGAGGGCCGGCGCATTCCAGTGGTCGGCCCATCGAGCAACGGCTCGAAGCGTCCGCTGTTCGCCCTGGCCGCCGATGCAGATGGGCGGACGGGGTTGCTGCACCGGCTTCGGGATGAGGAGCGCATCGACGAGTTGGTAGTACGAACCGGTGAAGGTGGTGCGCTCCTTCGTGAGCAGCGAATCGATGACTTCAAGCCCTTCGTCGAACCGATCGAATCGCTGACGCAACGTACCGAGCTCTATCCCGTAAGCCCTGCACTCGTCTTCGAACCAGCCCGCTCCGAGCCCGATCTCCAGACGACCTGCGGAGGCGATGTCGATCGTGGCGATCATGTTGGCCAGAACGGTTGGATGGCGATACGGCATGGCCGACACCAGCAGCGCGCCGCGTATGCGCGAGGTACGGGCGAGCAGCATTGCCAACGCCGTCCATCCCTCGAGGCACGGTTCCGTGGGGGCGGTGAAAAGCGGATAGAAGTGGTCGAACAACCAGGCCGATTCGAAGACCTCGAGTTCATCGGCAACCTGCCAACTGGCGTCGAGCCGATCCCAGGTCGTCTTGTGCTGGGCCGTGGAGAGCGCGAATCGCATGGCCGCAATGTAGCCACCGTGTCGAGGGTGAACGAAGTAGCGATCGTTGTGGGCAAGGGTCGGACGCTGTTCGCGTCAGCTCCTGAGGCACGGCTGAGAGCGGTTGCACCGCGAAACCTCATTTCCGTGCAAGGGTCGTCTATGCGCTCTTCCCCCGCGAACGCTCGCCCGCCCCGGCACGTGGCTACGGTGCTTCGTCGCCCGCCGATCGGGCGAGCCCTCCGCAGTGCAACCGTTGCTGTCGCGCTCGTTGGTTTACTTTCGCCGATGGTGCACGCCCCCGCCGCCGGAGCTGCGACAGCCACGACCAGGAAGTCCGCTGTCGCCAAGGTGGTCAAGAGCCCCCTTCCGGTCATGAACGTCACCGACGTGAAGACTGGCAAGCAGGTGGCGCTCGCCTCGACCTTCGACGGCACCAAACCCATGCTCGTCTGGTTCTGGGCCCCGCATTGAAGCGCGTGTATCGGGGAAGCCCCCGGAGTTGAGCAGTTTGCTCGACAGAATCTCGCAAAGATCAACGTGATCGGTCTCGGCACCCAGGACGACCTGAAGTACGCCCAGCGGTTCCGCACGCGCACCAAGGTCTCAACGGTCAGGCTGCTGTGGGACAAGACCGGGAAGTCGTGGCGAACACTTGGCGTTCCGGCACAACCGGCGTGGATGCTGATCGCCGCCGACGGCACCATCGCCGGAACCGACCTCGGACGGATTCCTTACGAGGAGATCCTGGCCGAGATCTGAGGCCACCGATCGCTGAACGAAGAAGGGATCATGCGGTTCCCGACAGCCATGCGCTTCGGGCACCTTTCCTTCGGGCTGGAAGACTTCAAATCATGACCACCCCTTCTGTTCGCGTCACCTTCACGGGAAGCCTCGGGACCGACCTCGCAGGCCGTCTTGACCTGCCGGCCGGTCCTCCCATGGCATACGCGTTGTTCGCCCACTGCTTCACCTGTTCGAAGGACCTGTTTGCGGCAGGTCGCATCGCTGCCGAGTTGAACCGGGTCGGCATAGCTGTTCTCCGATTCGACTTCACCGGGCTCGGGGCGAGCGGCGGCGACTTTGCGGAGACCGATTTCTCGAGCAACCTCGACGACCTCCTCAACGCTGCCGACTGGCTGCGCGAGAACCACCACGCCCCGCAGCTGCTGATCGGTCACAGCCTGGGCGGAGCCGCAGTCATCTCCGTTGCCGCCGACATCCCGGAAGTACGAGCCGTCGCCACCATTGGAGCGCCGTCGGACGTCTCGCACATCCTCGGGTTGCTAGCCGGTTCAACCGATGAGATCGAGCGGACGGGACGGGGAGTGGTCGACATCGGGGGCCGTCCCTTCACCATCGGACGGTCGTTCATCGAGGGCCTCAGCCGCCACTCGGTCGAGGAACGCGCGGCAACGCTCGGGCGGCCACTCCTCCTACTTCACTCGCCCATCGACAACGTCGTGGGAATCGAAAACGCCGCCCGCCTGTTCCAGGCGGCGCGTCACCCGAAGAGTTTCGTCGCCGTTGATGGTGCCGACCACCTGCTGACGCGGCGAGACGACGCCGAGTTCGCCGCGCTCACGATCGGCGCATGGGCTCAGCGCTATCTCGATCACGAACATCCGGCACAACCGCTTCCCGCAGCGACAGCGCCCGTTGTCGTCGCTGAGTCGCGCCAAGGTCCGTTCCTCAATCAGGTTGTCGCCGGCAGCCATCGGTTTCTCGCGGACGAACCCGTGTCAATCGGTGGCTTTGATGCCGGTCCGTCTCCGTATGACCTTCTCGCCGCGGCCCTTGGTGCCTGCACCTCCATGACGTTGCGGATGTACGCAGACCGCAAGGGTCTGCCGTTGGACCGTGTGATCGTGGAGGTGACTCAAGCAAAGGTGCATGCCACCGACTGCGCTGAGTGCGTCAACGAAGGGCCGGCGACGGCAGCGGCACGGTCCGCCGCCCTGACGATGATCGATCGATTCGAGCGACGGATCATCCTTGCCGGCGCGCTCGATGGCGCCCAGCGCGAGGCTCTTCTCCGCATCGCCGACCGTTGTCCCGTTCATCGCACGCTTGAACGTTCATCGGTCATCGCCACCACGCTCGCCGACTGACAGACCGGACGCGTCGTTCGCTTCCGGCGCCTCCGCCCCGGCGAGCACCCGGTTCCTCCGCCCATCACCCGGCAGGAGACGAGCGGCAATTATCCCGGAAAATGCATCGGCAACAGTGATGCGTCCGGGTCGTGAGCTTCCGGGACAGGTGCTTCCCGTGTCCTCTGGGCGAGAAGGCGGCGCTCAGTTGACGGCACGGCCAAGGAACGCCGCGAGCCGATCCGCGGGAGACGCTCCTTCGGGGCAGGGCTGCTCCGGTCCGAAGGGACCGCCGGCGCTTCGCATCTGCGGCTGGATCCGCATGCTCGATGCCTTCAGACCTTCCACGGCGAGCTCGTGATCGAGGTCGGTCGACTGACCGGTCGCCTTGGCGAGGTCCCACGCATGCGTGAAGACATCGTTGGTTCGCAATCCGATGAAGGCCACGCCCGGCATGGTGCCGAAGGGGAGCTCGAACATCCGGGAGAGTCCGTCCTCGGCAGCGAACACTTCGTGAGCGGCGTCCGCCGACATGGCAAGAGCGGTCACCTTGTCATCCTCGGGACCGGTGATCGGCCGCCGCCCGGCGAGCCCCTGCACCCACGTGTTGCCGCCGACGACGTGGTCGACCAGGTCGGCGACAGACCAGCCCTCGCAGGGCGTCGGGAGGTGCAACTGGTCGACGCCGACGCCGCCAACCGTCGCTTGAAAGATGTCCTGGGCGCGGCGGTGCAGAGCGAGCTGATCCATCGATGAATCGTACGACGTGCTCTGGTGATCGGGGTCACGGGACGGAAGATCTGATCGCTACGGCGAGCGTCCGAGAGGCCGACCTTGCCGGGTCTCGAAAACGCCGACTCCTCTCGTCGTGACGATCTTCCAAGCGCGTCAGTGCCCAACGACCACAACGAGAACGACCACAATGAGAGCATGGACGCGCCGATCGAGGACACCGGGGAGAGGATCGATGCCGGCCCGCTCGCCGAGTGGGTCCCTGCGATGCGGCTCGCCATCAGCGGCGCGCACGACGCCGATGTTCCCTGCGGGAGTTGTACCGCGTGTTGCACGTCCTCACAGTTCATCCACATCGCGCCCCACGAAACATCAACGCTTCGCCGAATCCCGAAAGCGCTCCTCTTCCCCGCACCACGACTCCCGGCCGGACACGTCGTCATGGGGTTCACCGAACAGGGCCACTGTCCGATGTTCGTCGACAACACATGCTCGATCTACGACGATCGGCCACAAACATGTCGAACGTACGACTGTCGCATCTTCACCGCGACCGGTGTCGATGCAAGCGAAGACGGCCGACACCACATCGCCCGCCGAACTCGTGCGTGGGAGTTCACCGCGGACGCGTCGGCCTCGTCCATCGTGTCGGACGCCATGACGGCGGCCGCCGATTTCATACGTGCGCAGAGGTCCTCGATTCCGACCGAACTCGCCCCGGCAACGGCAACCCAACTCGCCGTGATGGCATTCGAACTCCACGAGCTGTTCATCGCCGAGAACGCACAAGGCACCCCGACGATCGCGACGCCGACCGTCTCCACGTTCAACACTGCCCTGGCTGCCCGGCCTGCGCTGTAGCTCCGGCGACTGATACTCACCTGCGAGCCGACCTCCACCGAGAACGGGCCGCAATTGCCGACCCTCACCGGCAGTCGCTCTCGGGGCCGTCCTCTGTCGCCGGCTGTCGTCCTTGTCGTCGACCGCAGGATGCACCGTGACACGATGGGAGGGTGACTGCGCCCGACTCCCCGGATCATACGGGGCACGATCACGCGATCCATGACCGCAGCGCGCATGGTGCGCATGCCGGCCACCACCACGGACCGAGCACGCAGATCGTCACCCACGCCGGGCCGGCGCGTGTCGTCGTTGCTCTCGGAGCCAACGTTGCCCTGCTGATCGCCCAGGTCCTCGGATCGGTGATCGCTGGTTCGCTTGCCTTGTTTGCCGACAGCGCGCACCAGGCATCGGATGTCTTCGGTCTCACCATTGCTGTCGTGGCCGTCGTCATCGCACGGCGTCCTGCGTCTGATACGTACACCTATGGGCTTCGACAGGCCGATGTGTTGGGAGGTGCACTCATCGGGCTCCTGCTCTGTGGCTCGGCGGTCTATGTCGTGATCGAAGCGATCTCGCGCTTCGGTGAAGCCAAACCCGTTCGGGCCGGCATCGTCATCCTGCTCGCGCTGATCGGAATCGTGGTGAACGGCGGCGCCGCACTCGCCCTTGTCGGAGGTCATCGAACGTCGCTCGCCCTTCGCGGCGCCCTTACCCATCTGGTTGCTGACGCACTTGGGTCGCTTGCGGTCTTGATCGTCGGCATCATCGTCTGGTTCGGCGGCTCCCCGGAGTGGGACCCCGCGGTGTCCCTGCTCCTCGCCGTGATGATCCTTGCGGCCGGCGTGTCACTGTTGCGGCGATCCACCCACCTGTTGCTCGACCGGGCCCCGGTACCGGCCGATCAGGTTCACGCCCTACTCGCCGGCGCCGAAGGCGTCGAGGAAGTCCATCACGTGCATGTGTGGTCCATCGGCGCCGATGAGGCCGCCGTTTCCGCCCACGTGGTCCTCAGTGGCGAGAAGACCATCCACGAGGCCCAGCACGACACCGAAGCCCTCCGAGCGCTCCTCAGCGATCGACTCGGGGTCCGACACGCAACCCTGCAGGTCGAGTGCCACCCCTGCGCCGAGCCTTCACACGGATAGTGATCCCACATGGTCAACGACGGCATCCCAGACCACCGAAAAAGTCCGAAGAACTGGCGAGAATCGGCGATGTGGGATGCCATAGGACACGATCCGGGATGACGGCTCGTCGAGGCGTCAGTCCCTGATACGGGCGTCCATCTGCTCGTGGTAGTGGGCGATCTTGCACTCGCGCTCACTGAGGATGTGCTTGGTGTAGCCACTCGAACGCTTTGTGCGGGCGAGCTGCTCGTAGATCATGATGTCCTCCGAAACGACGACCTTGAGCCCGTCCCACAGCGCCATCGTTGTCTTCCAGTACTTCTGGTACTCCGGATCGTCGTGGTCACCGGGGTACACGAGCTGCCAGCAGAGGAACTTGGTGCGGTCGACGTCGATCGGGATCGGATTGAACACCTGCAGGTGGCCAGGGTTGCAGTTGAAGACGGTGTTCGGGAACACGACGTAGTGGCAGATCGCATTCACATGGTGATCCCAGGTGGCGTGGAGGGCATCGAGCTTGTCGGCGCGGGGAACGAAGCACATGTAGTTCTGTCCGACGATGTGGAACGAGGTGCCCCGGAACGCCTTGAGGGCCTCCCCTCCCACGTGGTGCAACTGGGCCACGTGGTAGACCTCGTTGAACCCGTCGACGATGGCCTTGTAGCTCACCGGCACGTCGAACTCGACGACCTCGTGGAGGACCATGCCCTCCATGTTGAACCGGCCGAGATCGACGGAGATCTCCTTGCCGATCCAGTCCGCCAGAGACATCGACACCGCATCCGGCCCGGCAAGGTTGATCCAGATCCAACCGCCCCAGTGGTCGACCGCGACCGCTGGCGCCCGCACTCCTTCGAGATGCGCGTCGCCGAAGTCCTCGCGTTCCGGCACGCCCACGAGCTTGCCCGTGGTGTCGTACACCCAGCCGTGGTACGGGCAGGTGAACCGCCGGGCGCCGCATCCCTTCAGCTCGCCCACCAGCGCCGGTCCGCGGTGCTGGCACACGTTGTGGAACGCCGCCAACGAACCATCGGGCTGGCGGGTGATCATGACGGTCTCGCCGTGGCCTTCGTAGGTGATCCAATCACCCGCCCCCGGAATCTGCTCCAGTCGGCCCGCCAGGAGCCAACTGGTGTTCAGGACCCGCTCGCGTTCGAGCTCGAAACGCACGGGGTCGGTGTAGACGTCGCGAGACATCGTCGACGGGCCGTAGTCGGGGATCTGCTGCACACCGGGGCCGAGCCGGGCCGGTGCATCGCCTCGTGTCGGAACATGGACCATTGCTGCATTCTCCTCCGTGCGAATCACTGATTCCTACCACCTACCAGCCGTTCCGACCAAGGTCGCCTGCGCTGGCGAGAGTTCGGGATTCAGGCCGACGGGCTCACGAAGCGAGCCAGCGCATCGAGGTAGCCCTGGGTGAACCGCTTCTGCATCCTGCGGGTGACCGGAGCTCCGATCACGGCCAACGGATGACTCGGCCTCCAGAACACGTTGATCGTGAAGCGCACCGATCCATCCGCCTCGTGCTCGACGAGGAATCGCTCTTCCCCGCATTCGGGATGCACCGGAAGGGTTCCGTACACGAAACCGAACGCCGAGGGCGTGTCGGTGACCACGAGGATCCGACACGCGATGCGGACCTCCGTCGGTCCCAACCCGAGCACGAGCAGCACCGTCTCGCCCTCCACCAGAGGCGTCGCCTCGAACGGCTCGACCCCGGCGCCACGGTGCGCAGCCCACGTCTGCAATCCGAGACGAGCCCGCTCGAAGGCGGTCTCACCCTGCCCGATCGTCTGCGCCATCTGCTGGCCGGAGAACCCGGCCGGGATTCTCCCGACCGTCGTCGCTCCCACGTCGACGTACGTGACTTCGGCCAGACGCTGGGACGCCAGCAACGCTGCTCCGTCGCGTCGCGTCTGCCCCCGGATCGCGACGACCGACCCCTTGCCGGGCGTGCGCCGCTTCGACCGCCTCACGACGCGGCAACCTGTTCGGCGAAGGCCAGCCACCGGTCGGCGAGTTGATCGAGCGTGAATCGCGCCTCGACCGTGCGTCGACACGCCCGGCGGTCAAGCGTCCCGATCCGGTCGACGGCATAGGCCATGGCCTCGCCCGAACCCGGCTCGACCAGATAGCCGGTGAGCCCGTCAACGACGATCTCGGTCGGACCACCCAGCGCGTAGGTGATCACCGGTGTGCCGACGGCAAGGGCCTCGATCGCCGTGTTGCCGAACGCCTCGACCCACGAATGTGTCATCAGAAGAGCAGTAGCGCGCGAGAGGACGTCACTCACCCGTCGTTGCGAGACGAAGCCGTGCACGGTGACATCGACCCCCGGAAAGGCCAACCGGCAGTCATCGAGCAGATCCGGCTCTTGAACGAGGCCGCACACGTCGAGGGCAAACCCCGTTCGATCGCACACCTCGAAGGCGTCACGAAGGCCCTTCTCCCGCGAAACACGGGCAACCCACGCAAGGCGACGCCCGGAGACTTCGAACAAAGGAGCAGCGCAGCGACCCAGATCGACGCCGCCGAACATCGGCGTCATTGCGTCCGCCGCCAGCGAGCCGAAGGTGGCGGCCTGGGTGCGGGTCACGCCGGCGAAGCGATCCGGGGAGCGTTCGAGCTGACGGCGGAGCTCGACGTCGACACTGTCGATCTGCGATGAAAGCGAAACGATGTGCCCGACGGGGGTGGTGAAGAACGGCGTGAGGTAGTACGACAGCCAGTCGTAGGTCAAGGCGATGATCACGTCGAACTCACGCTGATGCGCTCGAGCGACGTCCCACATCCGTTCGAGCACACCGTTCGGATCCTGGGTGACACCGATCGTCCGATCGGCGGTGGTGGCGTAGACCGGAACCACACCGTCGGCCGCGAAGATCGTGACGCGTTCGTCTTCGGCAATCGAACCGGCCGGAGCGACGATCGCGCAGCGAATACCTCGATCCACGAAACGCGGCGTGAGGTTGAGCAGGTTCGTCTCCACTCCCCCACCCGCTCCCGAACCCAGCGGGCCGACCGGAGCGGTGACGAACAGCACCGAAGAGACCCCTGCCGCGCGCGTCGTGCCAGCCACGAGACCCGAGCTTGTCAGAGTCCGCCTGCTACGCCCGCGTGATCCCGGCGTGCGCTCAGGACGCGTGCGGGGTGATGAGGTACTTGGTCCCGGTTTCCTTCGCGGCGTACGCGCGGATCGTGTCGGGATCGCAGGCCTGCTCCAGCGAGATCGTCGAGGAGTAGTGCGATGCAAACGTCGTGGTGATCTCGGACGCGACGCGGGCCTTCAACTCCTCGAACCGCTCTGGTCCCATCCGACCGATGAACGGGGTGAGCAGCCATCCGGCGACACCCCAGGCAAAGCCGGTCGCGCCAAGGTTCATTTCGAGCGGACGGGTGTCGAGCCGGCCGTAGATGAACACCTGCTTGTGGACCGACGAGCCGTATCGGTTGTACGCAGCCCCCGAATTCGCGCTCCGTTCCATGGCGGCAATGATCTGGGCCGCAAGCGTGCCGCCACCGATTGCGTCGAACGCCAGCGTCGCGCCGGTCGCCGTGAGCGCGGCCACGAGATCGTCGCCGAACGTCGGACTCGACGAGTCGCACACATGCTCGGCTCCGATCGATCGGAGCAGCGCTACCTGCTCGGGGCGGCGCACGATGTTGACGAGTCCGACCCCGTCGGCGAGGCAGATCTTCACCAGCATCTGTCCGAGATTGGAGGCTGCCGCCGTGTGGACGAGAGCGGCGTGCCCATCGAGTCGCATGTTCTCGACCATGGAAAGTGCGGTGAGCGGATTCACGAAAGGCGACGCAGCCTGGGCCGGCGTGACACCATCGGGCATGGCGAGGCAGGTCTGCGCCGGAACGGCGCGGAACTCGCCGTACATCGCCCCACCGATCGCGCCGACGACGCGTCCCATGAGCACCTGCGCGGCGGGGGACGAACCCGCGGCGACGACCACACCTCCGCACTCGTTCCCCACCGGCATCGCTTCGCCGACGCGAGCCGCCATACCGGCCATATGAGCCGCCGGGACGTCACCGACGGTGGCATCCCCCTCCCGACGCAGTGTCGAGATGTCAACCGGACCGAGCAGGAGACCGAGGTCGGACGGGTTGATCGGGGTCGCCTCGACCCGGATCAGCACCTCGTGCGCGGCGAGCTCAGGTTGGGATACGTCAGCGATCGTCAGGCGGAGTTGGCCGGCAGGCGTGATCTCGGAGAGCAGTTGCTTCATGGGCGGAAACCTACTCGCCGTACGAACCACTCGGGCCCGGCGTCATCCGGTCAGAGAAACAGATCGCCACCGTTCGGACTGAGGGATTGCCCCTGGAAGTGGCGAGCTTCGCTGCTCGCCAGGAAGACATAGGTCGGGACGATGTCGTCGACCTCAGCAATACGTCCGACCGGAATGGCCAGTCGAATCTGTTCCAGAAGGTCCGGCGGCACGTCGGCGAGGATGGGTGTGTTGGTCGCGCCGGGGGCAACACTGTTGATCCGCACATTGCGCTCCCCGATCTCGAGCGCGACCGTACGGGTGAAGGCCACGATGGCGCCTTTCGCTGCTGTGTAATGGGCGAAGCCCGGCGCGCCTTTGTAGGCAAGCTGCGATGCGGTGTTGATGATCGATCCGCTGTTCTGCGCGTAGAGCAACGGGAGAACGCGACGCGTCATCAAGAACGTGCCCCGCAGATGTACGCCGATGACACGATCCCATTGCTCCACCGGAATCTCCTCCACCGGCGCGGCGGAGGCGATGCCGGCATTGTTCACCAGGATGTCGACGCGACCGAAGCGCTCCAGTGCAGCAGCGACGAGGCGGTCCACGTCGGTCTCTTGACTCACGTCGGCCTGCACCGCGACCGAGCTTCC
Organism: Acidimicrobiia bacterium; assembly: GCA_031423635.1. Taxonomy (GTDB): domain Bacteria; phylum Actinomycetota; class Acidimicrobiia; order Acidimicrobiales; family JANYDT01; genus JANLQX01. The sequence continues at coordinate 19,528 of JANPFX010000049.1, read as the reverse complement.
GCCTGCTTGTTCGATCTCCGCACACACGTCATCGGCCGCGGCCGCGTGAGCAGCGTCCGGGAAGTTCACCACCACCGAAGCGCCTTCTCGGGCGAACGCCGTCGCGACGCCGCGTCCGATACCCGAACTGCTTCCGGTGACGATGGCGACCTGGTCCTTGAGTTTCATGGCGACGTATCCGATTCTGTGAGTTGATTCGAACGACTGACGGCGCGACGCACCACGTTCTCGAGCAACGCGGGATCGAACGGCGCGAGTTCGTAGCCATTCGGCTGAGGTGGCGCGGCGCGATATCCCGTGTGGCGCTCGACGACAGCAAGGACCCTCGCGTCCGTGTAGTAGTTCGTGTACGCAAGGTTGATCACATCGGCGAACGCTTCAGGGTTGCGCTCTTCCACCGCGCGGACATCGCTCTCGCCGAATGGCTTCATTGAGGACCGGAGAGCGTCCAGCACGCATTCGAGAGCCTCAGCGAACCGAGGGTTCGCTGACGCGTCACTCTCTACCGAACCGGCCAGGCCGAGGCTGCCGGCACCCGGGAGTCCGTCGAAGGAAGGAATCAGCAGATCGAGCAGCCGGTCGAGGTCCGTGGAGCCATCCTTACCTGGCACGCGCACCTCCGCTCACGATCGCATCGGCAACCCGCAACGCAAGGGCCTGCAGCGTGGAGGTCGGGTTCAGCGCACCAGCAGTCACGAAGAGACTGCCATCGGCGATGAACAGATTCGCCACGTCGTGGCTTCGCCCGTCAGCATCGACCACCGATGTTGTCGGATCGTGGCCCATGCGTGCCGTCCCCAACAGATGAAAGCCAGCAGAGGCAATCAGGTCATGAACCACCAACTCGCGTGCACCGGCCTCACGCATGGCAACACTTGCCTTCTCGATGCCGTACGACAAGATCTTGCGCGCATTCGGTTCAACCCGATAGTGAACGCGAGGCGCCGCAACGCCGGAGTTGTCGACGAGAGAACTGCTCAAGGTCACACGGTTGTCAGGATCGGGGAGGTCCTCCGCCGTGACCGTGAGGCTTGCCGTATGGCCGAATTGGTGAAAGAACTCCCTGTGGTGGCGTTCTCCCCACGGCACCGGCCGCTGGTAACCACCGAGGGCGGAACCGAGCGGACCATCGGAGCGGATCAGCTGCATCTGGAATCCTCTGAGGAAACCACGGTCGCGGTTGGTCTCATAGAACTCCTGCGAAAGGATCGACACCGCATAGGGACCCATGAAGCCCTCGAGTGGCTCGTCGAACACGCCGGTCACGAGCGCTGTCGGATGATGCATGAGCCGCCGACCCACCAGACCCGACGAGTTGGCAAGGCCGGTGGGATGATCAGCGTTGGCAGAGAGCAACAGCAGCCGGGGTGTCCCGATCCCGTTCGCCGCGAGCACCACGGCACCGGCGGGTTGGTGGACGACCTGTCCGGACGGGTCGAGGTACTCGACGCCGCTCGCCTGATCTGCGGTGCTCATCGTGACGCGTCGTACCCGAGCCTCGGTGATGAGCTCGACGCCGGCGGCGAGTGCGGCGGGCCAATAGGTGATGTCGGTCGATGCCCGCGCCCCAGTCGGGCAGCCGAGATCACACGGGCCGCAGTTGTTACAGGAGCCGCGGCTCCCAGAAGGCGACGTGAGTATCGCTGCATCCACGGGCCACCAATGCCAGCCGAGGCGATCGAACGCGGAGGCGAGGCGTACCCCTCCGACACCGAGAGGAAGCGGGGGAAACGGGCGACCAGCGCGCGGCGGATTGGCCGGATCACCTGACAGCCCCGCCACCCCCATCCAATCGTCATTCAGGTCGTAGTACGGCTCGAGGTCGTCGTAGCTGAGGGGCCAGTCGTCGGCAACGCCATCGCGGGAACGCACGCGGAAATCGTTCGGACGCAACCGCGGAAAGTGCGCACCCCAATGGATGGTGCTGCCGCCGACCGCGTTGTACATGAGCGGATTGATTTCGCTGTCACGATCATCGACCGGGTAGTCCCAGCGATTGTTTCGGATATTCGGATTCGGATGATGTGATCGTTGGCGAGCGCGTTCCCAGTCGGTACGCAGCGACGGCACAGACTCGGGAGTCACCCAACCGCCCTGCTCTAAACACACCACGGAGAGACCAGAGCTCGCCAGCCTCCAGGCCACTGCCGCGCCTCCCGCGCCGGCACCAACGATGACGACGTCCGCCGGTGAGTTCGTTCGGGCGGTCATGGGCATGAATCAGCGACGCAGGTCTTCAGAGAAGAGTGAGCAGTTCGCTGATGTCGTCAAGGGCTTCGAGTCGGTCCACCAGCTCGATGATCCGCTCGGCCCGATCCTTGCGCCCGGCAATCGCCAGGTTCGTGCGGAACTTGTCAAGATGCTGTTCGCGGGTGAGTGGCCGCCTCGGGCTACCCAGCGCTTCCGCGAGGTGGATCTCCAACCTTCGGCCATCGCGCAGATCGATGCGGACGTTCTGCGGTTCGAGCGCGTTCGGATTCGGGTTGTCGTCGACTTCGAGGACAACCCGCTCCGCGGCCTCAAGCAGTTCCGGGTCGGATAGCCGTTCCTCGCGAAACGTCGTGACGTCGATCCCACGATCCAACAATGCAGATGGGACGAGGAATCGACCGCACAGGCGGGCCACTCCCGGAGCCATGCCCGCATAGGGCGGACGACCAACAAGGCTCTTGATCAACGACGGCACGCGTAGCACCACACGTTCGACGTCAGCAAGGCCGAAGCCATGTTGACGCTGAAGCTGCAACACACCGTCGATCGCACAGTGACTTGCCCGTCCGCTCGGGAACGGCTTGTGCGACAGCCGGGTGATCTCCCACTGCTCCCCCAGCCGGCTCGTGAAGGCAACCGGATCGCCTGCTCCCTCGATGAGTTCGAACCAGCCGAACTTGCCCTCGAGTATCTGCTCCGGCCCACGAAAGGAGTTGTTGGCAAGATCCCAGGCGTTGATGGCGGCTCGCGCCGAAAAGCCGATCTGCAACGCAAGGGCCTGCGGGCCGCCCTCGTGATGCGGCTGCATCGTGCCGGCGACTTGGGAGTACGCGAGGCCCATGGTCGCGACTCCGACAGCGTGATCGGGCTTTCCGACAGCGATCAACGCGGCCGCGGCACCGAGCAATCCGTTCGTCGCGGGGCGAAAGAACCGCAGCGGGGTCGTGGTGACGTCGCCCAGACCGCCCGCCACGTCCACGCCGACGGCGGCGCCGACGATCAGTTCCGAACCGGTGATCCGACGGCCGCTGCGGCGGGCCTCGCGTTGCATCCATGCAACGAGGACGGGGGTGACGACCGTGAGCGCATGCACAACGGCCGGCTCGTGCACGCAGTCAAATTCGAGACAGTGCATTTGGTGCGCGTTCACCAACGCCGCGGAGGGCGCTGGCAAACGTCCTTCGCTCCCCCAGATCGTCGCATCGTCGCCGCGCCCCCAGGTTTCGGCGAGGGCGGGAAGGCGTTGACTCTCCGGCGTGCCCGACCCGACGATCGCTACACCGAAGCAATCCAACAAGAAGGTCTTCGCCGAATCGACGGCTACTGCCGGGAGCGAGCCGATGGTGGTGCCAAGGGCGTGCGCGACGACTGCGGCTACCAACGGCGCTTCTGGCTCGATCGGAGCAACGTCGTCCATGACGGGCGACGCTACGACGCCGGTCGCGTCGATGCCAACGCAAACGGCATACCTCAGAGGATTGGCGAACGGTATTCCTATCGTCTAGAACCCTGCAGGGGCGTATCCGCTCGACTCTTGGGCCGTACGATCCTTTCCGAGCTACCTCCAAGGAGGACCACGCATGCGACGACTCTCCATCCTCGCCGGGGCAACAGCAGTCCTTGCTGCCTCGGCCGTTCTCACGGCTCCAACTCGTGCGGCGGCCGCCGCCGGAGAGATCACCGTGCTCGCCGAAGACATTCCGGCCGGACTCGACTACGACGGCCCGTCGGCCGCCATTCCGACCAGCCAGACCGGCATGGTCAATCTGATGGAGCCTCTCGTCTACTACAAGACGAAGCCGGCGAACTCCGAAGGAATCGGCCTGCTGAGCTTCGGATTTGCCGACGCGAACTTCGAAGGCCGACTTGCGGAGTCATGGACGTACGACCCCAAGACCTTCACCTGGACCTTCAAACTGCGAAAGGGCGTCAAGGGCTGCGGAGGTGCCGCCTTCAACGCGGATGACGTGGTCTACACGTTCGCCCGGGCGAAGTCGGTATCGGGAGCGGCGCCGATTGGTTGGTTCCTTTCCAACGTGGCCTCCATCGCCAACTTCACACCCGATGTGCTGGGCGCCGACAAGGCGAAAGCCGCCGAGGCCCAGAAGCTCGGTGACGAGGTGAAGAAGATTGACGACTTCACCGTTGCCATCAAGCAGTCGGCGCCGAACAAGTTGTTCCTACCGGTCCTCACCATCTTCGGACTCGGGATCTTCGACAAAGAGAGCATGGAGAAGAACAAGACCGCAACAGACCCGTGGTCGCACGAATACGCGAACAACACGAACGTTCCCAGTTTCGGTCCCTACTGCCTCGACAAGTGGACCAAGAACAGCGAGTTCGTGGTCAAGGGCAACACCGACTACTACCGCGGCGCACCGAAGGTAACCCGGGTCGTCTATCGCAAGGTGCCGCAGAGCTCCAACCGGCTGGCTGCCGTTCAGCGTGGCGAGGCCCAACTCGTCGAGCGGCTCACTCCCAAGGAGTTCGACTCGGTCCGCAAAGCCAAGGGTGTCAAAGTTGCCGGCGTGATCGGCAACGAAAACCTCTTCGTGCACATGAACTTCAAAACCCCGCCGTTCGACAACGTGAAGGTCCGTCAGGCCGTGGCCTACGCACTCGACTACAAGAAGATCATTGCGAACGGCTACTTCGGTCAGGCGACGAAATCGAAGAGTCCGATCCCGTCGAGCTACCCCGGTTTCTCCGTCTCGAAGAACCAGTACGACACGAACATCGAAAAGGCCAAGACCCTTCTCAAGGAAGCGGGGTACAAGGACAAGGGCGACATCTTGTTGAGCTACGTGTCGGAAAAGCAGTCGATCCTGCTGCCCATCGCCACGCAGATCAAGGCTGACCTCGCCAAGGTGGGCATCAAGGTCAAACTCGATCCGCTGCCCCAGACGCAGTACGGCGACCGCCAGCTCGTGAAGAAAGACCTTCAGTTCGCCCTCAACGACCAGGAGAAGCCGATTGGCGTCGATGCGGGCTACGCGACACTTCTGTTCTTCGTGTCCTCGGAAAAGGGAGGCCTCAACAACATGGTCAACTACTCCAACCCCAAAGTTGACGACCTCTTCGCCAAAGTGAAGAACGAGGCAGACGACAAGATACGGAACACGGAACTGGCCGAGATCCAAGATCAGCTGATGGCTGATCTTGCGTGGCTCCCCGTTGTCGAGTTGAAGACGCAGTGGGCCTTCAGCGACAAACTCACCGGCCTCGCCTGGCACCCCGACAGCTCGATCCGTTGGAACGATCTGAAGTACGCAGGCTGATCTGAGCGCGCAACGGGCCGGCCGGTAGGGAACGGAACAACACCACAGCATGACGCGCTTCGTCGCACGTCGACTCGTCATCGCTGTCGTGCAGGTCGCAGCGATCACGATCGTCGTCTTCCTGCTCATCCGTGCCCTGCCGGCCGATCCCGTCGCCACTCGCGTCGGATTCAACGCATCACCCGACGTCTACCGCAAGGCCAAGGCTGACCTCGGGCTCGACCGATCCACGCTTTCCCAACTCGGTACGTACCTCGGGGGGTCCGGTACCCAGCGAGGGTTGCTGGCCGGCAACCTCGGCACGAGTTGGGCGAGCGGCTCCACGGTGGCCAGCGAAATCGGCGACGCACTCCCGATCACCCTCGAATTGATCAGCCTGTCCTTTCTGCTCGCCGGCGCCATCGCCATCCCCCTCGGCATGCGTACGGCCAGACGGCCGGGCAAGGCACTCGACAAAGCAGTGTTCGGCTACGGCCTGTTCGCGGGCGCGGCCCCGGAGTTCTGGTGGGGACTCATGCTCGTCTTCGTCTTCTACTTCAAATTGGGTTGGGCGCCCGCGCCACTCGGACGGCTCAGTCCACAGCTCCAGGCGCCCACGCAACGCACCGGGGCAATACTCATCGACTCGCTGTTGGCGGGTCGACTCGATGCGTTCTGGGACGGGCTCAGGCACCTGATACTGCCCGTGATAACACTCGCCTTCATCCTCTCGGGCCCGATCATGAAGATGGTGCGCCAGAGCATGACTCGCGTGTTGGGGTCGGACTTCGTTCTCTATGCGCAAGCTGCTGGACTTCCACCGCGACAAGTGTCGAGATCAACGCTGCGTGCTGCGTTCGGGCCAGTGCTCACCCTGACCAGCATCCTCTACGGGTTCATGCTGGGAGGAGCCGTCCTCGTTGAATCAGTCTTCTCACTCGGAGGACTCGGGCAGTACTCCGTAAAGTCCGTGTTGGAATTCAACTATCCCTCGATTCAGGGCGTGGTCCTCGTGATCACCGTGCTGTCTCTCGTCATCTACCTCGTTCTCGACGTTCTCCTTGCGCTGCTCGACCCACGAGCGAGGCACCGATGACGGCGACTGCGCCGACCGTCGGCCACCCGAAACGACCACGTCGACTCATAGCGGCGGCGCGTCGTGACCCGCTCCTCACCATCGGTTTGTGCATTGTCGCGTTGTCGATCTTCCTCGCGTTGTTCGGGACCCTCATTGCTCCGAAGTCGCCGACAGAACCGACCGGGGCGCCCTCGGAGCATCCGTCACTCAGCCATTGGATGGGTACCGATGCCTCCGGTCTCGACGTGTTCTCCCAGGTGATCAGCGCACCTCGAACCGACGTCGTTCTCGCGGTTTCGGCGGCGCTGGTTTCGAGCGTGTTGGGGACGTTGATCGGCTTGACCGCCGGATACTTCCGCACCTGGTGGGCCGAGGTCGTGATGCGCATCAGCGATGTGCTCCAGGCCTTCCCTGTCTTCATTCTCGGGATGATGCTCGTCGCCCTTTCCGGTCGAAATACTGGCAACCTCATCGTCGCGTTGTCGTTGCTCTACACGCCGATCTTCATCCGTCTCACCCGCGCCGAAGTGCTCACGCAACGCAACCGGAGCTATGTGGAGTCGGCGCGCGCCATGGGCAACTCCGAGTGGAAGATCGCGTTTCGCCATGTTCTTCCGAACTCACTCGCACCTTCGCTGATCCAACTCTCGGTCACCGTCGGATTCGGAATATTGCTCACCGCCGGTCTCTCCTACGTCGGAGCCGGCGTTCGACCCCCCACACCGGAGTGGGGTCTGATGATCTCCTCGAGCGCCAACCAGTTGATCCTCGGTGAATGGTGGCCGTCGGTGTTTCCGGGCCTGGCGATCTCGCTCACGGTCTTCGGATTCGCCGCCGTCGGCAACGCCATCGAACGGCGGGTCGGCGGATGACCGACGTGTCGACACCGAACTCGGCCGTGGAAAAGGAGGTTGTGCTGGAAGCGCGCGGCGTTTGTGTTTCGTACGGCGTAGGCACAAAAGCTGTGAGCGACTTCAACCTGCGGATCCATCGGGGCGAGATCGTCGGACTCCTCGGCGAAAGCGGCTGCGGCAAGACGTCAGCGGCGCTCGCGCTGATGGGCCTTGCCCGCCATCCGGGGCGGGTGAGTGGATCCGTCCTCTACGACAATCGCAACCTGCTTGCTTTGAGCGACGCCGAGCTTCGGGAGATTCGAGGCAGGTCGATCGGGCTCATCACCCAGAAACCACGTCAGTCACTCAACCCTCTGCTCACGATCGGCACCCAGATTTCGCGGGTCTTCCGAGCCCACAACCGAGCAAGCAAAGAGGAAGCGCAAACGCACGCGATCGAGTTGCTGGAGGCAGTCGGTATCAATGATGCCTCCCGGCGTCTCACCGCATATCCCCACGAGTTGTCGGGCGGTATGGCCCAGCGAGCACTCATCTCGATGGCCATGAGCTCGCGACCGCAGTTGCTCATCGCCGACGAACCCACCAGTGGACTCGACGTGACGATCCAGGCGCAGTTTCTCGACCGGATGTGGGAGCGAGCGCAGGCAACCGGTTCCGCAGTACTTCTCGTCACGCAGGATCTCGGCATCATCGCGAATTACTGCGATCGAATCGTGGTGATGGCCGATGGTCGGGTGATCGAGGAGCAGACCGTTCGCGAGTTCTTCCTTTCCCCGAAGCAGGAGTACTCCAAGCGCATTCTCGCAGTGCAATCGGCCGACACGGCGAACAACCCAGCCGCACGCAGGTTGGACGAATCCGATGCCCTCGTCGAAGTGAAGGCTCTGTCGAAACACTTCGTCCTGCCGGACAAGCGTCGATTGCAGGCCGTGCAGAGTGTCGATCTCTCAATCCCCGCCGGACATGCGGTTGGGCTGGTCGGCGAGTCCGGCTCTGGCAAGACAACCGTCGGTCGGCTCCTTGTCCGGCTGCTGGAGCCGGATGCGGGCACCGTGCTCTTCGCCGGGCGCGACATCACCGCTCTTGACTCCAAGGCCTTTCGTCCGCAGCGTGCCCGGATGCAGATCGTGTTCCAGGATCCGTTCGATTCGCTCAATCCACGCTGGACGGTAGACCGGATCGTACGAGAGCCGCTCGACCTCCACGGTCCTGGTCGCGGTGGGCCGGCAAGCGACACGACGGACGAGGAGAAGCGGCGACGGATCGCGGAACTCCTCGATCTGGTCGGCCTCAGCCCTGATACCCGGAACCGAAAGGCAGCCGCTCTCTCGGCCGGCGAGCAGCAACGAGTCTGTCTCGCTCGTGCGCTCGCTACGCAGCCCGAGTTCTTGGTGCTCGACGAACCGACGTCGGCACTGCCACCGGCCGCCCGGGTCGAGATGGTCAAGCTCCTGGCCGATCTGCGCAGACGCCTCGGGATCTCCTATCTCTTCATCAGCCACGACCTGTGGACGGTCGGCCAGGTCTGCGACGAGGTAGCGGTGATGTACCTCAGTCAGATCGTCGAGCAGGGCACTCGAGCTCAGGTGTTCGAGCACCCCGCGCATCCCTATACCCAGGCGCTTCTCGATTCGGTTCTTCTCCCCGATCCGACCGATCGACGTGTTGATCGTGAACGCAAGGATCTCGCCGGTGAGATACCGAGCCCGGTCGACCTACCCGCCGGCTGCTACCTCGCTGGTCGCTGCCCTCTCGTGGAGGACCGCTGCCGTGCGGAACGCCAAGAACTCGTGACGATCGGCGACGGACGGTCGGTGCGCTGCTGGAAAGTCGCGCCTGCGACCAGGAGCGCGTCGTGACAAACAGGGTCTTCGGGTCAGGTGAGCATCACAGCGTGTTGGTCATTGGCGCCGGCGCGGCAGGCGCGGCATTCGCGTGGCGGCTCGCGGTCGCCGGCGTCGACGTCGTGTGCCTCGACCGTGGGCATTGGCCCGACCCGGGGGCGTACGCCACTTCGTTCCCCGACTGGGAGACGCGCCGACTACGCGACTGGAACCCCAATCCCAACGTGCGAAGTCGGCCCGAGGACTACCCGATCGCCGACGACACCACACCGATCAAGCCGATTCTGTTCAACGGTATTGGCGGTTCGACCGTGCTGTGGTCGGCCCACACACCCCGGTTCCACCCGTCGGACTTCCGCGTACGAACGCTTGACGGAGTCGGCGTCGACTGGCCGCTCACGTATTGGGAGCTGGAGAAATACTACGACATCAATGACCGCCTGATGGGTGTGTGCGGTATCGCCGGCGATCCCGCCAACCCGCCACGTTCGGCGCGCCCGACGCCACCAATGCCCCTGGGACTCGCGGGCGCTCGCATCGCCGCAGCGTTCGACTCGCTCGGCTGGCACTGGTGGCCGAGCGACGGCGCGATCATCTCGGAGGACTATGACGGCCGACTCGGTTGCAACCACTGCGGCCCGTGCGAACTCGGATGTCCGCGGGGGGCCAAAGCGTCGACCGACATCACGTACTGGCCGAAGGCGATCGCAGCGGGAGCCCGAGTGATTACTGGAGCGGCGGTCGCTGAAGTCACAACGTCGCCGGCCGGACTTGCCACCGGGGCGACGTGGTTCGACGTTCATGGCGTGCAGCACCACACCTCCGCTGATGTCGTGGTGATCGCGGCGAGCGGTATCGGCACACCGCGCCTGCTGTTGCACTCCGGCGGGAGGGACGGGCTCGCCAATTCGACCGGGCTCGTCGGTCGAAACCTCATGCTGCATCCCATCGCCGCGGCCACTGGTGTCTTCACCGAACCCGTCGCGGGCTTTGCCGGGAATGACGCATTTTGTCTGATGTCACAGGAGTTCTACGAGACAGCACCCGGTCGCGGGTTTGTGCGTGGCTACGAGGTGCAGGTGACGCGCGGGCAAGGACCATTGGTCACGGCTCTCGGCGGATTCAATCTCGACGTGCCCTGGGGGACGGGCCATCACCGACGTTTCGAGCAGTTGTTTGGGCACGTCGCCACGATGGCCATCACGTGTGAAGACCTTCCGAACCCCGACAACCGGGTGGAACTCGACGACACTCTGACCGATCGCTTTGGCGTCCCCGCCCCACGGATGCGCTACAGACTCGATGCCAACTCCGAAGCGATGATCACCCATGGACTTGCCACATCCCGGGCAGTGCTGGAGCGTGCTGGGTGCGCTGAGGTGTTGGAGTCACGTCTGGTCAACCAAGCCGGATTTCATCTCATGGGCACCTGCCGGATGGGAGCCGATGCCGCCACGTCGGTCGTCGATCATCGCTGCCGGACCCATGACGTTGGCAACCTCCTCGTCGTTGACTCGAGTGTGTTCGCCACGGCAGCGGCTGTGAACCCCACACCAACGATCCAGGCAATCGCCCTGCGCGCCGCCGACCTCCTCCTCGAGGAACGATCCGTGGTACCCGTTCCATGAACGCCGCGTTCACCCAGGCCTTGGCAGAAGCGCTGCTTCCAGGCGACGCGCACTGGCCTTCAGGCGCAGAGCTTGATCTCGCCGGGTCCATCGAGTCGATCTGCGACCTTGTCGCGGGACATGCCGAAACCATGGATGAACTCGAACAGGCGTTGGGCGAAGCCTTCATCGGAGCGGCCCGAATCGAACGCCAGTCCGCCCTCGAGGCGATCGAGCGCGAGGTTCCGGACCTCTTCGGCGTGGCTCGCCTCGCGGTGTTCGATGCGTACTACCGCCATCCGCGTGTACTCGGGGTGTTGGCGGCTCGTTGCGGGTACCGTGCGGCACCCCCACAGCCAATGGGGTTTCCGGTCGACGGCTTCGATCCGTCCGTTCTGTCCACCGTGCGAACCATGGCGAAGCGTTGGCGCGAGGACACGACAGCGGAGCTGTAGTCGCCTTGCGACTTGGCACGCCGCCCGCGACCCTGCCAACGTCGAGAGGTGCACGAGCCGCCGGATACCGCTGAACCTCTCGACAAGGACGCGCTCCGTGCCCGCTACCTGGCCGAACGGGACAAACGCCTTCGTCGCGACGGCAATGAGCAGTACATCCAGCTCGTCGATGCCTTCGCCCACTACCTCGACGACCCCTACGTCGAACCACTCCCCCGCGAGCCGTTCACCGACGACGTCACCGTTGCTTTCATCGGGGGCGGGTTCGCCGGGCTCGTCACCGGCGCTCGCCTGAAGCAAGCCGGCATCACCGACGTTCGGATCATCGAGAAGGGCGGCGACTTCGGGGGCACCTGGTACTGGAACCGTTACCCCGGGGCGCAGTGCGATACGACCTCGTTCGTGTACATGCCGCTGCTGGAGGAGACCGGCCACATGCCGACGGAGAAGTACGCCCACGCTCCGGAGATCCTCGAGCACTGCCGACGCATCGGCACGCACTTCGATCTGTACACGAACTCGTGCCTGTCGACCGAAGTGACCGGATGCGCATGGGATGAAAGCGCCCGCCGGTGGATCATCGAGACGAACCGCGGTGATCGTATGCGCGCGAAGTACATCGCCATGGGGACCGGACCACTCCATCGTCCGAAGCTTCCGGGAATCCCAGGGATCGAGACCTATCAGGGTCACAGCTTCCACACCAGCCGCTGGGACTACGACTACACCGGAGGAAGTCCGGCCGGAGCGACGATGGAGAAGCTCGCCGATAAGCGGGTTGGCATCATCGGCACAGGCGCCACAGCGGTTCAGTGCATTCCGTATCTCGCCAAATCGTGCGGCGACCTCTTCGTCTTCCAACGCACGCCATCGTCGATCGATGTCCGCAACAACCACGACGTCGATCCTGGCTGGTTCGCCACCCTCGGGGCCGGCTGGCAGCAGAAATGGCTACGGAACTTTGCGACACTTCAGACCGGCGGACTCGTCGACGAGGACCTCGTGAAGGACGGATGGACCGACATCACGAAACGCATCCGAGCCAAGCTCCTGTCGAGCCCGACGCCCGATCTCAGCCCGGCCGGGCTCGAGCGGGCGTACTTCGAGAGCGACGACGAGAAGATGGCCGAGATCCGCGCCCGCGTCGATGCGGTCGTGCACGACCCGGCAATGGCGTCGTCGCTCAAGCCCTGGTATCGCCAGCTGTGCAAGCGCCCTTGTTTCCACGACGAGTACCTCGACGCGTACAACAATCCGAACGTGCACCTCATCGACACCGACGGCCGAGGCGTGGAACGGATCGACGAGACGGGCGTGTTCGCCAACGGGGAACACATCGAACTCGACTGCCTGATCTATGCCTCCGGGTTCGAAGTCGGTACCGAATACACGCGCCGGGCCGGCTTCGACATGGTCGGAGAGGGCGGACGCAAACTGTCCGAACACTGGGCAGAGGGCATGCGCAGCCTGCACGGCATCCACGTTCACGGATTCCCGAACGTGTTCGTGGTCGGTCCGACGCACGGCGCCAACTTGATCTCGAACGTCCCCCACAACCTCATCGAAGCCGCGACCACGATCTCCGCAGTCGTCTCGCACGCCGAGTCGATCGACGCGGCAACCGTCGAGGTCAGCGCTGACGTCGAGCAGGCGTGGCTCGATCGGCTGGAATCCGGAGGCCGGAGGTTCGGCAACCAGCCGGACTGCACCCCCGGCTACTACAACAACGAGGGCCTCGACGCCGGCCCGCGGGGGTTGCGCAACAGCCTCGGTTTCCCCGAGGGCGCGCTGGCCTACTTCGACTACATCGACGGCTGGAGGAAGACCGGCGACTTCGCCGGTCTCACGTTCTCCTCCGAAAGCTGACGGCAACCCTGAGGCTGCCGCGCCGCAGCTGCTGCCTCTCGGCAATCGGCCGGCGTGCTTTGGTTGTGCCGAGGCGAGGGGCGGTACCTTCGAAGCCATGTCGATTGCACTGAACGAGGACCACAAGTTCCTGGCGGCCACTGCGGCGGACTTCCTGGCCAAGCACGGGGCGCGGTCCGCTTCGCGAGCCCTGCTCGAAGCTCCGACCGAGGAACTCCCCTCGTTCTGGAGGGACCTTGCCGAACTCGGCTGGCTCGGCCTGCACATCGCGGAGGCCGACGGAGGTTCGGGCTACGGCCTCGAAGAGCTCGTCGTCGTCGTCGAGGAGCTCGGCCGAGCAGGCGCTCCCGGACCCTTCGTGCCCACGGTCATTGTCAGCGCCACGATCGCCTCTCGGGCCGACGCTGCCACCCAGGCGGCACTCCTGCCGGGCCTCGCCGACGGGACGCGTACCGGCGCCGCGGCGCTCGAAGGAAGCGTGCAGATCCGCGACGGGCGGGCATATGGCTCCGCCGGAGTGGTGCTCGGGGGAGGTCTCGCTGATGTTCTCCTCGTCGGCGCCGGTAACGACGTCGCCATCATCGACGCGCACGCCGACGGTGTTTCCGTCGACACGCCTCCCAACCTCGACCCGACCAGGCGCTCCAGTCGGATCACGCTTGACGGTGTCCCGGCCATCGTGATGACCGGCGCTCGGCAGACCCTCACCGATATCGCGCGAGTGATCCTTTCGGCCGAGGCTGTCGGCGTCGCCCGTGAGTGCACGGAGCAGGCTGCGGCTTACGCCAAGGTCCGGCTCCAGTTCGGACGGCCGATCGCCGTGTACCAAGCGGTGAAGCACCACTGCGCCAACATGGCCGTCGCCACCGAACTGGCTACCGCAACGGTGTGGGACGCGGCGCGCGCATCGAAGGACGGCGCCGAGCAGTTCACGTACGCTGCCGCCCTCGCGGCGACGCTGGCAGGTCCGGCAGCCGATCTCGCGGCGAATCTCAACACCCAGGTGCATGGTGGCATCGGCATCACGTGGGAACACGATGCTCACCTCGCGATGCGGCGCGCGACCACCCTCAAGGTGCTCCTCGATCACGAGGCCGCCGCCGCGTGCGTGACCGACATGACCCGCGCCGGAGTCCGCCGCATGCGAACCGTCGAGCTGCCACCCGAAGCCGAGTCGTTCCGCGAGGAGATCAAAGCGTTCGCCGAGAGCATCCAGTCGCTCGATGCGAAGGCCCAGCGAGATGCGCTCATCACGACCGGGTACGTTCAGCCGCACTGGCCGAAGCCGTGGGGACGTGACGCCAAGCCGGTCGAACAGCTCGTGATCGAGCAGGAGTTCACGGCCGCCGGAATCAAGAAGCCGGCCTACGGCATCACCGGCTGGGTCATCCTCACGCTGATCCAGTACGGCACCGACGATCAGGTCGCCCGCTGGGTCCCGCCTGCGCTGCGCCAGGAGGTCATCTGGTGTCAGCTCTTCTCCGAGCCCGACGCCGGTTCCGACGCCGCCGGCATCAAGACGAAGGCGACACGCGTGGCCGGAGGCTGGCTCATCACCGGGCAGAAGGTCTGGACCAGCGGCGCCCACTACGCCGGACGCGGTTTCGCCACCGTTCGGACCGATCCGACCGCCCCGAAGCACCAGGGCATCACCATGGTCGTGCTCGACATGAAGGCCGAAGGAGTCGAAGTGCGTCCACTGAAAATGACGAGCGGCAACTCCGAGTTCAACGAGGTCTTCTTCAACGACGTTTTCGTTCCCGATGACGATGTGGTCGGACCGGTCGATGGAGGCTGGACGGTCGCCCGCGCCACCCTCGGAAACGAGAGCGTGAGCATTGGTGGCGGCGGAGGAGGAGGAATGGCACTACCCGGAGAAGCCCTCATCGCCGCCTACGACGCGAACCCGAGTCGTCTCGCCGGCGGCCCCGCACGGATCGGCCGCTACACGGCAACGCACCAGGCGATGGCCGCGCTCAACATGCGAAGCGTGTTCCGCGCTGTCGCAGGGAGCGGTCCCGGCCCGGAGGGCAACATCACCAAACTCGTGTTGTCGGAGATCGGCCACGAAGCCGCCGCGATGTTCGCCGAGGTACAGGGTGCCGAGGCCGCCTTCATGGACGGGCCCCGCGCGCTCGTCGGCGGCATGGTTCTCATGCACCGCGGCATGTCGATCGCCGGCGGCACATCGGAGATCAAGCGGAACCAGATCGGCGAGCGCATCCTCGGCCTCCCCCGCGACCCGCTCCTCAACTGAGACGTCTCCAACACGCACGCCAGACCACAACCGACGCCGCTCCAAGAGACTGACGACAAGGACCACACGATGAAGATCCAAGCTGCCGTGCTGCGCGACGGAGCCTCTCCATACACGATCGAGGACGTCGATCTCGCTGAGCCGAGACACGGCGAGGTCCGGGTTCGGATCGTCGGCGCCGGCATGTGCCACACCGACGCGCTGGCTCGGGCCGGTTTCGTCGCTCTCCCCATGATCACCGGCCACGAAGGCTCGGGCATCGTCGATGCCATCGGCCCGGGAGTCACCACACTGGCCGTCGGCGATCATGTGGTGCTGTCGTTCGACTCCTGCGGTGTTTGCGACAACTGTGCGAAAGGTCAGCGCGCGTACTGTGAGACCTTCCTCCCGCGCAACCTGGTCGGACGTGACCTCGACGGCTCCACCACGGTGACCGATTCCGCCGGCAACGAGGTGGCGGCCCGTTGGTTCGGGCAGTCGTCGCTCGCCACCCACTGCATCGCCTCGATCCGCAACACCGTGAAGGTCGACGCCGACCTCCCGATCGAACTGTTCGGACCGCTCGGCTGCGGCATCCAGACCGGAGCCGGTTCGGTTCTGTTGTCGATGCAGGTGAAGCCGGGCACGAGCCTCGTGGTCTTCGGGTCAGGCGCAGTCGGGCTCGCCGCGGTCATGGCCGCAGTCGTCGCCGGCGCCACGACGATCATCGCCGTGGATCTGCACGAGTCCCGCCTTTCCCTCGCGCAGGAACTCGGCGCGACTCATGTTCTGCGAGGCGATCGGGATGATCTGGTCACCGAGATCCAGACCATCACCGGTGGGGGCGCGCACTACACGATCGACACCACGGGTATTCCGAGCGTGATGCAGTCGGCGGTGACCTGCCTTCGGATGACGGGCGTGTGCGGTTTTGTCGGCGTCCAGATCGGCAACATCGAGTTCGACGGATCCGCGCTGATGGGCAAGACCGTCATCGGCATTCTCGAGGGCAGCGCCGACCCGCACTCGTTCATCCCCCACATGATCGAACTGTGGCGTGCCGGACGATTCCCGTTCGATCGACTCATCACTACCTACCGGCTCGACCAGGTGAACGAAGCGGAGCAGTCCTCGCTCAGCGGCGGAGCGATCAAGCCGGTGCTGATCCTCTAGCCCTCCGGCCGTTCGACCATCGGGGCTTCACCGCTCAGGCCCGTCCGACCACATCGCTCCCTCAGGGCAGCGTCGTGGTCGCCGCCGCAGTCGTCGTCGGAGCCAACGTCGTCGTCGCCGCCGCAGTCGTCGTCGGAGCCGCAGTCGTCGTCGCCGCCGCAGTCGTCGTCGGAGCCGCAGTCGTCGTCGGAGCCAACGTCGTCGTCGGCTTCAAGGTCGTCGTCGGCGCAAGCGTCGTCGTCGGAGCCAACGTCGTCGTCGGCTTCAAGGTCGTCGTCGGCGCAAGCGTCGTCGTCGCAGCCAACGTCGTCGTCGGCTTACGCGTCGTCGTGGTCGTCGTCGGCTCCTCCGTCGTCGTCGTCGTCGGCTTACGCGTCGTCGTGGTCGTGGTCGGCTTACGCGTCGTCGTGGTCGTCGTCGGCTCCTCCGTCGTCGTCGTCGGCTCCTCCGTGGTCGTCGTCGGCTTAAGCGTCGTCGTGGTCGTCCGCGTGGTCGTCGTCGGCGCCCGGGTGGTCGTCGTGACTGCCCGCGTGGTCGTGGTCGGATCGTCCGTCGTGGTGGTCACCTTGGTCGTAACAGTCGCTCTTGTGGTGGAAGGGTCGGTCGTGACCGGATTGATCACGATCCCGCCGCCCCTGACCGTCGTGGTCGGGTCATCGCCAGGTCCAGAGGGTCGCGTTGTGGTTGGAGCCCCTGGTGACCTCGTCGTCGACGAAATCGTTCCGAGCGTCGGAGCAACGGTGCCGTTCGGCACGAGGGGCCGACCCGTCGTTGTGACCGAGAGGGTCGATACGGCACGGCGCGGTCGCGTGGTGGTGGTGCTGGTGACGGGCGCGAGCGTGGACGTTGTCGGAAGCAGCCGGAACCAGTTGGGAATACGGATCACCGCCAGCGGAACCCGGGCGGCGACCTTGTCGGCCGGCCGGGGCGCGGCTGTCGTCGGCTCGGTCACGCCGTCCGTTGGTGCCTCGGCGGCCGCGGTGGTCGGAACGGTCGAATCAGGAATCGTCGGCTTGTAGAAGACCAGCTCGGAAACGTATTCGGGCTCCGTGACCGCAGCAGCGGGATCAGCCTCGATGGCCTCGATCGGCACCAGCAGGGCTTCGTCTCGCGCCGTCGGTTCTGATCGCTGCCCGCTGGCGAAGCCGAAGAACCAGCCCAAAGCACCGACGAGAAGCGCGACAATGCCCAGACGCAGAAGATCTCGAAACGAAACGTAGTCACTCATCGGGCGCTCGTACCTCTTGGAACTGGAAGCGGAGCCCGGGGAAGGAGGCCACAACACAAATGTACGATCGACCACGGGCAAAACGTACGGACTTCAGTCACCGAGCGTAGCCGCGAGTGTGGCTCAGTCTTGAGGGTGCCATCAGTTTCCTCCGGAAAGTCCGGCCGCCGACCGAACGTCTACCCCCGGTTTCGTACCCCGATCTCCTCGCGAGGTTCAGCGGTGGTCACACCGGGGCGATCACGTCGCCCGGGAGCGTTCCACCGGCGTAGAGCGCCGATTGGAACCGGCGCATGCCGGTCAGCCAGCGGTCGATGTTCGTGGCTTTGCGCTCCAGGTAGGTCGCAACCTCCGGATGGGGAAGCACATGGAACCGCTCCGCCCTGACCGCCTCGACGCAGGCGGTCGCGACTTCCGCCGCCGTCTTCACCCCATCAGCCGCGGCGACCCCATCTTCGAGTCCCCCGCCCCCGAGGGTGTCGGGGCTGTTGATGGCGATGTTGGTGGCGACCGCTTGGGGACACAGGACGGAGACCCGGATCCCCTGGTGGTGATGGGTGATCGACAACCATTCGGCCAGAGAAACGGCGGCATGCTTGGTGATCGAGTAGCTCATCGAACCGATCTGGCTGAGGAGCCCGGCGGCCGACGCTGTATTGAGGAGGTATCCCTCCCCGCGAGCGATCATCGACGGGAGCACGGCGCGGGCGGCATAGATGTGCGCCATGACGTGGACCTCCCACATCGCCTGGATGCGCTCGTTGGTGTCCTCGAGCCCGCCGACGGTCACGAAGCCGGCGTTCGACGCGAAGAGATCGATCGGTCCGTGGGCGTCCTCCGTCCGCTCGACGAGCGCCCCGATTCCCGTCTCGTCACGCACGTCGAGGCCGACGCCGGTCCCACCGATCAACGCCGCCACACGCTTGGCCTCGGCCTCGTTCAGGTCGGACCACCACATGCCTGGCGCCCTCCGCATGTGCCGCGACGGCCAGCGCCTCACCGATTCCTGATCCGCCGCCGGTGATGACCACAACTCGATCTCGAAGTTCCATGAGCGGCAGCGTAGATAGCTGAGCGGAGCTGAGGCGAACCGGGCTTCGCCGAGCGAACCCAGCGGTACCGTTTGGCACCAACTTCCGAACGACACCGAGGACCCGCTATGTCTGGCTTGTTGACCAACCTTCGCCCCGATGGCACCCCGTACCCTGTGCAGCTCGACGACAACGAGCTGGCCAAGACGCTCGACCCTCTTTCGTTCGCGGTGCTCCGCAAGGCCGGAACGGAGCGGGCAGGCACCGGCGAGTACACCGACGAGGAGACCGAGGGCGTCTATCGCTGCAAAGCATGCCGGGCCGAGCTCTTCCGCAGCGACACCAAGTTCCACTCTGGCTGCGGCTGGCCTTCGTTCTACGCGCCCACGGCCGACGACGCAGTGGTACTCCTGACCGACCATCTGCTCGGGTACCCCCGCACGGAAGCCCGCTGTGCGAATTGCGGCTCCCATCTCGGCCACGTCTTCACCGGCGAGGGCTACCCGGTGCCGACCGACGAGCGCTGGTGCATCAACTCCGTGTCGCTGACGCTCGAACCGAAAGATCCCGGCACAGTCTGAGCGCGGCCGCGCGGAAGTAGGGGGCACCCGCGCGCCGATCGCCCCGCCCCCCCCCACCCCCCAAGGAGCGCCGAACAGAAGCATGAGGGGGGTTGAGGCCCCGCGCC
>JANPFX010000048.1:0-3661 GCA_031423635.1 Acidimicrobiia bacterium | reverse complement strand
TTCACCCGGTAGCCAAAGGTCCGTCCGGGTGAGCACACGATCACCACGCATGGAGTCGCCCACCGTCGCATCCCGTTGCGGTTCTGTCCGAGAAAGCGGGCACCGACCTGCGGCCTCTTCACCTTGCCGATCCACCGGCATTTCGTGGTCTCGGGAGACCATTCGCCCATGCGGGTGACGTCGGTGATCAGTGCCCAGACGTGACTTGGTGACGCAGCAATGCGACGGGAGACGACGACAGGGTCGGCCATCAGTCGGCCATGACCTTGGCGATGGCCTCGCAGATCGGGTCGAGGTTGTGGTGATTCACAGCAGCGACGCAGATGCGGCCGGTGTCGACTCCGTAGATGCCGAACTCCGAACGCAGCCGCTGCATTTGCTCGGCGCTGAGGCCCGAATACGAGAACATCCCGCGCTGGGTGGTGATGTAGCCGAGGTCCGAGGTGACGCCGGCCCGTCGAAGTCCGTCGACGAGTGCTCCACGCATCTCCTTGATGCGCGCCCGCATGCCGGCGAGCTCGTCCTCCCACATCGCCCGGAGCTCGGGGGTGGTGAGCACGGTCGACACGATCTGGGCGCCGTGGGTGGGCGGGTTCGAGTAGTTGGTGCGCACGGCGATCTTGAGTTGACTGAGCACCCGGGCGGCCTCGTCGCGGTCGGCGCACACGATGCTCAGCGCGCCGACGCGCTCGCCGTAGAGCGAGAAGCTCTTGGAGAAGCTCGTGGAGACGAGGAAGTCGAGCCCGGATGCCAGGAACATCTGCACCGCGGCACCGTCTTCGGCGATGCCGTCGCCGAAGCCTTGATAGGCCATGTCGAGGAACGGCACGAGTCCGCGAGACGACACCGACGCGATGACGCGCTCCCAGTCGGCCGGGGTGAGGTCGTAGCCCGTCGGGTTGTGGCAGCACGCGTGGAGCACGACGATCGTGCCGGCCGGGGTGGCGTCGAGCGCGGCGATCATGGCGTCGACGTCGATGCCCCGGGCGGCGGCGTCGTAGTACGGGTAGCTCTCCACGGCGAAGCCGGCGTTGGTGAACAGCGCCCGGTGGTTCTCCCAGCTCGGGTCGCTGATCAGAACCTTCGCCGCCGGGAGGAGGCGGCGAAGGAAATCGGCACCGACCTTTAGGCCGCCGGTGCCGCCGAGAGCCTGCACGGTCGCCACACGGCCGTCGTTGACCGCGGCCGACTCGGCGCCGAATACGAGGTGCTGCACGGCCTTGTCGTAGCTCGCCAGGCCGTCGATGGGGAGGTAGCCGCGGGTCTTCAGTTCGGCGGCCATGGCCTTCTCGGCGGCGGCGACGCACTTGAGCAGGGGCAGCTTGCCGTTCTCGTCGGTGTAGACGCCCACGCCGAGGTTCACCTTGTTGGGGTTGGCATCGGCGTTGAATTGTTCGTTCAGGCCCAGGATCGGATCCCGGGGGGCCATTTCGACGGAGGAGAGGAGCGACATAAGGAGACCAGTTTTCCACGGTACCCACCCCTCGCCGATGCGAATTCGTGGGCCAGCTCCCTCGCTTGGGCCAGTAAAGGCGGCAAAAACCGACGCGAGCTGGCCCGAGCGAGCCTGCTGGCCCACGGAGAGTTTGAGTCGGGAAGCGTGGGGCGTGATGGACGGGCCCCGGCCCGAGGTGGATGATGGAGCCGTGACGACCACACCTACCCAACGACGGATCGACGCAGTGCGATGAGCCTGCGTCCGCAGGGGATCCATCATGTGAACATCACGGTCGGCGACCGCGACGAGGCGATGACCTTCTATTGCGGGTTGCTCGGCCTCACGGAGCGCACGGATCGCCCCGACTTCCCGTTCCCCGGCGCCTGGCTCGACGTTGGGGCGCAGCAGTTCCACCTCGTCGTCGGTACGCCGCGTGCCCCCGACGGCGACCACGTGGCGATCCTCGTCGACGACCTGGAAGGCGCCGTCGCCGAGGTCAGCGCGGCGGGTGTCGCAGTCACCTCGATTCGCGCCGCCGGCACGTCGCGGCAGGCCTTCGTGCGCGACCCGTGGGGCAACCGGATCGAGTTGCACGAGGTCGGTCGCTGACATGACGGCCGGAACACCCCACGTCGTCCTCCTGCCCTCGCTGGGCCGTCCCGCGTCGGACTTCGATGCGCTGTGTGCGAGCCTCCGGGCGGCCGGGTTCGCCCCTCACGCACTCGATCCGTTGCCGTCGTGGGACGGAGAACCGACAATGCATGATCTCGCCGCTGAAGTTCGTCGCACGATGGACGAACACGCAATCGACAGCGCGCATATCATCGGCCACGCTTTCGGCAACCGGCTCGCGCGCATGTTCACCGCCGACCATCCCGATCGTGTCGCCACCCTCACCCTTCTCGCGGCAGGCGGATACGTGCCGATCGCACCAGTGATCGATCATTCGCTGCTCTCCTGCTTCGACGAGTCACTCGCGCGGTCGGAGCATCTCGAGCACGTTCGCCGCGCCTTCTTCGCCGACGGGAACGACCCGTCCGTGTGGAGTGGGGGCTGGATGCCCACCGTGGCCCGCTATCAGCGCGGTGCGGTGGTGCGGACGGACCGTGCCGAGTGGTGGGACGCTGTCGCGCCGCGGGTCCTGGTCGTGCAAGCGCTCGACGACGTGATCGCCGTCCCCGAGAACGGCCGGCGTTACGTCGCGGACCATGCAGACTGCGCAACGCTGGTGGAGATCTCGCAAGCGGGCCACGCCATGCTGCCGGAGCGTCCAGACGAGATCGCCGCCGCGGTGCTGGAGTTCCTGCAGCGGTCGCTGTAGCTGCATCGGACCCCTCGGGGTGGGCGGGCACGGGCCGGATAAGGCGGATGAGCCGGTTACGGTGTCGCCGTGACTTTGACTGCCAATACCGCCCGGGTGTTCATCCACGTGCTTGCCGCGACCGTCTGGGTCGGTGGACAGATCGTCCTCGGAGGTCTTCTCCCGACGGTGCGCACGCTCGGACCCGACGCTCCCCGAAAGATCGCCAACCGCTTTGCCCTTCTGGCGTGGCCCGCCTACGTGATCCTGCTCTTCACGGGCATCTGGAACGCCCTCGTCATCGATTTCGATGCCTACCCGACGTCGGCCAAGGCCTGGTTCGGCTTCAAGATGACGTGCTTCCTCATCACCGGCGGAGGAGCGGCTCTCCATGTTCTGGTGAAGAAGAAGTGGGCTCTCGCGCTGGGCGGGGCGATGGCGTCGCTCGGCGCCATCGGCACCCTGCTCGGTGCGGTGGCGTTCACCCGAGCGGTGTAACCCTTCGCGGACTTCGCGCCTACTCGGGACGTCCGAGTTCGCGGCGGGCGTTCGCCGCGACGCGGTTCATGACCCGTTCGATGACCTCGGCTTCGGCCGGGGTCGCGTTGGGCAGGAAGTGCGTGTCGATCACCGAAGAGTGCACCCGCTCCAGCTTGAGATACGCGCGCTTACCTTCTCGTGTGAGGCGCGCTCGGACCCCGCGTCCGTCGTTGCCGGCCGAGCACCGTTCGACAAGCCCGGCCCGTTCGAGCTGGTCGATGCGTCGGGTCAGCCAGCTCCGTGACATCAGCACCGCGTCGGCGAGCTCGCTCATCCGAAGTGCGTGGCCCGGCGCGAGATAGAGGTTCACGAGAACGTCGTACCAGCCCAGGGACATTCCGGTTTCCGTCTCGAGTCGCTGCTCCATCACCTCGGTGAGCGCG
>JANPFX010000047.1:0-2191 GCA_031423635.1 Acidimicrobiia bacterium | reverse complement strand
CGGCCGCTCGGAGAGGAAGGTGGTCGTTGCGTACGACGTGACGGTGTCGTTCGAGCTCGCTCGCCTGGGCCCGGGCAACACCCGAGGAACGGGGCACGATCGAGGCTGCGCTCGACGCCGGCACGAATGCCGCTGTGGCGTATCTTAGGACCACGCGGTCGCTGTTCGTCGTGGTCGTGGTGCGGAGAAGGCCGAGGGGTGTGGGCCGCTTCGTACGGCATTTGACGAACCGCAACCTTGATTCCGGGAGCTGGTCAGAGGCTCATTTAGGGCCTCTGACCAGGGGTTTCGTTGGAGCGGAAGACGGGATTCGAACCCGCGACCCTCACCTTGGCAAGGTGATGCTCTACCACTGAGCCACTTCCGCGTGGGCCATTCACCATAGCAAAGGGTGGGGTACGACCGGCGCACATCGAATCGCCTGCACGGCACCTCGCCACAATGATGCGTCGCCGCAACCGCACCCTGGCCGCGAAGCGACTGCTGACCCGTCGCAGGCGGGTAGACCGTTCCGTCCCTAGCTGGCCGAAACGGGCGCTGTCTTGGTACTGGCTTTCCTTCTGCCGGCCTTCGTCGGGCGGGCCTTCTTCGCCACGGCCTTCTTTGGGGCTGCGGTTTTCTTGACCGCGGCCTTCTTCGCACCAGGTTTCTTCGCCGCCGCCATCGATGGGGTGCGCTTCGAAGCCGACACCTCCTGTACTGGCGCGGCGGCAACAGCGGCCTCGTGCTCGTCGACGGCCTTGAGCAATTCCTTTGCCGCCTCCAAGACGTTCGATGCCAGATCACGAACCCGCGGAAACGCGTCGGAACACGCAACGAGGCCGAAGTGCACTACTCCGGTGTAGGACATGACGGTCATGTTGAGCCCGCCACCGTCGAAGATCGGACCCATCGGGTACCAGGCCACGAGCGGGGAACCATTGCAATACAGCGGATAGTTCGGCCCCGGCACATTGGAGATCGTGACGTTGAACAACGGCCGATGGCGATTCGCGATGTTCATCGATGAATACAGGCGGGCGGCTCTTGCGGCGATGGCCGGAGCGGCGAACTCGGCCCAGTTCGTGAGTGCGTCGGCGCCTATCGCGCTCGCCTGCTCCTTCGAGGCCTTCGTCGAAATCTGAATCAACCGGAGCCGCTCGACGGGGTCGGCCTCGTTCGTCGGAAGCTCGACGAACATGTTCGAGACCTGGTTCCCCATGGCCCCCTTCTGGTCAGCGGCGCGCACCGAGATCGGCACCATCGCCACGAGCGGCTCGACTGGTAGCTCCGAGTTGTCGATCAGGTAGCGGCGGAGGGCGCTCGTGCAGAGCGCGAGCACCACGTCGTTCACGGTGCCGCCGAAGGCCGCCCGGATACGCTTGATGTCGGCCAGGGTGACCTCGGTGGTGCCGAAACTCCGGTTCGACGAGAGCGGCACGTTGAAGCTCGTCCGCGGTGCGCTGAACAGTGATGGCGGCGACTTCACACCCTCGACTTTCGGGCGGTTCCTCAGCTGGGTGACCATCTCCACCGTCTGCTTCACGGTGGACACGAGCTTCGCCGGTTGCCGGATCAGGGAATTGATGGCGTAGCTGAGCATCTCGACATCGGACGGAATGCGCTCGGAGGTCCACACCGGAGCATCGTCGAACCAGACCGGTTCGGGCTGGGTGTCGAGCAGATTGGTCGAGAGCTCGGCGCCGGACGCCCCATCGATGGCAGCGTGATGAGTCTTCGACACCATCGCCACGTAGCCATGCTCGAGGCCTTCGATGATGTGGATCTCCCACAGCGGCCGACGCCGATCGAGAGGCCGGCTCATCAACTCGCCGGCCAGTTCCTCCAACTCGGCACGGCCACCCGGGGAACGAACTGTCGTGCGACGAACGTGGTAGTCGAGATCGAAGTCGGGATCTTCGACCCAGATCGGATGATGGAGACCGAACGGCACCTCGACAAGACGCCAGCGAAAGGGTGGCAGCTTGTGCAGACGATTCGCGATCAGCGCCTTGAAGCGGGAGAAGTCGAACCCCTCCGGCGCGGCCGACGGGTCGTAGATGTAGGTACCCGCGACATGCATCGGCGACGTCGCCGTCTCCATGTAGAGAAACGTCGCGTCCAGACCGGTCAAACGTCGCATGCATGCACTCCCACAAGAACCTTGTCGTCACCCGCCAGGTTAGCTGGCAGCCACCAACGGGGTTCGGGC
>JANPFX010000046.1:0-7019 GCA_031423635.1 Acidimicrobiia bacterium | reverse complement strand
GCCACTTCGCGCATCGCCTCGATCGCCAACTCCAGACCCTTGCCCGGCGAGACGAGTCCAAAGGTCGAAATCACGAATCGGTCGTCAAGGTCGAGTTGACTCCGGGCATCATCGGGCTTCGCGCAGTACAGCGCACTCGGCGCACCGTGGGGGACGATGTAGATCTTCGCCTCATCGACGATCCGTTGGCGGACGAGTAGGTCGCGCGCCGTTGGCGTGAACACGGTTACTGCGTCGGCCATCGCACTCGCAGAGCGAAGCGAGGACACCTGCCTGGGGCTGAATGCGGACAGGACCGTGTGCAACGTCAAGATGGATGGAATAGTCAGTGCACGTAAGAACTCGAGGACGAGTTCTCCGTCCGCGCCACCGAAGATCCCGAATTCGTGCTGCACGATAACGACGTCACACATTTCGTTCGCTCGACGCGCGGCGACAACGTAGGAATGCGCGTCCGCCTCGGCGATCTCGGCGATGACTGGCGAATGCGGTTCGTCGATTGCCAGCTCGGAATCCACCATCGCAATGATGGACACGCCATGGACGTTTGCCGAGAGGTGGAGCGAGTTCTCCAGGTCCGCGGCAAAGGTGGCCAGTCCGCAGGCACGCGGCGCGTAGGTCGAACAGATTCCGATACGGAGAGGTTCGGGCATGAACTGTTCCTTCTGTTTGTCGTGGGTCATCTGCACTACCCACGGCGGGCACTTCTCCAAACCTCAGCGAGACCAATCGTTTCACCTGTCGTGACGGCCCTCCAGGGGAGTAGACGCAGTAGACGAGGAGATCTCAAGGTGCTCGATCACCGACTCGCGAAAAAGAAAATGACGCATCCGGGGGAATTCCCCGGATGCGTCATCGTTTCAAGAATCAGGCGACAACGAGTGATACCTGCACGGTGGCCGACAGGTTGCCGGCGGTACCGCTGATCTGCAGCGGGAAGCTGCCAGTGGGGGTCGTGATGCCGGTCGAAACCTTGATCGTGGCCGACGTTGCTGTCTGGGAAACTACCGTCGCCGTGGCGAACGGAGGGAGGCCCTTGAGTCCCAGGGTGATCGAGGAGGAGAACCCACCACTTGGTGCAATCGCCACCGTGTATGTGGTGTCTGCTCCAGGAGCGACGGTTTGCGATTCCGGCTGGGCGGCGAGGGAAAACCCGCCCACGGTGCTCTTCTCGACGACAAGTGACATCACGATCGTGCGCGTGACCGAAGCACTCGTGCCCACAATGGTGATCTTTGTCGTCCCGACCGGGGTTGTCGGCTGGGTCCGCACGCGGATGGTGGTGAGGCCGTTCGACGGGTTCGGATCAAAGATCACACTTGCTCCGCTCGGAAGCCCCGTGGCCGTGAAAGCGACGTCGGGAGCAAACGGGCTGGTCGAACCAGCTCGTCTCAGGACGTTCACCGCAGCAACGGCATCGTTGCCGGCAGGCACCGTCACCGAGAGCGGCGCAAGGCCGAGAGCGAAGTCACCGGTTCGACGAACGACGAGCAGAACCGCCGTCGCCCGAGTGGTCGAACCAGCTTGCCCGACGATGCTGAGCAGGTAGGTGCCTGAGGGAGTAGCAGCCGAGGGCGTCACGTAGAGCACGGTGCTCTGCGTTGTCGGACTCGGGGAGAAGTTGCTGGATGCACCGGCCGGCAAGCCGTCGAGACGAAAGTCGACGGCGCCACTGAAGCCACCGATCCGATTGACCGTAACTCCGTACTGCTGTTGCTCGCCAGATGCTGCCGAGCGGCTCAAGACGTCCGGTACAAGGGTGAACTGCGGGGCGACGGTGGTGCTGGCCGTCGGCGCGACCGTGGTGGTCGTGACGACCGGGCGAGCAGTTACGTTCAATCGGAAGTTCGCTTGCCGCTCCATCTGCCCAGACCGTCCGCGCAGCAGGAAAACGCCGGAGTTCGTGTTTGCGAATGGCGGAACCGTGAGTTCCAGACGGCCCCGTGTCGGGCTTTCGCTGATCACCCTACCGGTGAACCTGTCCGTGAGGTTGGGAAGGTCGAACACGACGATCCCGTTGAACGAGGAGCTGCTCGAGACATCGAAGGTGTACGTCGCCGTTTCGCCGGCCGTGACTGCTTGTGCATCCTGAATGAATCGGAGCCCGAAATCGACCGGCACCTTCGGCTTCGTGGCGACCTTCCGTCGAGACCTGTGCTTGGCAGACGCAGAAGGGGCCCCGGGCACCGCGGCCAGCGCGAGGCCTGCGGAAAGAACCAGAGCGAGAGCCACTCGCTTTCTGGAGCGGGTCGTCAGTCGTGGTGTGGAGGAAGGTTGGACGGTATCCATGTTGATGACTCCTGTTGGTCGGCCAGAGGCGGCTACTTTCCCTGTGTACCCACGAAAAGCCGTGGTCAAACAGCCAAAACGA
Source organism: Acidimicrobiia bacterium (assembly GCA_031423635.1). GTDB lineage: Bacteria > Actinomycetota > Acidimicrobiia > Acidimicrobiales > JANYDT01 > JANLQX01. Next base: position 4,648 of record JANPFX010000046.1, on the reverse strand, counting down.
TGAACGACGTTTACACTGACACTGAACGGGGGATCAGTTTCTGATCGCAAGAAATGGACACATGCGCATTGCCGTGCTTTCACCGATTTCCTGGCGAACGCCGCCACGGCACTATGGCCCCTGGGAGCTCTTTGCCTCCTTGCTGACAGAGGGGCTCGTCTCGCTCGGACACGAGGTCACCTTGTTCGCCACTGCGGACTCACGCACGAACGCTCGCCTGATCTCAACGTCATCCATGGGGTGGTCGGAGGACCCGAACATCGAACCCAAGGTGGCCGAATGCCTGCACATCGCGTCGGTGTTCGAGTGCGCCGGGGACTTCGATGTCATTCACAATGGCTTCGACTTCTTGCCTCTGACGTACTCAGAGCTCGTCGAGACGCCGATGGTCACCACGATCCACGGGTTCTCGTCAGAGGCCATCGTGCCTGTGTACGAGCGGTACAACGACTCGAACTCCTATGTGGCCATAAGCGACGCCAATCGCCACCCCCGACTCCGGTATGCCGCCACAATCCACCACGGCATCAATGCCGGCGACTTGACGTTTCGCGAGGTCGCCCAAGAGTACCTGCTGTTCTTGGGACGCATCCATCCGGACAAAGGAACCGAGACAGCCATCGAAGTGGCCCGGCGAGCAGGCCGTCGGCTCGTTATTGCGGGCATCATTCAGGATCCAGCGTATTTCACCGAACGGATCGAGCCCCACATCGATGGCGACCACGTTCGCTTTGTCGGAGCGGTCGGCGGCACCGAGCGCGCCGACCTGCTCGGCGACGCGGCGGCGCTCCTCCACCTCATCGATTTCGACGAGCCGTTCGGATTCAGCGTTGTCGAAGCAATGACATCGGGGACCCCAGTAGTGGCGTTCGATCGGGGGTCGATGCACGAACTGATCGATGACGCGACCGGTGTCCTGGCCCACGATGTCGAGTCAGCGGTCGATGCAGTCCGCGCCGCCGTTGCGCTGGACCGCCGCCGCGTGCGCGAATCCGCAGTCCGCAGATTCGACGCCACAGCGATGGTTGCGAAGTATGAGGCTCTCTACCGGACACTCGTCAGGTGAGGCCGGACCCGGCAACGGCTTCCGCCACAACACCATCCGCTTCCGACGACGGACCACGGAGTCGCTGCACCGGGTACAAACCGGAATCCTGCTCGTCGTAGGACCAGTCAGGCTGCTTGCCGGCGAAGGAGTCATCGAGCACGGCGACGCCATCGACGATGTCGAGCAGGGGACGGAGCGCCGAGCCGAGCACTCGCTCCGAGCGACCAGTGGCGTCGTCCGGAGCCTCAGATGACGACAGCACGGGAGTGCTCGCGCACAACGCAACAAGCGAGGCGATGACAACTTGCTGCTGGCTGGCTAGGCTGCATCGTGCGCCCATGGTGATCGTGGCAAGTCGAGCACCGATCTTCGTCGACACGTCGGTGGCTGCGGTGCCGTCGAGGAGCTGCGCAAGCATCGCGGTGACGGCGAGCCCATCGTCCTTGCACGGCACGCACTGACCGCACGATTCGACGGAGAGAAAGCGAGAGGCACCGTGTGCGAGTGCGAACGTGTCGGCGGCATCGTCGATGCAGAAGAACCCGGCCGATCCCAACCCGCTTCCGGCCTTGTTCATGTCCTCGTGGGTGAGCGGGGTGGTCAGTGCGGGTGCGCCGACGATGGCCGACGATGCTCCGGGCAACACGGCAATGATCCGTCGGCCGATGTTGGCGCCGCCACCGATCTGGTCGACGACTTCGCTGAGCGGAGTGCCCATGGCGAACTCACCGACGCCATGGCGTCTTGTGTCGCCAACGACTGTGCAGACGACGGTGCCTGGTGATGCGGCCGTTCCGACCTCGCGAAACCACGTCGGTCCGTTGGCGACGATCAAGGCGACGTTGGCGAACGTCTCGACGTTGTTGACCAACGCGGGCGCACCAACAGCTTGGGCGGCACCGGCCAACTCGGCCGTTGCTCCTTCACCGTCTCCATCGTCGGCGTTGTCTATCCCGCGTCGCCAAGGAGGGCTCACGCGTGGAAATGGCTGGCGCTCGCTGATGACTTCGAGCATCGCGGTCTCTTCACCGAACAAATACGAACCGGGACCGCGGACAATCCGAACATTGATCTCGTCGATCCAACCCGCGTCGCGCATCTCGGCGACCGCACTGTCGATGATGGCGAGCTCGACGGCGAAGGAGTCCTTGATAGCCACCACCAACTCCGGCGAATCAACAACGTGGCAAGCGATCAGCGCCCCCTCGAAAACGCGGAACACGTTGTTTCTCAGGATGGTCCGATCCTTGAAGGTCGACGGCTCCCCTTCCGCAGCATTGATCACGACCGATGTCTGCCGGACCACCGAAGCGTTTGTCAACACACTCCGCCACTTGGTGGCGGTCGGAAATCCCGCACCCCCGCGGCCACGCAGTCCGCTCTCGGCGATGGCGTCGACAAGGTCCATCGGTTCCACCAGTCGAGCGGCGCGGAGCGCCGTACCTCCACCACGACGGATGTATTCATCCAGGTTGCCAACCGGATGCTCGTCGAGAACACGAAAGATCATCGCGTGGCGGTACCCGCAATCGGGTTCAGCCAAACACGGCCGTCCGGCGATCAGCCGACGACCACCGTGACGATCGTTTTCGATTGACGCTGCGTCACTCCGAGCGTCCCGAGCGCCTTGGCCAGCCAGATCCCGCGTCCTCCAACTCGGTCGGGATGCGGGGCGGGAACGCGTTCAGGATCGAAGCCCGGTCCCTCGTTGATCATGCGCACAAGCGCGCCGTCGGGATGACGGGCAAGAGCGACGGTTATCGAAGCATCGCCAGTGGTCGCTTGGACGGCGTTGCTGAACAGTTCGCTGGCCACGAGCACGACGTCATCAACATAAGGACCGGGATATCCCTCGGCTGAGCCCCACTCGCGAACCTTGGCGCGGAGCACACGGCTCTGACCGTGGTCCGGCGACAATTGCAGTTCGAGCTCAGGCACGGGCACCTTCGATCGGGCGGCGCGGGACCTCGTTGGTCCACGTCTGCGGGGAATCAGAGCCACGATCGCAGGTACCCGACGCAACCCGGTCCAAACACGGGATCTTCATGAAACCTCACACGCACGACACACCAGTACCACCGTCACGTCGTCGGCCAAGCGAGACGGGCGGAACACATGAAGGTCATCGAAGCAGGTTTTGACCACGGATTCGGCGACCTCACAAGGGAGCGTTGAGATGAGTTCGGCCAAGCGTTCCATCCCATAGAACACTTCTTCGGCAGCGTCACGGGCTTCCGTGAGCCCATCGGTGTAGACGGCCAACTTTGCTCCAGCGCCGATCTGCACTTTCGCAGTGGTCCAGGAAGCTGGAAACACGCCGAGCAGCGGACCGGTCGGGTCAAGCTCGTGCATCGTGGTGTCGTGATCGGCGAGGAGAGCCGGAGGATGACCGGCGTTCGCGTATCGACAGGCTCCCGTGCCGGTGTCGACGAGAGCGACGAACCCCGTGACGAAGGACGGGCACAGATCGCCGACCTGTTCGGAGAGAAGGCCGAGAGCGTCGCCCGGTTCCATGTGCATACGGAGGGCGGCGCGCAGGATTTCCTTGCATCGCAACGCCATGATGGCCTGCGGTGCTCCGTGCCCGGCGATGTCGATGACGATGATGCCGAGCACGTCCGGCGAGACCAGCGTGACGTCGTAGCAGTCACCGGCGATCGACCCCGCAGCCGGGCGAAGATCTGCGGCCGCCGTCCACCCGTGCGGGAAGGAGCCCAATTGGTTGGCGAGTTCGCTGCGGAGCTGGAGCGTCACGGTGGCGCTCTGTTCGATTGCTTCGCGCGCCCGGTCAGCGATTTCGCGAAGTCGTTCCGCCTCGGCCAATCGATCGGCCATCGTGGCCCGCATCGAATCGATGCTCGCGCCGACCTCGGCCACATCCGACGCACCACCGATCTCCACGTTCGACGAGAGATCTCCGGCCGCGATGTTTCGCACGGCAACAAGCATTCGGTCCATCGGCCGAGCGACCCAACGGCTGAGGGCCAGCGCAGCGAAAGCAGCGAAGAACAGTGCAACGATCGGTATGGCGAAGAGCAGAAACGTAAGTTGCTGTGCCCGGTGTTCCCGGCGCTGGTTCGCCACGCGCTGCGCCTCGTAGAGCCGGCTGCTGAGCCGATCGAGCGACGTCCGCAAGGTATCGAACTGCCGCTTGCCGACCCCGGTCGACAGCTCCCCTTCGGCTACTGCTCGCCCAGCACTTCGTCGTGAAGCCAGTTCTTTCGCCGCCTGCTCGCGCCACGTGTTCCCGGCGGAAACGGCACTGCGGAGGGCTTCGCGAGTTCCTGCATCGAACGTCGCCTCAGCCCGGGTGAGCTCGGCCTGGAGGGCGATGACTTCCGCCTCCCCCCGCCGGTAGGGCTCGAGGAAGAGCTCCTTTCCGCCGATGATGAATCCGCGTTGGCCTGTTTCCATGTCGATGTAGGCCGACGTGAGACGGAGTGCTTGCTGGGTCGACACGGTGAGATCACGTTGCAATCCGGCCTCCCCGTTCCGGTCCGCGGAGAGGGCAGCACCGAGACTTCCCATGGCGACCAGTGAAAGCACCAGGGCCGCAGCGATCCACAGGAGGCGCGGCCGAAGCGTCACCGGCCGAAGCCG
>JANPFX010000045.1:0-5173 GCA_031423635.1 Acidimicrobiia bacterium | reverse complement strand
CGGCTTGGTTGTGCCCTCCGTGTCTCGAGAGTCCCCGCAATGCCGGGCGGAGCACGGAAGAGATGGAGATTCCGCTCAGGGATCGGACGACCCGGCCACTACGCTCGGCGCCCTATGTCGAAGGTCTTGATGTCACTGCCGGTCGGCGAACGGGTCGGAATCGCGTTCTCGGGAGGGTTGGACACATCGGCTGCCGTGGCCTGGATGCGGGAGAAGGGAGCGGTCCCGCACACCTACACGGCCGATCTCGGTCAGCCCGACGAGCCGGACCTGGACGACGTCCTGCGACGCGCGTCGGTCTACGGGGCGGAAGCGGCTCGTCTCGTCGATTGCCGGGAAGACCTGGTCAAGGAGGGCCTCGTCGCCCTGCAGTGCGGTGCGTTCCACATCACGACCGCGGGCAAGACCTACTTCAACACGACACCGCTCGGCCGCGCCGTGACCGGGACCCTGTTGGTCGGGGCGATGAAGGAAGACGGCGTCGACGTGTGGGGCGACGGCTCGACCTACAAGGGCAACGACATCGAGCGCTTCTACCGCTACGGCCTCATCGTGAATCCGAATCTTCGCATCTACAAGCCGTGGCTGGATCAGGCTTTTGTGGACGAACTGGGCGGCCGCAAGGAGATGAGCGAATGGCTGCTCGCCCGCGGGCTGCCCTACCGGTCGTCGGTCGAGAAGGCCTACTCCACCGATGCCAACATCTGGGGCGCAACGCATGAAGCGAAGGACCTCGAACTGCTCTCGACCGGCATCGACATCGTCGACCCGATCATGGGAGTCAAACATGTCGATCCATCCGTACACATAGCTTCGGAGATCGTCACGGTCGAGTTCGAGAACGGTTGGCCGGTCGCACTCAATGGCACGTCCTACACCGATCGCGTTGCGCTGGTCACCGAGGCGAATCGCATCGGCGGGCGCCACGGACTGGGCATGAGCGACCAGATCGAGAACCGCATCATCGAAGCCAAGAGCCGTGGCATCTACGAGGCGCCCGGGATGGCGCTGCTGTTCATCGCCTACGAGCGCCTCGTCTCGGGAATCCACAACGAAGCGACGATCGAGAACTACAAGGTGCTCGGCCGGCGACTCGGTCGTCTGATGTACGAGGGACGCTGGTTCGATCCGCAATCGCTGATGCTGCGCGAGCCGTTACAGAAGTGGGTCGGCTCGGCCGTCACGGGCAGCGTCACACTGCAACTGCGCCGCGGCGACGACTACACCATTCTCGACACCACGAGCCCGAACCTGACCTATGCGCCGGAGCGCCTCTCGATGGAGTCGGGCGCCGGCGAGTTCACGCCGATGGACCGCATCGGCCAACTCACGATGCGCAATCTCGATATCCGCGACACGCGCGACAAGCTCGGCGTCTACATGCGCTCAGGCGCGCTTTCCGCCGGGAGCGGCCTCGGCATGCTCGCCATCGACGCGCCCGCAGAGTCGAACGATCCGAGCGATCCGAAACCGAACGACTAGACCATCTGGCAGCGGCCCGTGCGCGGACCGGTCACAGCCCGGCGAGCGACCGCATGCGGTCCGCAACCCGGCGACCGGGCCACGTCTCGGCGCAGACCACCAGAATGGTGTCGTCCCCGGCGACGGTGCCGATGATCTCTTCCAGACCGGCACGGTCGAGCGCACTCGCGACGACATGGGCCGATCCCGGCGGGGTGCGGAGGATCACGAGATTCACCGAGTGGGAGACGTCGACGACCCAGTCACCGAACACCCTCCGAAGGTTGTCCTCCGGCGCGATCTGGTCGCTCGGGAGCTCTGGAATGGCGTAGACGAGTTCCCCGCCCGGAACCCGCACCTTGACCGCTCCCATGTCCTCCAGGTCACGGGAGACGGTGGCCTGGGTCGCGACCACCCTGTCGTCAGCGAGTAGCTCCACCAGTTGAATCTGGCTCCCGACGGCATGTTGTTCGAGAATGCGGGCGATGCGGTGCTGTCGTTGCGGCTTGGAGAGCCGGCCGGGCTCGCGGTCGGGCGTCCCCTCCGCACCCGAGCGGTCGACTGCCGCCCGTTTGCCCGTCGGCCGTTCGGGTGTCCGCTTCTCGGCGACGAGGGCGCGGCTCTGCTTCGGCTGTTTCGGTCTGATCGCGGTCATCGGATCGATCCCTGTTCGTGAAGCCATCGGAGCAACCCGCGGAACGTGTGGAGTCGGTTGTGGGCCTGGGGCCAAATCAAGCTCGCCGAAGAGTCGAGCACTTCCGACGTGACTTCTTGCTCGCGGTGCGCCGGAAGACAATGGAGGAAGTTCGCCGACGGGGCCGCGGCGGACATCAACGCCGAGTCGACCCGGAAGCCTTCGAAAGCACGGGCTCGCACTTCCTTCTCCGACTCCTGCCCCATGGAGTACCACGCATCGGTCGAGACGATGTCAGCACCGGCCACGCAGTCGACCGGCCGACGGTGAACCGACACAGCGTCGGACGAGGGGGCGAACGTCCGGAGGAAGTCGAGTTCCGCTTCCGAAGGTCCGTAACCAGCCGGACAGCTGAAGCGAACGCAAGCGCCGAGCTTCAACGCGCCGACCGCAAGCGAGTGGGCCACGTTCGAGTAGTCGCCGACCCACGCGATCACCGCACCCTTGATCGGGCGGGCATGGCGCCGGATCGTCTGCAGGTCAGCCAGCGTCTGAACTGGATGCCCGACATCGGAGAGGAGGTTGACGATCGGGACTTCGGCCACCGTCGCCATGCGTTCGAGCACCCGATGGTCGAACACCCGGGCAGCGATCACGCTGTAGTAGCCCTGCAGAGTCCGGGTGACGTCCTCCACGCTCTCGCGAACGTCGAAGTCGACTTCTCCTTTCGAAATGAAGGCCGGGTAACCGCCGAGGTGCACGACGGCCATCTCGGCCGAATTCCGCGTACGGGCCGACGGCTTCTCGAAGATCAGGGCCACGCCCTTCCCGTCGAGCACCGGAGCCCGCGGCGCATCGGCGCAGTCGAGTATGGCCGTCAGCTCATCAGCCCGGAAGTCGGCGATCTCGAGGAAATGACGAGGCCTCATGCGTCGCCACCGCGGACGTCGGCAAGGCATCTCGCAAAGATCGCCACTCCCTCATCGAGATGCTCGCCGGAGAGCGTCAGCGGGGGTGCGATGCGAATTGCCGACGGGGTCACGGCATTGGCCACGAGGCCGCTTGCCATCAGAGCCGCATTGAGGTCGGCTGCGAGCGGCTGCCCCAGCTCGACGGCGAGCAGCATCCCGAGGCCGCGCACCTCGGCCACACCGGGAATCGCCGCCAGCTCCGCGCGCAATCGCTCACCCGTCGCCGCCGCCCGCGACGGAATGGCGTCGCGCTCCATGATCTCGAGAACCTTCTTCGCTGCGCTCGCCGCGAGCGGCTGGCCGCTGTAGGTCGACCCGTGATCGCCCGGCTTGAATGCCGAGGACACCTCGCGGGAAGCCCAGCATGCCCCGATCGGCATGCCGTTACCGAGCGCTTTGGCGAGCGTGACGACATCGGGACGGGCGTCGCGGCCGAGGAAGTGCTCGAACCCGAACCATTTGCCCGTGCGCCCGAACCCGGTCTGGATCTCGTCGACCATGAAGAGAAGGCCCCGTTCCGTGCAAAGACGACGCACGTCGGCGAAGTACCCCGCCGGTGCGGGCACCACGCCACCTTCACCCTGCACCGGTTCGATCATGACGGCGACGGTGGACGGGTCGATCATCCTCTCGATGTCCGCGACATCGGCCCACGCGGCGTGGCGGAAACCTTCCGGTAGCGGCTGGAACGCCTCGTGCTTGGCCGGTTGACCGGTCATGTGGAGCGTGGCGAGCGTCCGCCCGTGGAACGAGCCGAATGTGCTGATGATGTGGTGACGGCCGTGTCCACCCCACATGCTGGCCACCTTGATGGCACACTCGTTGGCCTCGGCGCCGGAGTTCGCGAAGAACACCTGACCGCCACCGCCGAGCAGCCGGTCGATGGTCAGCGCCACCTGGGGTCCGGGAACCGTGGCGAACAGGTTCGACACGTGCACCAACGTGTTCGCCTGGTCAGCGATCGCATCCGCGATTTCGGCGTTCGCATGTCCGAGCGAGGTGACGGCCAGCCCACACAGGAAGTCGAGGTAGCGCTTGCCATTCGAGTCCCACAGCTCGGTACCGCTCCCTCGCACAAAGGTCACCGTCGGCGCACCGAACACCGGCATCATCGGGCAGTGCTCGAGCTGGTCGAACCCGGCGCCGCTGGCGACGTCAGCGGTCGCCGCCCGGTGCACCGCCATTTTGTCGTTCGCGCCTGCATTCATCGTGTGACCTCCGTGCCGATCCCGGCGTTCGTGAAGACCTCGAGCAGAAGCGCGTGGGGCGCCCGTCCGTCGAGGATGTGGGCCTTGCCGACCCCGCAGCGGATCGCATGCAGGCAGCTTTCGATCTTCGGAATCATCCCGCCGGTGAGCGAGCCGTCGGCCATCATCGCCTCGAGTTCTTCGACCGTGGTCGAGCTGATGCGACTGGACGGGTCATCGAGGTTGCGTCGGAGCCCCTCGATGTTGGTGAGGTAGACCAGCTTCTCCGCCCCCAGCGCCCCGGCGATCGAGCCGGCGGCGGTGTCCGCGTTCACGTTGTAGGCCTGACCCGCACCGTCCACCCCGATCGTGGCAATGACCGGGATCAACTCGTCGGAGAGCAACCGGTCGAGCACGTCGGTGTTGACCGACTCGACGTCCCCGACGAAACCGAGCGCAGGATCGCGACAAGTGACGCGCAGCAGCTGTGCATCCTCCCCAGACATCCCGACGGCAAGCGGCCCGTGCAGGTTGATGGCCGACACGAGGTCTCGGTTGACCTTGCCGACGAGCACCATGCGGACGACCTCCAGGGTGGCCGCATCGGTGACCCGGAGTCCGTTGCGGAACTCGCTGGTGATGTCGAGACGATCGAGCATCTCGCCGATCTGCGGTCCGCCCCCGTGCACGACGACGGGCCGGATCCCGACGGATCGCATCAGCACGACATCCTCGGCGAACAGCTTCAGTGCAGTCTGGTCATCGGTGCCGACGAGCACGTTGCCGCCGTACTTCACCACGACGACCTTGCCCCAGAACCGTTTGATGTAGGGAAGCGCTTCGACCAGTACGCGCGCTTTCGTTACCGGTGAAAGTGCATCCGTGTCGTGCCGATCGGCTTCATCCACGCTCACGGGTAC
>JANPFX010000044.1:0-41408 GCA_031423635.1 Acidimicrobiia bacterium | reverse complement strand
GGTCGGGCAAGTCCACGATGCTGAAGTGCATCGCCCGTATCCTTCGCCCGGATCATGGCTCCATCAGGACACGTGGGAAGATCAGCGCACTTCTCGAGCTCGGCGCCGGTTTCCACCCGGAGCTCTCGGGACGCGAGAACGTCTACCTCAACGGCTCGATCCTGGGGTTGGCAAAGCGTGAGCTCGACGCCAAGTTCGATGAGATCGTCGACTTCGCGGGACTGAGCAAGTTCATCGATCAGCCGGTGAAGAACTACTCCTCCGGAATGTATGTCCGCTTAGGTTTTTCTATCGCCATCAACGTTGACCCCGACATCCTTCTCGTCGACGAAGTCCTCGCGGTCGGTGACGAATCCTTCCAACGGCGTTGCGCGGAGAAGTTCTCCGAGCTGCAGAACAACGGCAAGACGATCGTGCTCGTCAGCCACGCCATGGGACAGGTGCGGGCGCTCTGTGACCGGCTCGCGTGGATGAGCCACGGGAAGCTCGAGATGGTTGGCCCCGCCAAGGAAGTGATCGACAACTACCTCGGCGACGTGCACGTCGAGCGTTTCCGTCGTGGGCCGGGAGCGGAGGTCCGGTGGGGCAACGGGGCCGTACGGATCGACGCCATCGAATTGCTCGTCGGCGACGACCAGACCCCGGTTCTCACCGTCCGCCAAGGAGACCGGGTGACCATCCGCATCCGTTACACCGTTCCCGGCCCGCCGGTTTCTCGGCCGGTGTTCGGCTTTGCCATCTATCGAAGCGACGGTGTGCATGTGACCGGAGTGAACTACCGCGAGCACGGGATGGTTCCCGATGAGCTCACCGGGTCGGGCTCCTACGACTTCATCGTTCCGAATTGGCCGGTCTTCACCGGAACGTTCGATCTGAGCGCGGCCGTGCAGAACCTCACCTATTCCGAGACGCACGACTGGTGGCAGAACGCGGTTCGCTTCGAAACGGCGCCCGGCCGGTTCGTCGAAGCCGAAGGGGTGTTGATCCTGCCCGGACAGTGGGCGCACCGCACGCGTCTTCCCCATTCGTAGGCTCAGGGCGTCGTCGTTGCCCGGAGATGTCGGGCCAGCCAGGCGAACGTTTCGGCGACCTCATCGCAACGCGACGGCGCAGCCGTCGATGCCAGGAGCACCCCGGTGACCCCGGGCACGGCAAGGAGCTTGCGCGACAGTGCGAGCGCAAGGGACCGGCCCGTTTCCGCGACGTCGTCGGCGGCTTCGATCGCCTCCGCCCATCCCAGTGGTATGCGCGCATTCGGATACTGCCGCCAGCGCTCGAAGTCATCACGTTCGAGCACAACCGAGACGACCGCCATGAATGTCATCGAGTCGGCACCGAGAGACCTGGTCGATTCGACGAACCTGCCCACCTCGGCGGGCGAGGACGGCTGGTCGATCATGCATATCGACGCGCCGGCCGCGGCCTTGTCGGCCGTTCGCATCGGCCGCAACGCGACCGGTGGGGTGTGGGGCGATGCCGCCACGGACACCCGGAGACCGACGTGGGCGGCGAGCGAAGTCAGCCGCGTCGAGTCGAGGTCGAACACCGGCATTGCTTCCGGCCGATTCCCGCTGTACGTGTGGTTTCCGGTGACGCAATGGACGCCGGCAACACCGATGTCGGCAAGTGCCAAGAGCTCGCTCTCCAACGCCACCCGATTCCTGTCGCGGGCATTGAGTCCCGGCCACGCGCCCAATCCCTCGTCCTGCACCAGCCGAGCGCGGTAGGACGGGGGAAGTCGTACGCGCATCCAGTTCGCGTCGCCGAAGAGCACGGCGTCGACGGTCCCGGCCAGCCGGCGCGCCACCCGCCGGATGTCGGTCGACGAGTTGGTGTCCTCCGGCAGCTCGCTCATGACAAAAGGGGGATTCGCCCCGCGCTCGGCGCCACCCGGTGCCGGCCGGACGGGGAGGGAGGTGCCGAGGCGTGGGGCGTCTTCGAGAAAGACGCACCGCGGGGGTCCACCGACCGAACTCGGCACCTCGCACGAACCGTCTCCGCCGACGTCGCCGCACGGTCCGTAGATCATCTTCTTCGGACAGGTCGCTGCCGGCCCGTTCATCGCTGCGTGCGCTCCCGCAGCCGAGCGAGGGCGAACTGTTCGGCTCCTTTCGGATCGGCCACGACGTAGCGGACGGAGTCGAAGAAGATCGGCTCGTCGGACCGGTACCTGATGATCTCGACGTCGCTCCTTCGTCGTCGACGCGTCACCCGGCGGCGTGTCCTGTACACATGCGGAAGCAGGACGAGGACCCCTCGGAGCGCGCGAAGTCCGGCAGCCGGATAGTGGCGTCCGAGGACGGAACCGCGAAGGATCCCCAGGGTGCGGCGCGCTGCGACCCGCCCGGCACGAGGAAGCTCGAAGAACATCAGCGCGCAGAGCAGCAGGTTCCGCTCGGTGTGCTCGAACTTGAAGTCGTAGGGTCGCTCGCGCACGACGCCGGCCGACATCACATGACGGACGACGGCCCGCGGTTCGGTGACAACCCGGTAGCCGAGCAACTGCGCCGACCAGCACCATGCGATGTCCTCGTAATAGAGGAACAGCTTCTCGTCGAGGGGACCGACCGCGTCGGCGTCGAGCGCGCTACGACGGATCATCGCAGCCCCGAAGCAGGCCCCGAAGACGTCGTCCGATTCGTCGTACTGGCCGAGATCAGGTTGCCCCAGGCCGCGGTTCGCCGCTTCGGCGCGTCCGTTGACGCCGTTGCCGACGGCGTCGATCGTCGCGACGGCGTTCGCCGTTCGCTCTTCGAGCAGCATCTTGGGAGCAACGGCGACCACGTCATGGGGCGCGGCATCGAGACGGGCGAGGCACAGGGCGATCGCATCGGGGGCGACGTGAGCATCGGGGTTCAACAGGAACACGGCGGAGCAGTTCGGATCGAGCGCCGCGACTCCGGCATTGACCGCCGCGGCGAAGCCATCATTCGAAGCGCGCCGGATCAGCCGCGCGGGGTCGACGTCCGGTGCGATCGTCGACGCGTTGTCAACCACTACGACATCGCATACGAGCGCCGAGCCGCCGTCGAACGATGCCGCAACGGAGTCAAGACAGCGGCGCACCAGTTCGGGCGGGCTCTCGAACGTGACCACCACGACACCGACCCTGCCCGAATCCGTCACGTTGTGAATGTAGCGGGGCCCCACCCGGGCGGGAGACGAGCGGTCTTCGCCGCGCCACCGGAAGCGTGCGGATCCCACGGTGGCTCACTACCGGCGCTACGGTCGTTCCCCGTGCTCCGATTGGCGATTGACGCAACGCCGCTGATCGGCCACCGCACCGGAATTGGCCAGTTCACCGCAGGGCTCATCGATGCGTTGGACGGACAACCCGACCTTGACACGGTCGAGTTCGCCATGACCTGGAGGGGACGCGCAACGGGCACCCATCCGCTTCCTGCCCGGCCCGCCCGGGCCGTGTGGCGACGCGTGGACTGGCCGCCCATCGAATGGTGGACCGGTCCCGTCGACGTCGTCCATGGAACGAACTACGTCGTCCCGCCGACCCGACACGCGGGAGCGATCGTGAGCGTCCACGACCTCACCGCGGTTCGTTTCCCGCACCTCTGTACGGCTGACACGTTGGAGTACCCCGGTCTCATCCGCCGTGCGCTTCGACGGGGCGCTCAGATCCATTGCGACTCCCGCTTCGTCGCCGACGAGGTGATCGAGTGGTCGGGGTGCGATCCGGCGATCGTCCATGTCATCTATCCGGGCATCCCGCGCATCGATGCCCAACCCGGTTCGACCGGGCACGTGCCCCCGTTCGGAGGTCGGCCGTACATCCTCACGCTGGGCACCATTGAACCGCGCAAGGACCATGTGACCCTGTTGGAGGCGTTCACCGCCATCGCCCGGGCGGACCCCGACCTGCTTCTCGTCGTGGCGGGCGCGGACGGATGGGGACAGTCGTTCGCTTCGATGCTGTCATCGGTTCCCGAGGAGTTCCTGTCGAGGATCGTCCGTGAGGCCGTGGTCGACGACGACCGTCGCGCCACGCTTCTCCTCCATGCCCGCGTGCTCGTGTACCCGTCGCTCTACGAGGGCTTCGGCTTCCCCCCTCTCGAAGCGATGAGCGTGGGAATCCCAGTGGTGGCGACGAGCGCCGGCTCGCTTCCGGAGGTCCTGGGCGGAGGCGCCCTGCTTGCGGCGGTCGGTGACGCACACGCGCTCGCTGCACAGGTCATCAGCGTGGTCGATGACACAGTCGAACGGGGTGAACTCATCGAGCGGGGACGCATACGTTCGGCGTCGTTCAGCTGGGAGAAGTGCGCGACCGAGATGGTCCGTCTCTACACTGATGTTGCGCCGGATGGTCGATGATGAAGGTCGGTCTCGTCACCGAACAGCTGCGCCGCCCGACTCCCGGGGGCATCGGCCGCTATACGGCGTGTCTCCGTGACGCGCTCGAGGGTCGCGGCAGCGTCGAGGTCGAGGCTGTCCAGGGGCGACTCCCCACCGAGATCACGACGCGGTTGTGGGCGTCTGGCGTTCCTCGCCGCACGGGCGTCGACGTCCTGCACGCAACCTCGTTCGCGTATCCCCGAACCGTCCCTCGGGTGCCGACGACGGTGTTCATTCACGATCTGCTCTGGCGTGGCATCGGATCGGCAACGCTGAACTCGCGCGGCCGCCGTTTCCACGAACGGGGCTTGCGCAACGCCGCGTTGCAGGCGAGTCGGATCCTCGTGCCCTCGCATGCGGTTCGACGGTCTCTGGTCGACGAGGGGTTCTCCGCCCGCGACGTCATCGTTACCGGAGAGGGCGCTGATCACCTCCCGCAGCGGCGACGTGAGGTCACGGGCAATGTGGTGCTTTCCGTCGGCACGCTCGAACCACGCAAGAACCTTCCCCGTTTGCTTGCGGCCTTCGATCAGGTCCGCGGATCCTTCGGAAAACCGCTGGTGCTCAAGCTCGTCGGGAGCGATTCCTGGCGGGGGCATGCAGGTCTTCCGCGGGACCTCCCTGACGGCGTCGAAGCAATCGGTGCGGTTTCCGATGAGCGTCTGGCCGAGCTGCTTTCGTCAGCGTCGGTCTTCGTCTACCCGTCGATGGGGGAGGGCTACGGGCTGCCGCCGATCGAGGCCATGCGAGCGGGCGTCCCCGTTGTCTGCGCGCCGATGCCGTCGGTGCTCGAACGAGTCGGTGAAGAGGCGGGTGGCCGGGGTCCCCAGGATTCCCCGCCCTTCGAGGAGGTCGACCCAACAGACGTCTCCTCGATCGCCGCGGCCCTTCAACGGGTGCTCGGAAGCGTCGATCGACAATCGGAGCTGTCGGCGCTCGGATCCGCCTGGGTACGCGATCTCACCTGGGATGACGTGGCGCAGCGCCACGTCAGGGTGTGGGAGGAGCTCTTGTGAGCGAGCCCGAGCGCGTTGCAACCCGCCCTCCTCCGCGTGTCGTGCTCGATGTCTCCGCAGTCCATCCCACCGCGGGCGGCGGCCATACATATGCGCACACACTGACGCGTCATCTTCCGGTTGCCGGCATCGATCCTCTCTGCCTCACGCGCATCGGATCGTCGTCGGAGGAGTGGGATCAACGATCGGTGCTGCCGATCGTTCCCCGCCATCCGTTGCGTCGGTTGCTATGGGAGCAGACCTCCATGCTCGGGGCGCTTCACCGTCTCGCTCCCACAGCACAGGTGCTCCACTCCATCCATTACACGATGCCCGAACACCCGCGGAGGGCCGGTCTCGCCCGGGTCGTCACCATCCACGATCTGACCTTCTTCACCCACCCGCTCGGTCACCGCCCCGTCAAACGTCGACTCTTCCGTCGGGCGATCGCCGTCGCCGCCCGACGAGCCGATCAGCTCATCTGCGTCAGCGAAGCAACGGCACGCGAACTTCTCCGCTGCGTGGATGTGCGGGTCCCGGTCGAAGTCATTCCGCACGGCATCGACCTCACCCGATTCACCGTCGTCGAGCCCTCGCCCGGACATGACGCTGCGGTCCTCGCCGGTTTCGGCATTGCGCGTCCCTACGTCCTGCACCTCGGGACCATCGAGCCCCGCAAGAACATCGGCCGTCTACTCGACGCAGCGTCGCGCCTCGGGGGAGGTGAGCCACCCGATGTCGTCCTCGCCGGCGGGGCCTGGACAGGCGAACGCGAGGGCCTGCCCCGGCTGGCGGGGCTGCGTGTCCACCACCTCGGTGTCGTGCGTGACGCCGCCGTTCCGGTCCTGCTCCGTAACGCCGGTGTCGTCGCGTATCCGTCGCTGGCGGAAGGCTTCGGTCTGCCGGTCATCGAGGCTCTCGCGTGCGGCGCGTCCGTGGTGACGACGCAGGGGTCCGTCATGGAAGAACTTGCACCGAACGCCGTTGTCACCGCCGATCCGCTCTCGGTCGACTCGCTCACGAACGCGCTCGAAGTCGCGTTCGCCGGGCGTGGGCCCGCGCTGGAGGACCGATTGGCCGCAGCGGGCCGCTTTGACGTCCGTGACTGCGCGGGTCGCCACGCCGCGGTGTACAACCGCTTCCTCTAGAGCGCCAGGAAACCCGGCGGGTCCCGTAGGTGTTTGGGTGACCTACCCGGATTGGCGGTCTCGCCCGCTAGGTTTACGTGCGCATGCGAGTCTTTGTCACCGGTGGTAGCGGGTTCGTGGGTACCCACCTCCTCGCCCATCTCGCAGCCAACGGCGACACGATCGAGGCGCCACTGGCAGATGTGACAGACGTCGAGGCGCTCACGGGGGCGCTCGCGTCGATGCCGGACGGCCCGCCAGAGGTGATCTACCACCTTGCCGGGCAGGCCGACGTCGGCCGATCCTGGACCGACGTGTCGCTGACCTGGGCGGTGAACGCCATGGGCACGGTCAATCTGCTGGAAGCGGCGAGAGCGGTCGCTCCGTCGTCGCGGATCATCGTGGTCTCGTCGGCCGAGGTGTACGGCAGGGTGCCCCCAGAGGAGCTCCCGATCCGCGAAGAGCGACCGACCGCATCATCGTCACCGTACGGCGCTTCCAAGATCGCCGCTGAGACGGCAGCGCGATTCGCCTTCGAGAAATTCGGGCAACGGGTGATCATCGCCCGCCCGTTCAATCACATGGGCGTGGGGCAGTCACCGGGGTTCATCCTTCCCGCGGTCGCCCGTCAGATCGTCGAGGCGGAGCGTTCGCACAGCAGCGTGATCATGCTCGGCAACCTCGATTCCCGCCGGGACATGACCTCGGTCGAAGACGTGGCGAGGGCCTATCGCCTTCTTGCCGCCGCCGGCATCGACGGCGAGACGTACAACGTCTGCAGCGACACGACCGTGACGATGCACGAACTGGTCCATCGGATGCTTGCGCTCGCGACCAAGCCGCTCCACGTCGCGCTCGACGAGACCCGTCTGCGTCCGAGTGATATCGCGGTGCAGTGCGGCGACAGTCGCAAACTCCGTGCTGACACCGGATGGCGCCCCGAAGCTGATCTCGATGACGTCCTGCGCGCCGTGCTGGCGGAATGGCGGTCCCGCCAGTAGCCACCCTGGTGGACCACAGCCGGCCCGCCCAAAGCCGGCGAACGACACGGGACCGGTCCCTCGATCGTTCGATCGGAGAGGAACCGGCCCCGAGGGTCAGTACTGGATGTTCCTGGCTGACCGCCTTTCGGCGGCCTCCGTTCAGGCGGCGGTGCGGGCAGCGGCCTTGCGGGCCGGCGCCTTCTTCGCCGGAGTCTTCTTCGCCACCGGTGCCTTCACGGCCTTCACGGCCTTGGTGGCAGTCTTCTTCGTTGCGGTCTTCGTGGCCACCGTTGCCTTCACGGCCTTGGCGGCAGTCTTCTTCGCTGCGGGCTTCGGAGCCTCGACGGTGAGCGCGTCGACCACGAACTGGTGCGCCTTGGCCTGTGCTTCCTTGACGGAGTCAGTGAGGTTCTCGACGACTTTGCGGGCCGGGGTCGGCAGACGCTCGGCGAACGTCTCGATCATCGGGTCGATGCGGGCCTCGACCTTGGTGCGCGCGTCGGCGAACTTCTCGACGACCGTGAGCATGTTGGTGCGGAAGTCCTTCGTCTGTTCCTCATAGCGGCCGTTGAGGTCGAGACGGACGTCGTTGGCCTTCTTGGCCGCCATGGTGGCGAACCCGACGGCCGTGTGGCCGGCATCGGTGAGGACGGAACGGAGTTCTTGGATATCGAGTGTGGGGGTTTCGAACATGCGATCATCGTAGGCGATATTGCTAACTATTGCAAGCACTTTGCTAGCAGGAGGCCGTGACGTTCGTCGCAGGGCAGCCCGGGAACCCTTGGGCCGCCGAGGCACCGTCCGTTCTGGTGCGGCCGTCCGGAACTACGGTTGACGTTCGCAATGGAGGCCACCGGAGAACTCGATCTGGCCGGGTCCACAGCGTCGGCCGAAGGGTCGCCGGAAGCGGTCACCGACGACCGCCTGAACCCGCGACCGGCCCCCACCCCCAACGTTCCTTCCGTTGTGGCCGTCGTCGTCACGCGCGACCCCGGTGCTGCGCTCGATGACACCCTTGCATCGCTGATCGCCCAAGATCACCCGGCGCTGTCGATTCTCGTGATCGATGACGGCTCAGCCGAGTCCGTCTTCGACCGCGTCGCTGCCGTCGCTCCCGGTGCCTATGTGCGCCGCCTCGAACACCGCGTCGGCTACTGCGCCGCTGCCAACGTCGTCATGGAGATGGTCCAGGGTGCCACGTACTTCCTGTTCTGCCACGACGATGTCGCGCTCGCGCCCGACGCGGTCCGCCTGTTGGCCCTGACGGCAGCTCAGCAGGGCGCCGCCGTCGCCGCGCCGAAGCTCGTCTCGTGGGACGATCACGAACGGTTCCTGTCCCTCGGGTACGCCGTGGACCGCTCGGGGCTTTCCGTGGCACTCGTCGAGCTCGACGACCTGGACCAGGGACAGCATGACCAGGTTCGCGAGGTCACCGCCGCGCATGGCGCCACGATCCTCGTTGCGGCGGATGTGTTCGCCGCGCTCGGCGGCTTCCTCGTGTCGCTCACCAATCCGGCGACGGGCACCCTCCCCAACTCGGCGACCGCACCCGGCCCCGATCTCGGCGAGGACGTCGATCTCTGCCTTCGGGCCAGACGGCGTGGTCGCAAGATCGTCGTCGTGCCGGCCGCCCGTGTTGCCCACCAAAGTGTCCTCCACGGTGTGACCGGTCAGCTGATCGCCCCTCAGCTCACCGATCGACGGCGCCCGGCCGGCGAACCACCGCCACTTGCCGAGCTGCGGTTGTTGCGCGATCGGAACCGGATACGGTCGATGGTTGCGACAGCGGGTGCCACTCGACTCGTCATCCTGCTCCCGCTCCTCGTCCTGCAGGCGATCCGCCATGGGGCTCCGGCCCGAGCTGCCATGGTGGGTCGCCGTCGGACGCCGTTCACTGCGCTCCGTCTCGCCCTGGCCAACCGCAGTGACCGTCGGCAGGCACGGGCCGTCGGCTCACCGGGTGACATCGCGGGCGACGACCGGCTCGGGTCCGAGCTCGTTCCTGTCAGCATGCGCGTGCGCGCCGAACTGCGCTCGGACGTGTCGGCCGACACGGCACGTTTGTGGCGGGCGGCGGAGCGCGCACTCGGCAGTCGGCGGGGCGGCAGACTTGCCTTCGGATCCCTTGCCTTCGTCGTGGCCGTCGTCGTGTTCGGCTCGCGCGGGCTGATCGGCTCGGGGATCGGACGGGGCGGCCGACTCATCGCCCTGCCACCCGTCGGCGACCTCTGGCGATTGGTGCTCTCGGGGTGGCAGGAGACGGGGCTCGGCCATTTCGGGCCGACCTCGCCGGGAGTGGCCCTGCTGGCCATCGCATCGACGGTGACCTTCGGCGCAACCGGCATCGTCGGCACGCTGCTCGGCCTGGCGCCGATGGCGATCGGCGCGCTCGGGATGTACCGGTCGACCGGAACCACCGACCCGGCCGGTCGGCCGGTTCCCCATCGCAGCGGCGTTGCCCTCGCCGCAGTCGTCGTGTACCTCCTCGTGCCGATCCCGTTCGACGCCCTCTCCGCCGGTGACCGAGGGGCAATGTGGGGCTACGCGTTGCTCCCGTGGCTCTTCCGTCCACTCGAACGGCTCCTCTCCGGACGCGCCGCGATCCCCGCACCGCCGGTCATGCGCAGTCGGCTCAGCGACGCCCAAGCCCTCGAGACCACACCCGCATCGACAACTCGGTGGCGCCCCCGGCTCGCTTCCGCAGCTCCGATCGTCCGACCTGCTCTGGTGCTCGCGGTCGGCATCGCGCTGGAACCCACGTTCTCGATCGTGTGGATCCAAGCGGTTGTGCTGTTCGGCCTCGCCGCCGTCCTCACCACGGGCGCCGACGTGCTTCGTCGGATCGTCGGGCGGGGACTGCTCGTCGGGCTCGTCGCGATGGTCCTGCTTGCCCCCTGGGTCGTTTCGCTCGGCCGCTCGGGCGCCGCCGGATGGTCGTTCACGGGCGGTCCTGCCGCCCGGGCATCCACACTACGGATCGACCAACTCCTCCGCCTGCAGACCGGCCACCACGGCCCGATCGGCACCGCGGTCCTCGGCGGACTGTTCGTGCTCGCCGCCGCCTTCGTCCTGTTCGTGGCCGACGGCGATCGATTCCTGCTCGCCATCCGCTACTGGACCGTTGTCGCGGGCAGCGTACTGCTGGCATGGCTCGCCGGTCGGGGCTGGCTTCCTCCCGTGATGCCGGGTCCCGCCCTCACGCTTTTGCCCGCCGCATACGCCATCGCCCGGCTGTCCGGTGAGGGCCTCGGCGCGCTCGTCGGTGAGGTGCGTCGACGAGGGTTCGGATGGCGACAGGGTTTTGCCGCCGTCGGGCTGCTGTCGGTCGGTCTCTCGGCACTGCCGATCGTTGCGGCGTCGGCCGGCGGCCGGTGGGGCCGACCGGCACGCGCCCCGGTCGACAAGCTCGCCTGGATGCGCGGACTCCAGGACGGCGGATTCCGCGTGGCCTTCCTCGGCGACCCGGTCGTGCTGCCAGGGACGCCGCTTCGGATCTCTTCCGGTCTCGGCGTGACGATCACCCGGGATGGGCTCCCCACGGTTGCCGACCAATGGGTCGTCAACGAGACCGCCCGGACCCGGTCCTTCGCCGATGCCCTGTCGCTGGCCCGTCTCGGCGCGACGACGCGACTCGGGGCCGAGTTGGCGCCGCTCGGGATCCGCTACGTCGTGCTCGTCGAACGCGATCGGGTTGACGGCCCTCGATTCGCCGCTCCGTCCGATCTCCGTCAATCGCTTCTCGAACAACTCGATCTGCGCGCTGTCGACAGCGGCCCGGACCTGATCGTCTACGAGAACGATGCCTGGGTTCCCGCCGTGTGGTCACCATTGACCTCGCCGGGACTCGAACGCGACGGGATGGTGAACACTGCCGGAGCCTCGAACGCGCTCCTACCGGTGTCCCTCGTGGCGACCCCGGCGATCACCCCAGATGCTGTGCCCCTCGACCGGCTTCGCCTCCGTCCGCCGTCGAGTTCGTTCCGCGGATTCCTCGAAGCCGAGGCCGAAGTTGTCGCGTCCCTCCCGGCGAGTCCCTACTGGCGTCTCACCGTCGGACCCTCGTCGGTGCGCCCAGTCCGACTGCGGGGTCTGATCGATGCCGGCGGCGTCGAGCGGGTCGGGGCCCCGTTCAGCGGTTTCGCCGCTCCGACCACCGGGGAGGCCACGTTGCGTCCCTTGCGTCCGTGGAGCGTCAATCTCGCGCTGCTTGCTGCAGCACTGGCGTGGAGTGGTGCGGTGATCGTGATCGTGATCGACCGTCACCGTCGCCACCAATTCGTGGCACATCGCTCCGGCCTTCTCCCCGACGTGGGCCCCGCGGGGGACATCGACGGCGACGTCGACACGTTGGCGTTGGCCTTCGTCGACGACGAGTTTGCCGACGACGACTTCGTCCACGCCCGCGCCGCCGTGACACCCTCGGCGACGAGGTCATCACGTTCGTCCGACGAGCCCGACGATCTGCCCGCCGACGGTTCCCTTGCCGACGAGCTGTGGAGTCGGTTCTCCTCTCGACGCGCCGACGCCGACCGGCAAGGCGTCGATGCCGACGAGGATCCGCCCGATCGTCCGACCGCAGCCCGAGGCCCCGGGAACAAGAGGCGCCGGCCGTGAGGGCCCTCTTCGCCCGATGGCGCCGTCCGATCGCGATCGCCGGATTGGCGGCCGTCCTCGCCGGGCCGGTCGTCGTGGACCGGCTCGTGGACCGGCCCGACGGCGCTCCGCCCGCTCGCATCGCATCGGTGAACCCCGCCGGCACCCCCCTCGGGTCAGGTGCGTCGACCTGGTTCTGTGCATCCGGACGGACCACGGCGGAGAACCTTCCTGATCTGACGGTGACGATCGCGAACCTCAACGACATCGAGGTCCCCGGTCGGATCACCTGGTACTCGGAGGAGATCGGTCGCGAGCCGATCGTCGAACCCCTTCTGGCCGGTGGGAACAGCAGGGTCGACGTGGCGGCACCCCCGTCGGTCGCCGGCGGTGCAATCGCCGCCCTCGTGGAGTTCGATGCGGGCGGTGTGGCTGCCGAGCACCGGATCAACGGCCCTTACGGAGGCGCAAGCGCATTGTGCACGTCGGATGCCGGCGCTCGTTGGATCACCGCTGATGGTGCGACGACGATCGACGCGACCACCACGCTCTCCGTGTTCAACCCCTTCCCCGAAGACGCGCTTCTCGATGTCCGCTTCGTGACGGAGCGCGGCGCGGCGCTTCCCGCGGCACTGCAGGGGATCTCCATCGCCGCGCAGAGCGTGCAGCAGATCGATGTCGGCGCGTTCGTCCGTCGTCGGAAACGGGTGGCCGCGATCGTACGTGCACGTATTGGTCGCGTCGTTGTCGAACGCGTCACCGCATTCGACGGGTCCGGCACCGAGAAGGGCGTCACCATCAGTCCGGCCACTGGAGCTGCCAGCCCGACGTGGTACTTCGCCTCCGGCCGAACCTCGTCGGTTCTGCAGGAGCGCTATTCGCTGTTCAACCCGACACGTCAAACAGTCACCGCCGTGATCGATGTGCTGATCGACGGCGTCGCCGGCGTGGAGCCGTTCGAAATCGACATACCGCCAATGGATGTGGCCGAGCTCGTTCCCGGGTCGGAGTCGAGGATTGCTCGAAACACCGGCTATAGCGTGGTGGTGACGACCGACGATGGCACGGACATCGTGGTCGAACGCAGCGTCGACGCTCGTGGCAAGTTCCGTCGAGGGTTCGCATCCTCGCCCGGTGTCGTCGCTCCGGCGGAGACGTGGATCATTCCCGACGTCGAGTCGTCCGCAACACGATCGGACACCCTCTCGCTACTGAATCCGACCGATGCCAATGCGGTGGTCTCGCTGCGGACGCTGGGGCCGGACGGAACGACGCCGGTTACGACCGCGCAGAACTTCGTCATCGGTCCGTCGTCACGCCTTGACCTCCGGCTCGGCGACTATGTCGCTGTCACCGGCCGCTCGTTGGTCGTCTCGTCGCCCGGCACGCCGATCATCGTCGAACGGTCGATCCAGTTGATCGACCGGCCCGGCGATCGACCCTTCGTGGACCCGCTCCCGACCGAGGACGGCCTCAGCGCGGCGTCGGACACTGCAGTGTCGGGCACGCTGCCGCCGAATCCGCCCGACTCCCTCGCGCTGGTTTCCGTACCACCGACGACCACGCGAACCGTGGTGGCGTCCACCCCCGCGACCACGACATCTCCTACCGTTCCCGCCGACTCCACCACGTCGACGGCGGTCGCATCGTCGGTGCCCTCGACGACGGTCGTCACGACCACGGTTACCACGACATCGACTACGACCGAGCCGACCGTCCCGGAAACCCGGTCTCGTGCGGCCTCGCCGCGGATCGCCACCGCGAAACTGGGCACGTCCGTGGGCGGGGCGATCCCGCTTCGCTGAGCGGGCCCCTCGATCGCCCGGCGGCTCCCGGCGCACACACCACTAGGCCGACGGAGCAGCGCCTGGATTGGCCGGCAGCTTTTCCGAAACCGCCGGCGTCCCGCCGGTGACGATCCTCCGAACGCGTTCACCGCTCATGGTCTCCTGCTCGCCGAGCTGACGGGCAATGGCGTCGAGCGCCCGCCGATGCTGGGAGAGCAGAGCAGCGGCGCGCTGCTCCTGCTCTTCGAGAATCGCTCGTATCTCTTCGTCGACGAGGCGTGCAGTCGCCTCCGACTCGTCTCGGCTGCGCGAGATCTGCTCCCCGAGGAACACGTGCTCGTCAGGGCGCCACGCCATGGGTCCGATGCGTTTGCTCATGCCCCACTCGCGAACCATTCGACGGGCAAGAGCGGTCGCTCGGCTGAGGTCGTCGGCGGCGCCGGTACTGATCTGTCCGAACACGAGTTGCTCGGCGCAACGGCCGCCGAAGGCCAGGCAGATCTGATCCAGGACTTCGTTTCGGCGCAGGAGCTGCCGATCCGCGGGGAGTGACATCGTGAGACCGAGTGCGGCACCGTGCGCCACGATCGTCACCTTGTGCAGCGGTCCCGTCGATTTCAACAGGACGGCGAGGACGGCATGTCCGCTTTCGTGTGTCGCCGTGATCCGCCGTTCATCTTCCGAAAGCACGAACGACGGACGTTCGACTCCGAGGATGACCCGATCGCGGGCGATGTCGAGATCGCGAGCGGTGACCTCGGTGGATGAGCGGCGCACGGCGGAGAGCGCCGCCTCGTGGAGGAGGTTGGCGAGGTCCGCCCCGCTCATGCCCGGTGTCGTGCGTGCAAGATCGTCGAGGTCGACATCGGAGCGGAGGGGCAGGCGATTCGTATGCACACGAAGGATTGCGAGCCGCTCGTCGCGATCGGGGAGCGGCACGTCGATGTGGCGGTCGAAACGACCCGGACGAAGCAACGCGGCGTCGAGCACGTCCGGTCGGTTCGTTGCGCCGAGGACCACGATTCCCGTGGAAGCGGTGAATCCGTCGAGCTCGGCGAGAAGCTGGTTCAGCGTCTGTTCGCGTTCATCGTGGCCGCCGCCCACGCCAGCACCGCGCTTGCGTCCCACCGAATCGATCTCATCGATGAAGACGATGCACGGCGCCGAACGCCGCGCATCGGCGAACAGGTCGCGCACGCGCGCGGCCCCGACGCCGACGTACATCTCCATGAAGTCCGAACCGGAGATGGAAAGGAACGGGACGTTCGCTTCGCCGGCAACGGCTCTCGCCAGAAGCGTCTTGCCGGTGCCCGGCGATCCGATGAGGAGCACGCCCTTCGGCAGCCGTGCACCGATCGCCCGGTACCGATCCGGGAAGCGGAGCACGTCGACGATCTCTCGAAGCTCCGCCTTGACCCCCTCCGCCCCGGCCACGTCGGCAAAGGTGATCGACGGCGCTCCACCGGTCGCTCCGTCGCCGAGCCTTGCCGGCGACCTCGTCATCGCCGACTTCGCCGCGTCGGAGGGGCGTCGTCGAACGAGCAGCGCAACGGCGATCAGAACGATGACCAGTGACGCGATGATCGGCCCCCACTGGTCGATCGAGTTGGACGGCGTCGCCCGGAAGCGCAGCTCGGTGGCGGCTGCGAGCGCACGCCGCTCATCCGGCGAAAGGGACGACGGACCGGTCGTGCGGAAAACGGTGCCGTCGACGAGCAGTCCGGTGACGACGCCCGTCTCGTTCGTGAAGACGGCAGAACGGACCTGACCGCCGGACGCCCTCTCGACGAAGGTGGTCCACGGGAACGTGTCGTCGGGGGTGTCGCCGATCCGCGGGAGGAGTATCGCTCCGAACACGAGCGTGGTGGCGACGATGAGGAGCCAGATCGGCGGCCGACGCCGCCACCACGGAACATTCCGGCGCCGAGCGGCGTAGGCGGCGGTCTGGAGCCGGCTTGTCGCCAGACGCTCCCGCAGGGACCCGGCTGAGGGTCGCGGGGGTACCGGGCGCGGCGAGAAACGACCCTCGGGCTCAGACGCACTGGCGCGGGCCGGGGCGGGAATCGGGGTGAGCGGGTTGGTCGAGCGGGGATCGTCGTTCGCCACCAGGTAGCACCCTAGGAGTCATCGGAGGGTACCCGAGACCGCGCGCCGACTCGGCGACCGAGCATCCGTCGTCGGAGCGACGCTCATCGTTACCGTGAACGGCATGCCGATCGATGACGCCGCAACTCGTACCCTCCGCGCCGCGGGCATCGGCCTGGGGCCGCGTAACGAGCGACTCGCCACCGCAGCCGGGCGCCATCCCGCTCGGGAAGTCGGGTCGTACCGGCTCGGCTTCAGCCCATCGATGCGTCCCGTTTCCGTTCCGCGTCCGGCGAATGACCCCGAGCACCGCTTCTGCGCCCGACCGACGTGCAGCCGACACGCAGTTGCGACGATGTCGTACAACCAAGCCAGCCGGGTGGTCTTTCTCGGGCCGCTCAGCGCCGAACGAGATCCATCGTTGTACGACCTGTGCCGATTCCACGTGGACCGGCTCACCCCGCCGACCGGTTGGACCGTCGACCGAGCCCGTCCGTCTGTCGTCGGCGAGGTCGGCGGCGAAGCCGAGGGTGATGGAGGGGCCACACTGGGGTCATGGTCGACGACCCTGCACGGGATGAGCGCGGAACTCACCTCCGCTCGTTGAACGACGCATCCCCTCCCCTGGGTGAGCCGTCGAAGGGTCGTGACCGCGGAGAACTCGGTCTGCTGCTGCTGTTCCAGTTCGGGGCGTTCGTAGCGGTCGCCTTCGCGACGCTGCCGTTCGTCACCGACGAAGGCAGACTCCGGTCCGGTCTCCTGCCGATCCTCGCGGCCCTCTGTTCAGCGTGGCCCGTACTCTTCGCCGGTGTCCTGGCCGTTTCCCACCGACGCCACCGGCCGTGGCGGGTCGTGGTCGGGGCGACGACCGTACGGGCCGGCGACCTGGTCGCTCTCGCCGTCGGCGTGGGGCTCCAGTTCGCCGTCGGCGTGGCGTACTACCTCGCCGGCGTCGATGACGACCGCGTGTCGGGGCCCGCTCGTGAACTGACCGATCGGACCGGCGGCCTCGGTCTGGGCTTCGCTGTCCTCGCCGTGTTCGTCGTCATCGGTGCCCCCGTGTTCGAGGAGCTCTTCTATCGCGGTGCGGTGCTCAATGGCGTCCGCCGCGCCCAGGGCGCGGCGGACGCGCCGTTGCGTTTCGACCGTCCGACCGTCGTGGCAATTGCCGTCAGCTCGATCTGGTTCGGCGTGATCCACGGACAGTTGCTTCAGTTGCCGGCGCTGATTGCCGTTGGAGTGTTCTGTTCAGTGGCGCGAGTGCGGACGGGGCGCCTCTCCACGGCGATCCTCCTGCATGCCGGCTTCAACCTGACCACGATGGTCGCGTTGGGGATGCAGCTCGCCGACAGATAGGTCACTCGGCGCACCCGGATGGTGCGAAGGGACCAAAAAGGTGAACCCGCGCTCAAGTGTGCAGCGCCTCGTGCCGATGGATCTGTACGCCATCGGTGAAACGTCCTTTGGGCGGGTCTTCGACCGGCGGCCCTCATCAGCCGACCCTGCCGCCACGCCGGGCCTGTCCAAGGAACCACACAATGACCTGCCCGCTCTGCAACATCGCCAACCTCGTCACGATCGCCATGACCGTGAACCAGCGTCAGCTCACGCTGCACTCATGCAGCCGCTGCGAGACGCGCTGGTGGAAGGCCGACGGCGATCAGGTCGGGTTGACCGACGTGCTGCAAGCGGCGCGCAAGACCGCCTGAGCAACTGAGCTCGGCGGCACCACGCGAAACGCCGCGTGACGTTGGTCGCTCCCGCCGGGTCTCGTCCGACCTAACCTGGTCGGCGGAGTTCTCCATGGCCGACCGACACCCTCGCACCCCGGCCGTCGAGGGGCCACAGCCCGACGGCGACGGTGTGTCGGGTGCCGGTCGACGACCGCGGATTCTCCTCACCACGGAAGGGACCTACCCGTTCTCCCACGGTGGCGTGAGCACCTGGTGCGACATCGTTGTCAACGGTGTGTCGGGCGCCGATTGGGACGTGTTCGCAATCACTGCGGGCGGGATCAGGCGGCCCTTCGTCTTCGAACTTCCGGCCAATGCCCGGCTGGCCGGGCACATCGATCTGTGGTCGGAGCGGGTCACCGCCCGCCGACCGGGGCGACGGTCGAATCTCCGTACCGGCCTTGCCGCGGAGCTCGTGCACGGCCTGCTCGGGTGGGATGGCGACCCGCAGTCGGTCATCGACGGTCTCGTGTGGTGCCGGAACAATCCGGAGAAGATCCGCGCTGCGCTTCGCCACCCGGACGCCTGGTCGGTGTTCCGGACTGCGCTCCGTGAGGTTCTCTGCGCCGATCACGGTGACCGGGTCGCGCCGGTGCTCGACGAGCAACACGTGTGTGATCTGTTCCAGACCCTCTGTTGGATCGCCCAGGCGGCCTCGGCGGCGACGCCGACCGGGCCGGACGCTCCCGACCTCATCATCGTGACAGCTGCGGGTTGGGCGGGCATCCCCGCCGTCGTGCACCACGCGATGCACGGCACCCCCGTGGCGCTCTCCGAGCACGGCGTCTACGTCCGGGAGGCCTACCTGGCGGCGATCCGCGGCGGGGAGTCTTCGGGCGAGCGCTGGGTCCATACCCGACTTGCCCGTGGGCTCGCGCGCCTCATCTACGGGGTGGCCTCCATCGTCGCGCCCGTGACGAGCGCCAACGCGGCCTGGGAACGAGCGCTCGGTGCCGACCCGGACCGCATCCGAACCATCCACAACGGTGTCCTGGTGCCCTCGAAGGTCGCGCCGATGCCGATCGAGCCGGTTGTCGTCACCGTGGGGCGGATCGATCCGCTGAAGGACGTGAAGACGCTTCTCCGGGCGGCTGCGTCGGTGGTCGAACGGATGCCCAACGTGCGCTTCGACCACTATGGGCCCGTACCCGAGGGCAACGAGCGATATGCCGCAGAGTGTGCGGCCCTTCACCTCGATCTCGGGCTCCGTGACCGTTTCCGCTTTCTCGGCCCCACGGACGATCCGTACGCCGTGCTCGAGAGTGCTTCGCTGTCTGTGCTCTCGAGCATCTCCGAAGGCTTCCCGATCTCCGTCCTCGAGGCCATGGCGGCCGGCCGACCCGTGGTCGCCACAGCCGTTGGTGGTGTTCCCGAAGCGCTGAGCGGTTGTGGCTTCACGGTCCGCCCCGGCGATTACGAGGCGCTCGCCACCGGTGTCGTCCGCCTTCTCGAAGACCCCGTGCTCGCCGCCTCGCTCGGTGCCCGGAGTCGCCAGCGCGTCGTGCACGCGTTCGGCCAGGAGGGCTGCCTCGCCGCGTACGCCGACTTGATCGGGGAGCTGACGGGGATGCGACCCGCAGTCACCGCCCCGGAGAGCGGGATGGACGCCGAGTTCACCGTGCTCGATGCGTTGGAGCAGTCGGAGCCGGAGCACCGGCGCAGCGCTCCGGATGCCGCTCCGACGTCTCTGCCGGCAACGGACCCGTCATGAGCGCGCCCGTGGGTCCGACCCTCGGCTGGGACTTTGCCGACCGCCACCTCGAGCGCCCCACCCAGGACCCCCTCGAGGCGGCCGTCGTGCTGGAGGCATGGGGCGGCGTTGCGCCGGGAGAGGCATTCGGACTGACGATGACCGATCGCCCGCCGCGGGAAGCGACCTTCCGGCCGCGGGTGGTCCGCTCCGATCCGCTCGATCCGTCGTTGGCACTCGGTGACCTCGGATTCGTCGCCGGCGTTCTCGGCATGGGTTTCTACCTCTCGACCCTCACCGATGATCTCGGTGCACGATCGGTCGATATGGCGTGGCGCCTCGCGCTGCCCCTCTCGCTCGCGATCCAATGGGCAATTCGCCGCCGCTATTTGAGCGGGAGTGACGGGCTCGGTCGGTTGCGCAACGACCCGCGGGTGCTCGGCGTCATCGCCGCGTCGATGGCCGTGTGCGTGCCCTTGCGACCCGGAGGGTGGCTCGCAGCATGCCTCGTCGGTATCTGGGTCGGCGGATTCGTGATCACCCGTCTCGGGTGGGGGTTGGTCTTCGGGGTCGCGTTGCTGACGGGTGCCGGTGTGCTCCGGGCCGGTGCGAGCCCGCGGCTCCTGCTTCCGTTGCTCACCGTGTTGGCACTCACGACCGCGACGCTGGGCGTCGTGCGGCATCGGCCTTCGGATCGGCTGCCCGGGGGCAAGGAGCGGGCGTTCGCGGCCGGATTGATTGGTGCGGGGGTGGGCGGGGTGCTGGTGCTCGAGCCCCGTTTCCTGTGGGAAGGCCGGGCCGCACTCGTGGCGATCACCGTCGTTCCTGCGTTGCTCGGCAGCGTCTGGGGCGGCTGGCACATGGGCAAGCTCTGGAAGGTGCTGCCCGAGGCGCTCGTCCGCCAGCCCTTCGCCACACCCGGCGGAGCGACGATCACCGTCGTCCGCTCGCTCCTTGCCGGCGCTTTGGCGCGAGTGGTTCTCGGAGCCTCCGTCGGTTCGGTCCCGATCCTGGTGTGGGCAGCAGGTGGGGCGGGACCCATCGACGATGTGTGGGCGCTGCTCATCGCCCACCTCTGCCTCGGCGTTGCCGGATTGGCGGTGTCGCTGCTCGAGGCGTTCGACCGGTGGGGTTCCGCGCTCCTCGCGGTAGTGACGGGTTGTCTGGCCTGTGTGGTCGTGAACGTTCTCGATCCGTCCCACGATCTCGTCCCCGGGTCGCGCATCGGCATCGGAGCGGTCGTCGTGATCATCATGAGTGGCCCGTCGCTGCTGCAACTGGTGGCGAACCCGGCCCGGACACTTGCCGCCCGGGTCTGACCCGCCACTCCCGACGGTGCCGGCTCCGCCTCGATGAACGCCATCCGCGGTGGCGAACGGCGGCGGCGACCGCGGAGGGCAATTGTGACGGTTTTGTGACGAAAATCGTTCACATCCACTTGCCTTCGTCACAATTGGTCCGTATCGTGTGTGCGCAAGCGGTCAATCCCGATCTGCTTGCTCATCGAACCCACAGCAGTCGTTCCGGTTTCCGGACCAACCTGATGCGGAGGAGATGTGTTCCCTGTCCACCTCCAAGGAGTGCACATGATCAAGCGGATCTCCCGCTCAGCACTTGCCCTGGTTGCCGCCGGTCTGCTCGTCAGCCCGTTCGTCGCCCAGAACGCAAATGCACAAACGGTGACCGTTAACCCGGGCACCATCACGGCCACGGCCGTCTTCGCACCGGCGGCCCCGCCCGCAGGCGTCACCGGCGTCACGGTTACCTACACCTGTAAGAACTTCTTCACCGGTGCCACGTTCGTCACGACCCCCACCGTCTTCGGCAACGCCACGATCGCCCCGACCTCGGGCGCGTTCATCACGAACATCGGCCTCAGCGCCGGCAACGCCGCTCTGTCGCAGCCGGGCACGTCGTGCATCGTCACGGCCACCATGGCCGGCACGGCAAACGTCACCGCCCCGTCGATCGTCATCACCGTTGGTGGCCGCGATTTCTCGCTCACCTCGACGACGTCCCCGCTGACCCCGGGCGCCCCGGCGACCAACGGAGCCATCCCGCACAACACGCCGGAACTTGCGTTCTTCTCGTCGACTGACGTCAAGATCACCGTGACCTTCCCGGTCATCACCGTTCGCAAGGTCGTCCTCGGCGACGAAGCCACGGCTGGCTTCGCCTACCCGATGACCATCAACTGCACCACGGCCGGCGCGCCGGTCGCCCCGAACGCTGCAGCTGTCCCGCCCTTCACCGGTGCGTTCAGCCTCGCCGGTGGCGCCAGCCGCACCTTCACCAACAACGATCTGCCCGGCCTGACCGGCGATTCGGTGTGTGAAGTCATCGAGACCAACTCTGGCGGCATGCCCGTCACCCTGTACTCCTCCTCCACGGCAACTGCCGGCGTCACCCTTTCGGGCGTCGCTGGTCCTCCGTACCGGTCGGGTCTGACCTCGATGGCACAGACGATCACCGTCACCAACGCTTCCTACGGCGATCTCGTCGTGTCGAAGGTTGTCACCGGCGATCCGAAGACCAACATCGCCACCTACGAAGTGTCGGTTTCCTGCGACAAGGGTGGCCCGAAGGACACCTTCTTGCTGAAGGATCGTCAGTCGAAGGTGTACCAGAACATCGTCTCCGGCACGAACTGCCTTGTCACCGAGACCAAGTCCGATGGCGCCACGCCGTCGTACGCCGACAACAGCGGTGACAACACCACTGACGGTCGCGTGGTCATCAAGCGCAAGGGCACCGGCTGTGCACAGGTCGGAGCTCCGAGCGGCGCCGCTCCCGGTGGCCCGTCCCCGACCACGGCATTCGACGAGTGCTGGGCCAACGTGATCATCACGAACAGCTACGTCGTCGCGACGACCACGACCGCTGCTCCGGCCACGACCGCTGCTCCGGCACCGGCCCCGTCGCCGGCCCCGGCTCCGGAAGTCATCGACGAGCCGACCTTCACGGGCTGATCCAGCTCTTGCAGGTGTGATCACCCGGTATCGGGTGTGATCTGAACGAAGGCCCCGCCGAAAGGCGGGGCCTTTGTCGTTCCCGGCTCCGATTCCGAACGGGTACCGCCGGGTCGCCGCAAGCGTGTCGACGTTGGGCGGCGCAGCCCCTGGCCCCCCGGCTCTCCCAAGCCGCCAGCCCGCAACGCTTCGACGCAAGCAGCGGCAACCGAAACGCCACGGAACTCTCTACGCCGCTGCCCGCCGTGCGGCAGGAAGTACCGCCGGGACGTTCGCGTGGGTTGGTGCTTCTTGGAACACGCGACGATGCGTTACGGAACGATGTCGATGGGGACGCCCTGGGGGAGCGTCTGGGCCAGCTTGGTGATCGATGCGTTCTTCATGCGGATGCACCCGTGGCTGGCGTTCGTGCCAAGGGCACCCGGCTGGTTGGTGCCGTGGATGCCGATCTGGCCGTCGCCGCGCCCGAACGTCTGCAGCACGTTGGAGTAGGCGGAGAGGCCGAATGCCCAGGGGCCGTACGCCCCC
Organism: Acidimicrobiia bacterium; assembly: GCA_031423635.1. Lineage (GTDB taxonomy): Bacteria > Actinomycetota > Acidimicrobiia > Acidimicrobiales > JANYDT01 > JANLQX01. Next base: position 18,571 of record JANPFX010000044.1, on the reverse strand, counting down.
CGCGGGTTACCGGGCTTGGCCAGTTCGCGCAGGAAGAACGAGCCGGTCGGTGTCGGGTACTTGGCCGTACCGACGGCGACCACTTCTCGTTGGATCTCCTTGCCGCCCTTGTAGACGATCAGGGTGTGTTCGGAGAGGTCCACGAACATCGCGTAGTCATGCTGGTAAAGCGTGACGTCGCCGGCCTTGACGTAGCCCGTTCGCCCATTTGGCCGCATCGGAATCTGCACCTTGTAGGCGTTGCCCTCCTGAGCGAGGACGAGGAACACGTGGCGGCCGCTGAAGTTCTTCCGGTTGTCGAGACTGGCGAACGGCTTCGTCGCGGTGGCGGTCTGGTAGACGGGCGTCAGACGGTTTCTCGCCGCCGCGACGACGGTGACGACCGGGGGCTTCCAGCCTTCCGAGGCCGACGCTGCAGGGACGCTCGACGACGGCGGGGTCGAGGCCGGCGTGGCGAGAGCAGGCGGAGTGGTGACGGCGGCGTCCGGCAGCACGGCCGTGGTGGCCGGAACCAGCGACGCCGCCGAGGCGGCCACGGCTGCCGGGAACGCCCCGAACGCCAGGACACCGAGGCTCAGAACGCCAAGCCTGGTCGCCCGACGGTGGACGGACGGCTGATGTCGAGAGTCGCTCACGCTGGTGTCCTTCGGCAGATTCGGCTTCGGCATTGACGGCTCCGATGCCGCAGGCCGGCGACACCGGGGTTGCTGGGGCCACCGCCGCTGAGGGTTTCGGGCGGACCGTGTGGACCATCCTTTCACGGTCCGGAGCAGGAAGGCGAACACGCAGAGTGAACGCCCGACATCCTTGTTCAGGCCTCGACGATCACCGGCGTGCCGAGCGGCAGGATCTTGGCGAGCTTGCGGATCTCATCGTTGTTCATGCGGATGCAGCCGTGACTCACGTCGGTGCCGATCTTGTCCGGCTCATTCGTTCCGTGGATTCCGATCTCCCCTCGTCCGCCGCGGTAGTCGGTCAGCACCGGGGAGAAGCCGCTGAGACCGTAGGCGTACGGTCCGTAGGGTCCGTCGTCGGTCTGGACGCAGGTGCCACCCTTGCCGTCGGAGTAACAGGGGCGGATGAGTTCCTTGATGTAGTAGCGGCCGCCGGGAGTGGGCGTGGTCGCCCGGCCCACGCCGATCTTCGTCTGCATGATGACCTGACCGGCGTTGGTGACGGTGATGCGATGGTTGTTCAGTTCGACAACGACCTTGTACTGGTGAGCCATCACGGTGACCTGGGCCGGGTTGACCCAGCCGGTGCTTCCGTTCGGCCGGATCGGGAGAAGAACCTTGTAACGGGTGGAGGTGAGCCCATCGACGAGAAAGGTGAGCGGGGACCCCGAGGGGATCGGGTTGGCGAGCTGCCGGGTGGGTGTGGTCGCCGTTGCGCTGTCGTAGACGTCAACGCTTGGCACCGCGGCGGTGAGAACGAGCGACCGGTCCGACGGTGCTGGCTTGTAGTCGTTGAGGAGCCCAGTGGGAGTCGTGGTGGCGGCGAGCACTTCGGGAGGCGTGTCGATGATGCTGCCGACGACGCTGTCCTGCGGGATCTGCCCTGCTTCGGGCGGGGCCGTCGTGACGCTCGGCCGCGCGTTCGGCGTCGTCGCGGCGATGCTGTCCGCTGTCGGAACGGAGCTGCCAGCGTTGGCGTCCTTCGTGCTGCCGCTCGAGGAGCATCCGGCCGCGAGCGTGGCGAGCAGCAGCACGGCAACAGCTGAGCGTCGGATCGGCGCAGTGAGTAGTCGACCGGAAAGCACCGGAGAATCGTACCGGGGGTCGCGTTCGAAACCGTGCGCAAACCGGTCCGTGATCCGGATGAGCACGGGCGGTCTCTGCGAACCGTAGGATTTCGGCCCGTGCCCGAGCCGACTCCCCCAGCGACCGCTGCCAGCTCCGCATCGGTCTCGGTCGTGTTCCCGGCCTACCAGGAGGAAGCGTTCCTGGAAACGGCGGTGGCTTCCGTGGTGGCCGGTCTTCGCGACGAGGGGCGCCGATTCGAGGTGATCGTCGTCGAGAACGGCTCGAGGGACGGCACCCGCGCCGTGGCCGAACGGCTCGCCGGCACCTTCCCCGAAGTCGAGGCCCGCTCCATCCCTACGGCGAATTACGGCCTGGCGCTGCGGGATGGCTTGCTCGCTGCGTCCAACGAGTTGGTGGTCAACTTCGACGTCGACCTCTACGACCTGGCGTTCCTGCGCGAGGCATCGCGAAGGATGTCGGTCCCGGGTGGGCCCGACCTCATCGTGGCGTCGAAGCGGGGGGCCGGCGCCGACGACCGCCGCCACTGGACCCGCAAGATCGTGACCGGGGTGTTCTCCACGCTGCTGCGGGTCGGCTTCGGCCTACGGGTGTCGGACACCCACGGTATGAAGGCGATGCGGCGTGAACCGGCACAGGCGGTCGGCCGGGTCTGCCTCTTCGGCACCGATCTCTTCGACACCGAATTGATTCTGCGGATGGAGCGGGCGGGGTATCTGACCGACGAGATCGGTGTGACGATCGAGGAGACACGTCCAGCCCGTACGCCGATCCTTTCGCGCATCGTCCGTTCGATGCGCGGCCTGGGAACGTTGTGGCTGGCTCTTCGCCGGGAGCGGCGAGCTCAGTCTCGTTGATCGGTCGGCTCGACGAGGGCGTCGGCCGACGCAAGGCCCGCGGCCATGACGTCGACATCCGCCGGGGGGCCGGCGTGAGTCATCGCTGCGGGCAGATCTCCCGAAACACTGCTCTCCGGTGGCGCGTCGGAGGTGACGCTGCCGGGTGACTCGTTCCGCCGCCGCCGTCGTCGACGGTCCGCGACAGCGAGGGCGCCGAGAGCGACGATGCCGAAGCCGCTCAGCGCGTTTCCCGCGTGCTCGGATGCCGTGCGAGACATGGTGATGCGCACGTTCTTCTCCGTCGGGACCACGACAAAGAAGTTCGGAGTTGCCCGCGCGACACTGGTTGCGCCCGCGACCCTCCAACCCGGCGCCCACGACATGCGGACGAGCATCGGCACACCGGTTCGGTCCACGCTGAACGAGAGCGAGGTCGGCTGCAGGTTCACGTTGCCGACGACGACGCCGGGAAGCGGCGGTGACGGCGATGGTCGGGTGGGTCGAAGGGTCACGCCGGTACCGCGGGTGTCGCGGAGTTTGCCTTGGGCGCGCGTCCGTCGAACCGAGAGGTCGGCGCGTGGCCAGGAATCCGGGCCGCTGGTGACGTAGGTATCCGGGAAGGTGATGCTGTCAGCCCATTGGGCGAGACCGAGGTCGAGGAAACCGCCATCGAGACCGGCGGCGGCGCCGCGTACGACGACCGGTTCTGCGGCCAGAGGCACGACAATGGCGTTGTCGGAGACTTCGTAGACGGTGAACTTCCCGGAGCGAGCGACCTCACGAAGGTCAGCTCGCGTTCGAGCGGCGTTCTTGAATTTGTCGGAGCTCCCCATGAGGTAGCGCGCGCCGAGTCGGCGAACCCGGTCGACGCCGCGATCCAGATCGAACGTTCCGTACCGAAGGTCGCGCTGCGGGTTGGAGGGAGCGTCGCTGACGAGCGACGAGGTGATGAACGAGAACGGGGTGGTCTGCGTCGACTCGAAGTACAGACCCTCGACCGACTGGATGCACGACTTCGTGAAGAAGGGAATGGCCATCATCGCCATCGAGGACCCGAATCGCACGTAGCCCTTGTCCCGCTCCCAGAACAGACGTCCGCAGGGCAGTTCCCGGAGTGTCTCGATCAGCGCGTGGTATTCGGGCCACGCCTTCTTGCGTTGCATGCCTTCTGCGTTGGTGGCGGCCCAGGCGAACGGTAGATCTGCACTGCGATAGTCCCGATTCTCCCGCAACGGCTGGAACCTCCAGCCGTTCTTGCCGTGCACGGGAAGGGGAAACCAACCCGGGAGAGCTTCGAAGGTCGGGGCGAGGGCGATGAACAGGACACTGACGCCAATCATTGCGGTGACCCCGGGCCGGTCAGCCCACCGACGCACCAGCGCGGCCCCACCCACTCCGGCGAGCAGGAAGATGCTGAAGAACCACAGGGGGAGCAGGCGGTTGTTCCACATGCTTCCGGTCGGCCAGGCGAGGAAGCCGACTGCCGAGGCGGCTCCCATGAGAGCGACCGCGGCGACGAACCGCGAGCGACGGGCGACAGCCCAGCCGAGCGCGACGACGGCGAAGGCACATCCTCCGGCCACGAGGGCGCCCCCGTCGGACAGCACGTGCAGTGTGTGTTTGCCAGGGAGGAAGGGGAAGAGTGATGTGCGGAACAGCGTGTTGCGCTCGTAGTCCATGGAGTTCGTGTACGGAAGCAGCGATGCGAACGGGATGACCCAGAATGCGGCGAGAAGTCCGCCGACCGCGCCGACAAGGAGTGTGTTCACGGTCTGCTCGCGGCGGCGCCCGTGCTCGGAGTAGCAGAGGAGGAGTGTCCCGGCGCCGACCACGGCCAGCATGGTGGGCACGATGTGGCTGAGTCCGGTCGCGGCGAGGAGAAGGGCGGCAGGCGTCCGATGGCGACCGAGTCGGATCACGTCGAGCATGCTGCCGAGGAAGAGCACGCAGAACAGCAGGCTGAGCGAGAACGAGAACTCGCCCGCCATGGTCGACAGCACGTTTCCGCCGAGGATCCGGTAGGAACGATTGAGGAGAAATGGCAGCGTCGCCATGGCCAGGTACATCGGCGCAGGCGACGGGAGTGACGCCTTGCGTCCGAGGCGCCACGCCGCCCAGGGGAGCAGAACGGTTCCCGCGATTGTCACGAGCTTGTAGGCGATGCTGTACGGCAGGATCGTGTCGAGCGCGATGATCAGCCACGCCGGCAGCGGGAAGTAGAGGGCGAGGATCGGGACTCCGGCGAACCAGTCGTTCGACCACCCGGTGATGCGCCACTGCGGAGCGAGCACCCGTCGAACGTATGCGGGCATGCCAAGATGCCCACCATTGTCGCCTCCGGTCGGGAAGGTGTCGAGCAGCACCCGATCGAGGCGCAGACCGACGGCCAGGATCACGCAAAGGGTGGCCACGACGATGGCCTGGTGATGTCGGACGAAGAATCCGGTCGACCTTTGCGTCAGCGTGGACCGCACGCTCACGTTTTCGTCGAGGGGGACTCCGGTTCGGGCAGATCCACCGCCCCGATCATTTCGACGTCGGCCGCGATCGCATCCGCTTCGACGTCTGACGTCTCATCGGGGTGGTCAAGCGTGTCGGTGTCGGGGCCCTCAGTTCCCCCGCCGAAGAGCGACGAATTCCGGGCTCGCGCCGGCTCGTCGATGAGCGGTCGGCGTCGTGTCCAGTGGAGCAGGCCGAGCATGCCGATCCCGGCGAATGACGCCAGGTAGCCCAGCTTGTCGGCTCCCGAGTACCCGTAATGTAAGTGCACATTCTTCTCGGTGGGGATGACGACCATGAAGTTCGGCATGACCCGATATGGTCCCTTCGCTCCCGATGCAGTCCAGTTCGGGAAGTAGGACACCTTCACGAGGACGGGCACGCCGACCCGATCGACGGTGAACTTCAGATCGGTGTTGGTCAGAGCGATGTCGGAGACGTTGACCGGCGTGATTGGTTTGCGCGGGGCGATGCCCTTGGTGGTGACGCCTGCGCCGAAGGTGCGGATCGGCAGCGCCGGGAGGTCCTTGCCGGCAGCGTCTTTCCCGGGACTCACCTTCGGTTTGTCGACCTTGGCCGAGAACCGGGGCCACTCCTTCGGGCCGCGCCAGGCGATCGTCGCCGGGTACGGGGTCGGGTTCGTGTACCACTCGATCTCGAGGTCGAGCCAGCCGCCGTACTGGTCCTGATCGATTCCCGTGACGACCTGCGGTTCCTCCGTGAGCGAGCTCACGAGCGCCGAGCCGGTGACCTCGAAGAAGGTGAAGCACGACTTCCCGTCGTTGTCGGCCGGCGGTGTGACTCCGGGAGCGAAGCACTTGCCGACCTCGCCGACCTTGCGGAACTTGTCGGGCATGCCCTCGGCAGCAGCGCGCGAAGCATCGGTGATCGACAAGTAGTACCGGACGCCCGAAGCCTTCATCTTCTCGACGCCGCGAACGAGGTCGTACGTCGGGTACGGAAGGTCGCGCTGGGGGTTGGAGGGGCCCGAGTACTTCTTCGACCCGTCGGTGTTGTTGGTCAGCGGTGTGGTGACGAGTGCGCTGGTCATCCAGTGCCATGCCATCGTGGCGGACGACTCGAAATAGACGCCCTCGAAAGACTGGAGACATCCCTTCGTCCAGTAGGGCAGCAGCATCGGCGAGAGCGTGGTTCCGAACGAGCCGAGCTTGGCATCCTCGTACTCGTACAGCACCCGACCGCAGCCGTTCGTCGCGCCCACCTCCTTCGCCTTGTCCATCAGGGCCTTGTAGTCGTTCCACCCGGCGGCACCCTGGTAGCCGCGGTAGTTGTACAGCGCCCATCCCGGTGAGAAGTTCGAGTCGGTGCTCTGTCGGGCGAGCTGCACCCCGACGAGCCCCTTCTTGACCTTCGGAATCGGCAGCCTGTTCGGGACGAGGTTGAGCGGCAGGCCGACACCGACAAACACGGTCAGCGTGGCGGCGAGCGAGCCGTAGATGGGTGCTCGCTTCATCTCGGTCCGGGGCTCGGCGAGGTGACGGACAGCGCCGCCGATCGCCTTCGCTCCCCGGTAGGCGCCATGCGCGGCGAGCAGATAGATGGTGAGGAACCAGAAGGGAAGGGCGCGGGCGTTCCAGAGACGGAACTGCGGCGTCTGGACGAAGAACGACACGCACACGCCGGCCGTGAGGGCGAGCGCCACGCCGACGCGTTCGTACTCGAGACCGCGCATGCCGGCGAGCACAAGCGTGGCGAAGGCCCACGCACCTGCGGCGACGATCAGGTGTCCCGGACTGGCGCCGAATCGGAGAAGGATGCCGGCCGTGACAAGCGCCGATGCGAGGACGGCTCCGGTCGATGTCCCGATGCGCCCGTTCGGCGCCCGGTCGTACACGATCGCCGCGATGAAGGTGAGCGCAAACAGCGCTCCACCGAGCATGAGACCGAACCACGAGTCGCCCTTGGCGAGGCCCATGGCGAGCCCGATCGCCGCAGCCAGAAGCGATACGCCCACAAGGGTCGGTGCCGGGACACCGGTCCGTTCCTCACAGGACACGGCGATGGCGCGCATAAGGGAGACGACCGCGGAGAGGGCGCCGACCGCGGCGAGAATCATGGCGACGGCGATGATCTGGGAATCGGCGTAGGGCTTCGGACCCCAGAACGGGAACAGATTCTGCTCGTACAGGCGCATCTTCTCCCACCCCATGTCATTGGTGTACGGGAGGTTGTGGGCGAAGGGGATGAGCCAGAACCCGGCGAGAGCGCCCCCACTGCCCAGTACCAGGATCGCGTCTCGGAGTTGGCGCGCCCCGAACGTGTCTCGGAAGAGGTCGTACAGGGCCAGTGCGAAGAAGGACCCGCCGACGAGTGCCAGGCCGTACTTGTGATCGACAGTTACCCAGACCAGTGCTCCGGCGACGGTGGCTCCACCCACCGCGCTCAGGAGTACGCCGGCCGATCGGATCCGCATGCGGTCCGGCCGCAGATGCGCAGCGATGAGCAGCACGCTGACGCAGAGCACCCAGATGGTCGGGAGAAGGTGGCAGAGTCCGGTGGCGGCCAGCGTCACCGCCGCACGGCCGCGGTACTCACCGGTCTTGAGTACCCGCGTGAAGAGTCCGAGGAACAGCACGCCGAGGGCGATGCTGAGCGCGAAGGAGAACTCTCCGGCCATCGTCGAGCCGAGGTTCCCTCCGTAGATGAAGAGGTCGAAGTGACGCGAGAACACGAAAGGGAACGCGGCGAGACCGAGCATGAGAGGAATCGGTCGGGGGAGTTGGGCGATCCGTCCCGACGCCCAGGCCGTGGTCGGAAGGGCGAGGAGTCCAAGCGCCGTGACGATCTTGAACGCAATGTTCGCCGGGATGATGAGTCCCAGGAAGCCGATGACGATGGTCGGAAGCGGGAAGTAGAAGTTGAGCACGGGAAACCCACCGAACCAGTCGTTCGACCATCCGGTCAGGCGGCCCTTGGGGAGCAGCGCTCGACGGAAGTAGTCCGACGACCAGACGTGGGCGCCCATATCTCCGCCGGTGGCGAGTGAGTTCTTCAGCATGTCGCCCCGGCCCCAGCGCCATGGCGTGACCCAGTCGAACACGCTCCGGAGGAGCGACGCCCGAGGTGCCGGCTTGCCGAGGGCCAGTGCCCGATCGGTGGAGATCTGCGATGGCAGCTTGAACATGTGCAGCTTCCACGCCATGAGCAGTGTTCCGGCGGCGAGGACGGCGAACGTGAGCCGTCCGAGGGTGTCGCCCGGTACGGAGATCGCCGGCCGAGGGAGTTGCTGGCGTCCGCCCGTGCCGGTCGACGCCGAAGGGCTCGTGGCCCCGCCGTGGTCGGTTCTCTGGAGGGCCATGTCAACGTCGTCTGCCGGGGCAAGGCCCGTTTCGGTGTCGATCAGGGCGCGAGGGTCAGCCTCGGCAATCATCTCCTCAGGCTAAACCCTGCGGTCTGCGACCAAGCGCCTCTCGCGCTGCCGATTCCGGGCGGTGGTGATCGGGTTCACGGCTATCGTTCCGTCGTCCCGGTCTGGGCGGACGGGTCGTTTCGAACGGAGATCGAGTGAGCGTGGAATCAAACAGCGGAGTGGTCCCGGGTGGCGTCCCGCTGCCGGTCGGCTCACCTGAGGAGCGTCTGCACGCGATCTTCAAGGCCTATGACGTGCGCGGACTGGTCGGTGAACAGCTCGACGCCCCGCTGGCCAGGGCAATAGGGGCGGCCTTCGCCCGCTTCGTCGCAGCAGCGGAGGGCGTGTCGGAAGTCGTTGTGGCGCGCGACATGCGACCATCCGGCGTAGAGCTCGTCGCGGCGTTCATCGAAGGGGCGACCGGCGAAGGGGTGTCGGTCGTCGATGTCGGGCTGGCATCGACCGACGTGATGTACTTCGCCAGCGGACGCCTCGGTCTGCCGGGAGCGATGTTCACCGCGTCGCACAACCCGGCCGCCTACAACGGGATCAAGATGTGTCTCTCGGCGGCCAAGCCGATCGGTGACGATTCCGGTCTCCGCGAGATCCGTGACCTGGCCTCGGATCTCGCCATGGGCCGTGCAGCCTTTGGTGCTTCAACGTCGCCCGGCACGGCCCGGAACGAGGACATGCTCGATGCGTTCGTCGATCACGCCCTGTCGTTCATCGACGTGTCGAAGATCCGCCCCGGCCTGAAAATCGTCGCCGACACCGCCAACGGCATGGGCGGCCTCGTGGCACCTGCTGTGCTCAAGCGCCTCCCGGTCACGTTCGAGATCCTCTTCCCCGAGCTCGACGGCACCTTCCCGAACCACCCGGCCGATCCGATCCAGTTGGAGAACCTGCGTGATCTGCAGGCTGCTGTGCTCGCGTCGCATTCGGACATCGGTCTGGCCTTCGATGGGGATGCCGACCGGGTGTTCCTCGTCGACGAGCGGGGGCAACCGATCTCCGGCTCGACGACCACGGCGATGGTGGCCGCCGCCGTCCTGTCCAAGAATCCGGGCGCAACGGTGTTGTACAACTGCATCTGTTCGAAGGCGGTTCCCGAGGTCGTGTCGGAGTGCGGTGGTGTGCCGATCCGGACCCGGGTCGGGCACAGCTTCATCAAAGCGCTCATGGCGGAGACCGACGCCGTCTTCGGCGGAGAGCATTCGGCTCACTACTACTTCCGGGACAACTGGCGCGCCGACTCGGGGATCATCGCTGCACTGCACGTGCTGGAACTGCTCTCGACGGCCGAGGGGGGAGCGGCGCTCAGCCAGGTCCGGGCGCCGTTCGAGCGCTATTCCGGTTCGGGTGAGATCAACACCAAGGTGGCCAACCCTCAGCTCGTGATCGAACGGGTCCAGACCGCCTACGCGGCACGGGCGACGTCGATCGATCACCTCGACGGTTTGACGGTCGACATGGGCTCGTGGTGGTTCAACCTTCGGGCGTCGAACACCGAACCGCTCCTGCGCCTCAATCTCGAGGCGCCGACCAGCGGCGAGGTGGGTCCGCACGTGGCCGACGTCCTCTCGCTGATCATGGGACTGGCGTCCGTCAAAGCGTGACCGGTTCGGGCGGATGGACCATCCTTCGTCGCGGAGGCGCTCCACCCGACGGTCGTGCCGGTAGAGTGGTGGCCTCTCGTCGGGCGTTCCTGCGCTGTCATCCCGTGTTCGGGGCCGACTCTTTCCGTCTGCGGTGCCCTCTCCCCGAGCGGCGCCCACCCGCTCATCGAAGGAGCCGATTTCCATGCCCACACTGACCGACCGCGACTACAAGGTCGCCGATCTCTCGCTCGCACCGTTCGGACGACGCGAGATCCACTTGGCCGAACACGAGATGCCGGGCCTCCGGGCGATCCGCCGTGAGCTCGGGCCGTCCAAGCCGCTGAAGGGCGCCCGCATCAGCGGGTCGCTCCACATGACCGTCCAGACCGCCGTCCTGATCGAGACGCTGGTGGAGCTCGGCGCCGAGGTGCGCTGGGCGAGCTGCAACATCTTCTCGACCCAGGACCATGCCGCCGCGGCCATCGCCGTGGGCCCACAGGGCTCTGCCGACGCGCCGGCCGGGGTGCCGGTCTTCGCCTGGAAGGGCGAGTCGCTGGAGGAGTACTGGTGGTGCACCGAGCAGATGATGTCCTGGCCGCCCGATGCTGATGGAAACACCGGCCCGAACATGATCCTCGACGATGGCGGCGACGCCACCCTCGTGATGCACAAGGGAGCCCAGTACGAAATGCAGGGCGCGGTACCCGATGCCGGCGAGGCGTCGAGCGCCGAGTTCTCCATCATCTTGCGCCTGCTGTCGCGCACGATGAAAGAGGATCCGACGAAGTGGACGAAGATGCTCGAAGGCGTCAAGGGCGTCACCGAGGAGACGACCACGGGTGTTCACCGCCTTTACCAGATGCACGAACGCGGCGAGCTGAGGATTCCGGCGATCAACGTGAACGACTGCGTCACCAAGTCGAAGTTCGACAACCTCTACGGCTGTCGGCACTCCCTCGTCGACGCCATCAACCGGGCGACCGACGTGATGATCGGCGGCAAGACCGCGGTCGTCTGCGGCTACGGCGATGTCGGCAAGGGCTCGGCCCAGTCGCTCCGTGGTCAGGGTGCTCGGGTGATCATCACCGAGATCGATCCGATCAACGCCCTGCAGGCCGTGATGGAGGGTTACCAGGTCGTGCCGATCGAGGACACGTTGGCCGTCGCCGACATCTTCGTGACCGCCACGGGCAATGCCGACATCATCACCGCCGAGCACATGTCGCAGATGAAGCACAACGCCATCGTCTGCAACATCGGCCACTTCGACAACGAGATCGACATGGCGGGACTGTCCCGCTATCCCGGCGTGACCCGGATGGAGCTCAAGCCGCAGACCGACCTGTGGACGTTCGAAGACGGCCATTCGGTGATCATCCTCGCCGAGGGCCGCCTCGTGAACCTGGGTTGCGCCACCGGCCATCCGAGCTTCGTGATGTCGTGCTCGTTCTCGAACCAGGTGCTGGCCCAGGTCGAGCTGTTCAACCACACCGAGAACTACCCGGTCGGCGTCTACGTTCTCCCGAAGGCCCTCGACGAGAAGGTGGCCCGCTACCACCTCGATGCGCTCGGCGTTCGGCTGACCAAGCTCAACGACGAGCAGGCGGAGTATCTCGGCGTGAATCCCTCGGGCCCGTTCAAGTCGGACCACTACCGGTACTGAGTGGTCGGCTCCGCTGCGGTGACGATCGAGCAGAGCGGACCACACCGCTACTGAGTCCGGACGATTCGGGTCGCGCACTTCGTTGAGGTGCGCGACCCGTAGCATCGGTGCGTGGCTCTCGCTCAGAAACTCCTCGACATCCTCGCCTGTCCGGAAGACAAGGGGCCCCTGCTCTACGGGATCGACGGCGGCGTCGAGATCCTCTACAACCCACGCCTCGCCCGGGTGTACAGCGTTGTCGAGGGCATCCCGGTGCTGCTGATCGACGAGGCCCGAAGCGTGGACGCGGCCGAGCAGGAACGTCTTGCCGGCTTGGGCCTCACGCCGACGTTCGCCGGCTGAGCGGCGGCGCTCCGGGCGCAACCGCACCGCTGTCGTACCCCGGCGCCATGATCGTCGCATGTGGCGACGGGTGCTTCCGATGAGCTGTCCATCCTGCGCATCGCGTTGCGCAGGCGTCTGCGAACCGTGCTGGGCGTCCTTTCCCCGGTCGGTCAACACCGCCGTTCCCGATGGCCTCGACGCGTTGCGGTGTCGCTACGCCTACGACGGCGCCGTCGCCCACCTCGTGCTGGCAGCGAAGGCGACCCCGGCCCACGGCTGGCTCGACACCATCGGGAGGTCGCTGCCGGAGCCCGGGTTCGAGGCCCTCACGAAATCGTGCGTGGTCACGTGGGCCACGGGTTCTCGAGCGCACCGCCGGTCCCGCGGATACGACCCGGCCGAGCGGCTGGCGCGCTCGTACGCACGCCGCCACGGCCTGCCTGTCGCTGAACTGCTCGATCGCCACGGAGGTCCGCAGGCCGGCCGGACCGCGCACGAGCGCGCCGCGTTGCGATTCGAAGCGAGGCCGCCCCGTGGCAGCGAGGTGGTGTTGCTGGTGGACGACGTTGTCACGACCGGCATCACGATGTCGCGAGCCGCGGTGGCACTGCGCGAGGTCGGGGTCGGGGCGGTGATCGGGGTGTGCTTCGCCCGGCGGGAGTTGAACGCCGCTTCAGCAATGAACTCCATTCGGGAAAGTGGCGTCTTTCCGGGAGGCGCGGTGTAGGGTCGGCCAACGACCGGTTCCCGGGCGTGTCCGGAGGGTCCGGACCGTCTGCCCGAACTGCCGCCGCGAAGCCGCCACCACACGAATCACCCTGAATCGAACTCCCAGGAGGAACCGCTGTGCAGATCACGTTCAAGAGTCGCAATCTCGTTCTCACCGACCGTTTGAAGTCGGTCACCAGCGAGAAGATCTCCCGTCTGACGAAGTATCTCGAGGGGATGGATCACGCCGACGTCACGTTCTTCGAGGAGAAGAACAAACGCATCGCCGCCCACGAGGGGTGTGAGGTCGTGCTCTTCGGTCACGGCCACTACGTCCGGGCAAAGGCGACATCGTCGGATTCGTTTGCGGCATTGGACCTGGTCATCGACAAGCTGGCCCATCAGCTCACGAAGCTCAAAGGACGGGTGGTCACCCGTCATCACAGCCATTCGCATCACAACGGCGTCGCCAAGGTGAACGGCGTGAAAGTGCCGAAGGGGTCAACCGCGGTGCTCGACCTTGCGCCGGCCGATCCGTCCGCCGAGGTCGACGACACGGTGGCGCGCATCGTCCGCAAGAAGCAGTTCGTCATGGAGCCGATGACCCCGGACGAGGCGGCCTTGAAGCTCGACCTGCTCCAGCACGACTTCTTCTTGTTCACCAACGCCGAAACGGGCCTGGCCGCAGTGCTGTACCGCCGGGAGGACGGCCACCTCGGGCTCATCGACGCGGCGTAGGGAGCGTTCGGCGACCGTCAACGGGGTCGCACAATTGCGGCGCGTCGGTCCTGATGCCCGGTTTCCCGTTCCATCACCTTCTGCCGTCCATCACATTCTGATGACATGGAAGCAACGTCTGGCCCATGCCTGGCGGCCATGATGCAGGGGTCCGGTTTTCCGGGCCCCTGCTTGCGTTGGTCGGTGTCGTCTTGCGACGATGACGGGCGCGTCGGCATGGTGGTTGCACTTCCCGCCCCCGTCCACTGCGAACCCCATGAACTCCTCGTCGCCATCTCGCTTCCGCCGCCGACCGCTCCGCTTGATTGCCGCTGCGGCAGTCCTCCTGATCGCGCTCGTCGTTCCGGGCGCCGTTCCCGCTGGCGCTGCCGCGAAGAAGACGGCGAAGTGCGACGCCTCGTCGGGTTGGGCGGCATTCGCCGGCCGCGCTCCGAGTTTCGTGGCAGGAGGCACCACCGGCCTCTACATCTGGCAGGAGCGAGGTGTGTGGCGGATCGGAGCGACCAATGACCGGGGCGCTCCCACCACCTTCGCCGCCGTTGTCACGTTCGATGCCCCGATCACCGGTAAGCCGGTCGGGACTGAAGGCAAGAGCGACATCGTCGAGATCCGGTCCCAGTCGGTGCGCCTCCGTTTCTCGAACTTCGGCGGTCTCGACGGCGTGGCGGTCGAATCACCGTGTGCGTCGGTGATCTCGGTCAAGGGCGAGATCGACGGTCAGTCCATGACGCCACAGCAGCTGTTCTTCGGACCGGGGGCGACCAATCCGGCCTCGATCCCGGGAACGATTCAGCGGGGGTCGGCCTCGCCGACGACGAGCGTCGTCGCCTCGACGGCTGCGTCAACCGGCCAGCCGGCCGCGTCGGCAGTGGTCGCCACATCCTGTCCGAGCACCCCGTGGCCGGTTGGGGTGTCCGGTCGTCCGGGCACCCGCCGTGGCCCGAGCGGTATCTACGCATGGATCGAGAAGGGGGTCCTGCGATTGTCGTTCGAAACCGATCCGGGGGCGCCCCGCCAGTTCGAGGGTCGCGTCGTTGCGAACGCCCCGGTCACGGCGCGCTCGGGCGCGGTGGAGCGACGAGATGTCGTCAAAGGCTCGGGCCAGCAGGTCACGTTCAACCTTCGCGTGAATGCAGCCGGCGACTCGTTCGACATCGTGTCGCCCTGTGCGACGTCGTTCAGTATCGAGGGATCGGTCGACGGCGTTCCCTTGGTGCCGAGCCAGATCTTCATCGGTGGTGCCGCCACGCCGGCGGGGTCGGTCCCCGCGATCATCTCCCGCTGATCCCATCGGACCGGTGAAGCGGTCGGCGACGCGACCCCCGCCGGTAAGATGTTCGCACTATGTCGATATTCCGCAAAGTCCTGCGCGCCGGTGAGGGCAAGAAGGTGCGAGCGCTCCAGGCGCTCGTGCCGGACATCAACGCCCTCGAGTCTTCGTTGCGCGAGCTCAGCGACTCGGGACTCCAGGCGAAGACGGTCGAGTTCCGCGAGCGTCTGGCACGGGGTGAGGCGCTCGACGACCTTCTGATCGAGGCCTTCGCCGTTGTCCGCGAGGGTGCCAATCGGGTGATCGGGCAGCGTCACTATGACGTCCAGCTCATGGGCGGGGCGGCGCTCCACTTCGGGTGGATCGCGGAAATGAAGACAGGCGAGGGCAAGACCCTGGTCTCGACGCTTCCCGTCTATCTCAATGGTCTGACCGGGCGTGGTGTGCACGTGGTCACCGTGAACGACTACCTGGCAAAGCGTGACTCCGATTGGATGGGTCAGATCCACCGCTTCCTCGGCGTCAGCGTCGGCCTGGTCAGCGCTGAGGTGTCCGACCCCGAAGCCAAGCGCCTGGCCTACGGCTCGGACGTCACCTACAGCACGAACTCCGAGCTCGGCTTCGACTTCCTGCGCGACAACATGTCGATGTCGATGGCCGAACGCGTGCAGCGAGAGCACTACTACGCGATCGTCGACGAGGTCGACTCGATCCTCCTCGACGAGGCGCGCACGCCGCACATCATCAGCGGCCGTCTCGCCGACGCTGCGAAGCTCTACGTGCAGTTCGCCTCGATCGTCAGATCGCTGACGCGCGGTGTCGACTACGACGTCGACGAGGAGAAGAAGCAGATCTCACCGACCGAGGCCGGCATCGACAAGGTCGAGGCCGCCCTCGGCGTGGAGAACATCTACGACGATCCGTCGGCCAACTTCGTCCACCATCTCAGCGCCGCGCTGCGCGCCAAGGAGTTGTTCAAGCGAGACGTCGATTACCTCGTCGCCGACGGCGAGGTGAAGATCGTCGACGAGTTCACCGGCCGCATCCTCGAGGGCCGCCGCTGGTCCGAGGGCCTCCATCAGGCGGTCGAGGCGAAAGAGCGGGTGAAGATCAAGGAAGAGAATCAAACCCTCGCGACCACCACCCTCCAGAACTACTTCCGCCTCTACGAGAAGCTCGCAGGCATGACCGGCACCGCCGAGACCGAGGCCGGAGAGTTCGCCTCGACGTACAACCTCTCCGTCGTGCCGATTCCGACGCATCGGCCGATGGTCCGCCTCGACGAGCCCGACCTCATCTACAAGTCGGAGAAGTCGAAGTTCGCGGCCGTTGTCGAGGACATCGCCGAGCGGCACGAGAAGGGCCAGCCGGTGCTCGTCGGCACGGTTTCGGTGGAGAAGAGCGAGCTGGTCTCCCATCTGCTGGCCGAACGCCGTATCCCCCACGCCGTGCTGAACGCGAAGTTCCACACGTCGGAAGCCGAGATCGTCGCCCAGGCCGGCCGCTCCGGCGGCGTCACGGTCGCCACGAACATGGCCGGCCGCGGCGTCGACATCCTCCTTGGCGGCAATCCCGAGGGACTCGCCCGGCGTGAAGTCGCCCAGGCCGGCATCAACCCCGATCTGCTGGATCTCGACACGGATGACCCGGCCATCGTCGAGGCGTTGGAGGCTCAGCCCGAGGCCAAGGAGGCATTGGCGAAGGCTCGCGATATTTTCAACGAAGCACGTCCGCGCTACGAGGGGTCCTGTCGGGCCGATGGCGACGCGGTCCGCTCGTTGGGAGGGCTCTACGTGCTCGCGACCGAGCGCCACGAGAGTCGTCGTATCGACAACCAGCTTCGCGGGCGCGCCGGTCGTCAGGGCGACCCTGGAGAGAGCCGGTTCTACCTCTCGCTCGAGGACGATCTGATGCGCCTGTTCGCCACGGGGGCGATGAACTGGGTGATGGGCCGGGCACTGCCCGACGACGTGCCGATCGAGGCGAAGATGGTGACCAAGGCCATCGAGCGGGCGCAGAACACTGTCGAAGCGCGCAACGCCGAGATCCGGAAGAACGTACTCAAGTACGACGAGGTGATGAACGAACAGCGCAAGGTCATCTACGCCAAGCGCGAACAGATCCTCTCCGGTGGCGACCTCCGCGATCAGTTGATGATGGACCTCGAAGAAGCGATGTCCGACATCGTCGCCGAGCACTGTGAAGGTGACTTCGCCGAGGCCTGGGACGTCGACTCGCTGTTGGTCGCGGTGCAGGGTTACTACCCGACCGATTTCACCGTGGCGGACCTGAAGGCGGCTCGGAGCAAGACGATGCTCGTGGAGAGCTTCGTGGCCGAAGCCGTCGAGAAGTACGAGGCACGCGAGGCTGAGCTCGGTGCGGACACGGTACGCGAGGTCGAGCGAAACGTGCTGCTGGGCATCGTCGATCAGCGCTGGCGTGAACACCTCTCGGAGATGGACTACCTCCAGGAGGGCATCAACCTCCGCGCCATGGGGCAGAAGGATCCCCTCGTCGAATGGCAACGCGAGGGTTTCGACATGTTCTCGAGCATGGTCAATGCGATCGACGACGACTTCGTCCGCTATGCCATGCACGCCGACGTGTCAACGCTGGATGCTCACTCCCCGGAGATCCGCGATCTGCAGCTGTCCTCGGCCGATGAAGGCTCGATCGGCGGGTTCGGGATGGACGTCGGCGCCATGTTCGCGGCCACCGCAGCCGTACCCGATGCTGACGATGACGGAGAGAGCTTCGTGCAGCGGGTTCCGGAAGCGGAGCCGGAACCCCAGAAGCCGATCGTGAAGTCCGAGCAGGATCGCATCGGCCGCAACGATCCCTGCTTCTGCGGCAGCGGCAAGAAGTTCAAGAACTGCCACGGGAAGTAGACCGGCCGCCTCGTTCATCGAGGTCCGCGTTGTGTTGTCGTCTTCGGTTGTGAAAGGTACGTGTACGTATGGCTCTGTCGGAGCGTCGTGAAGAAGTTGCGTCGTTGCGGACCCGTCTCGCCGAGGCGGAAAGCTACCTGCGCGGACCGCAACTCGTGGTCGAGAAAGAACGCATCGAACAGGAGTTGTCGGATGCCGATATCTGGACGAACGATCCGTCCAAGGCTCGGACGCTCGGGGCCGACCTCGCGGCGATCAACGACGACCTCAACTCGTTGCACGGCCTGCGCGCCAACCTGGAGGACGCCGAGACGCTGCTCGAGCTGGGCTTGGCCGAGGGCGACGAGTCCCTTGAACCCGAGTTGCTCGAGGCGGTCGCCAACGCTGACCGGATTGCCCACACCCTCGAACTTCGCAGCCTGTTCACCGGTGAATACGACGAGGGTGATGCACTCCTCGAGGTGCACTCCGGCGCCGGCGGTGTCGACGCGCAGGACTGGGCAGAGATGTTGCTGCGGATGTACCTCCGCTGGGCCGAGGTCCGCGGGCTGTCCACGGAAGTCGAGTCCGTTCTCGAAGGCAACGAGGCAGGGATCAATTCGGCGACGGTGTTGGTGAAGGGACGGTATGCCTACGGACTGCTCTCCGCGGAGCGGGGCGTGCACCGTCTTGTTCGAATCTCACCGTTCGACGGCCAGGCGCGGCGCCAGACGTCCTTCGCGGGTGTTTCCGTTGCGCCGGTCATCGAAGACGCCACATCGAAGATTGTGATCGACGACAAGGACCTGCGCGTCGATGTCTTCCGCTCATCGGGTGCCGGCGGTCAGCACGTGAACACGACCGACTCGGCCGTCCGAATGACGCATCTGCCGACAGGGATCGTCGTGAGCTGTCAGATCGAGCGCAGCCAGATC
>JANPFX010000043.1:0-59949 GCA_031423635.1 Acidimicrobiia bacterium | reverse complement strand
GGCCACGACGCGCAGATCCAGCCGCCGCCGAAGAGCTTGCGTGTCCAGGTCGACTGGAACTCCTTCTTCTGGTCGGCCGACATCTCGAAGCCAGGTTCGAACCAGCCCGACGGCAGGTTCTCGACCAACCACTCCTTCACGGTGGAACGGAACACGTCGGTATCGGTGGGGTAAGTCAACTCCATGCCCGTCATCGTAGGACGGGCCGACTCGTTGGCTACAGCCGGGACCTGTCGCCCCGCTTCAGACAGGAGCGTCGTCGGCCCTACGGAGTGGGGGCGTTGAGCGTCGCCAGGACATCGGGAATCGTGGTCCCGTCGACCACTGCCGAGGCCGACGGCACCGCGATCTCCTGCGGGCCCTGGTCGGTGAGGGTGACCACGACCGGTTCGTCGTACCGGGCAAATCGCGCCTCGATCCGACGGACGAGGCCGGAGGCCGGATCAATCCAGTAGCGGGTCTTCCCGAAGCGATATCCGTCAAGGGCGACACCGTCGAATGTCCTCGACCCGAGAAACGCTGTGTCGCCCTGGCGGAGCAGGATCGGGTTCTCCGCCCGGTCAACGGCGAGGGAACCAACGAACGCGACGAGTTGGTCGAGGGAGACCCCCTGCGGGTTCAGGGCGCGCTGCACGAAGGTCACGCCCGTACGTCCTTTCGCCTCCATCGCCCTCTCCAGACCGACGACCTCGGTGAAAAGCGAGCCCCGGTCCCAGATGACCCGGCTGTCGGGGACGGCAACGCCGTCGGAGCGCTTCGTGGACAGGACGAACGAGCCCTGGTCCCCGGACCAGTCGACGGTTCCGCGCAGCGTGAACGTTGCCGCCGGCCCGAACGGAACGAACACGTCGGCGACCGCACCCTTCGCTTGTTCGTTCCTCAACAGCATCCGCGACAGCGTGAGGGCCTGGGCCGTCGTGAGGCGTGCCCGGTCATCGACACGTGGGTCGACGGTCGTCAGCCCTCCCGTCGGAACCTTCGGGCCGATCGCGGTCGGGGCTGTTGAGTCGGCGCGCGGACCAGACGGGTCGCTGCCACCACAGCCGGCGAGGACGACAGCCACCGCGAGCAACGTCGTTCCGGATCGCCGATAGGCCGTCGAGCGCCTCATGACGGAACGGTGATCGTGGACAGGTCAACGATCGGGACTGCGGCCGAAGCAGGCGTCCGGCGGGCAGACAGGGCGTCGGGCATCGACGGCTGCACTGACGGAAGAGGCACTGTCCGATAGTCGACATTCGGTGCGCCGGGCTGAAGCCGCAGCGGACCTGACGAAATGTCAGCGGTCGCAGCGCCGGGACCGGTCGTGGGACAGCCGAGCACGGTTTCGATCGACGGTGGCAGCGAGGACCGGAACTGATTTCCGGCGAAGCAGTTGGAGCGAGCGGGCACCGACGTTCTTCCGTCGGAGGCGTAGAGCGCAAGGTCCACTCCGTTCCCGGTCAGCACGTTCTCCCGCACCTCGTTCGACGACGGCTGGTAGCCGGCGAGATCCGTCACGACGATGCCCGCGTTCACGTTGCCGCGCACGAGATTGCGCAGCATCCGATTGCGCTCACCCCCGCCCACGGCAATGCCGAGACCCGATCCTCCCTGCGCCGCCGACGGTGCGCCGGGATCCTGGTTGTCCTCCACGAGGTTCCCGGCGATGACGGTATCCCCCTGTGGCGCGAGTCGTTCCATGTCCTGCGAGTTCGGAGTCACCCCGACCCGGTTGCGTCTCCAGATCGAGCTGAGGACGAAAAGATTCCCGCTTGCGTTGGTGCCCTCGTAGCCGACGGCATTGAGCTCGGCCGTGTTGTTACGCAGGACGGCATCGCACGGTTTGCACTGTCCCACGTAGAACCCCGAGTCGGAGTGCCCGCTCGCGTAGCTGTGCTCGATGACGCCACCCCGGGCGAAGAACGCGTAGATGCCGTAGAGCCCGTTGTTCGCCGCAGTGACGTAGGAGGCACGGTACCCCTGCAGGACCTGATGGTCGGCGGGGTTGTCGACGTTGTCGTCGTACGCCTTCGTGAAGAGCAGACCGTTCACGGCGAAGCGGCGAACAGTGAGGTTCTCCACGGCGACGTTGTCGGCCGCCACGAGTATGCCGTTCTCGAGGGTGTCGCCGCCGTCGAGGATCACCGCGTTCCGTTCCTCGCCCCGGATCACGATCGACGGCGTGCGAACGGTCACGGCCTCGGGATAGTCACCGGGTGCGATGAGGACGAGGTCCCCGGGCAGTGCCGCGTCCACCGCCAACTGGACGGTGGCGAAGTCGGCGGGAACGTGGAGCGTCCTGTCCGTCGGCTCCGCCGCCGCGGGAATCGTTGCGGTCGTCGAGGCTTGCGCGGCGGTCGGAGGCGAAACCGAGGCGGGCACGCTGTCGGGCGGGGACGTCGCGTCTGACACGGTCGCGGTCGGAGCCGGTTCGGTGGTCGACGTCGTGTCCGGGGCGCTGTCGCTGCAGGCTGAGGCACCGGCGAGGAGCGCGAGCGCGGCCACGAACACCCCGACGCGGCGGGCAGGGACAAATCGCACGCGCCAAGTCTCGGCCGTGTCGGTGCGCTATCGGAGCATTTGGTGATGGGGTCCGTGCGGCAGAACACCTCCGAGCGCCCTTGGGAGGTGTTCTGCCCCCATATATGTGGGCAACCTCTCTCCCAGTGACAGGTCACCCGTGTCGCGAGCAGTCGAGCGAAGCGAGCGGCGCAGCGCCAAAGAAGCGGAGGGGCAACCTCTCTCCCAGTGACAGGTCAGCGTTGGTGTTTGGGGCACCACCAGGTGGTGCGGCCGCCGATCGTGGCGACTCGCATGGGCGAACCGTCGCGGGGGCAGGCCCCGCCCGGTCGCCGGGCCTCCATCACGTCGCCCAGGTGCGATCCACCACGCTCGGTGAGCTCGGTGAGCGTCTCGTGCACTGCCGCATGAAGTCGGCGGACCCGCGCCGTGCCGATCCCCGACGCCGCGACGCCAGGCGCGATCCCGGCCCGCCACAAGATCTCGTCGGCGAGGAGGTTGCCGATCCCGCACACGGCGTGCTGATCCAGGAGCCTTGCCTTGACCGCCGCCGAAGAGCCCGCGAGCACTCGGCGGAGGTCGTTTTCCGTCAGCTCTGCTGCATCGACGCCGAGCACGCTCACGTCCGGATCGATCTCGACCGTGCCGAGGCGTCGGGGATCACGGACAGCCAGCGTTCCACCACCGGCGAAGCGGACCCGGAACCGATCCCAGGCGGGATCATCCCGATCACTCGAGTACAGGAGCCCGTCGATGTCGGCGCGGCCGTCGACCAGCAGACGACCGGTCATACCGAAGCGCAACCCGAGAACCACGTCCGGCACGGAACCGCGGCCGAGGTCGACGAGCAACAGCTTGCCGTGGCGTCGAACGGCGAGGACAGTGGTGCCGATGATGGTCGCGGCGACGTCAGCGGCACCCCGGCCGACGGGGTCGTGGCGTAGTCCGAACGGATCAACCACCTCAACCGATGAGATCCGGCGGCCGAGAACTAGAGAGGCCGTCCGCCGGTAGATCTCGACTTCGATCAGCTCCGGCACCGCACCGCAGCTTACGAACGGACGGTGGGCTCAGCGACCCGCATTTCGACCACCCTGCGTGGTCGGAATGAGTCGTTCGACCCGTTCAGCAGGACGGATCCGTTGCCGATGAACGAGGAATGGAACGACCAGGTGCACACGCGGAGTCATCGCTCTCCTTCGCGGCAGCGGCGGCCAGCGACGCCACCGAGCGTTGTGCCGCGCCCGCAAACCGGCACCGCCGAACGGTGCACCTGACACGCTCGCGCGCCCGCGCCGACGAACACGGCATCGCCGCCGTCGAGTTCGCCATCGGCGCCCTGCTCCTGCTCCTCATCGGCTTTGGCGCGTGGGAGTACGGCCTGTTCCTCAACAAGGGCCAGACCCTCGCCAACGGCGTGCGTACGGCCGCCCGTGTCACCGCCACCGCCTGTATCCCACCGTCCGACCTCGACAACCGCGTCGCCTCCGACCCTGACTGCATCGGCGGGAACAAGGCGTCAGACGACTTCGAGACGCTCCGGGCGCTCCAGGCCAGCCTCGGCCGCGACTGGACGCAGGTCGACAAGATCCTCATCTACAAGGTCCCGGGTGAGTACAACGCCCGCGGGCAGGGAAAGCCGCCCGGCTTCTGCACCGGCGCCGACGGTGAGGTCCAGTCGTACGCCGACTGGTGCACCCGCTTCGACGAGAACACCCAGTTCCTCTACGAGGGCAACAACATCCCGCTCCTGAAGAACCTCGACAAGTTCTTCTACACCGCCGATGAAGCCACCGCGAAGAACAACGCCGACATCGCCGCCGCCATCGCGGCGGGCAACCCGCCCCCGACGACGCTCGTGCAGGAGGACGATGCGAAGGTCGACCTCGTCAACGCCACGTTCGACTGCTCGTCGGCGACCTCGCCGTCGGCGCCGTTCTGCCCCACCAAGACGGTCGATGGCCAGCCGGTCCGCAAACGTGGTCTGGCCGCGTCGTCGAACCTCGGCGTCTACGTCAAGCTCAAGCACACCCTGATCACCGGCCTCTTCGGCCGTGAACAGCGGATCGCCCAATGGTCGCTGTTCCGCCTGGAACCGAGCCCATACGACAACACGCCATACGCGTGCACCGGCTCGGCATGCGACGCTCCGCCGGCCGTGCCCGGCGCGTCGGCCGACCTGGCCGTGACCAAGACGGACGGTCTCGACGAAGCCGGTCCGAACGACCCGGTCACCTACACGATCGCCGTACGCAACAACGGACCGGACAACGTCAACGGCGTGCTCATCAAGGACCCGACGTGGCCGTCGCAGCTCGTCAACCTCGGCTGGACCTGCACGCCGATCACGATCTGCGAAAGCGACTCGGGCACGCTCCTCGACGAGACGGTGAACCTCGCCGTCGGACAGAGCGTCACCTTCACCTGGAACGCGCGGGTCAAGAGCGACGTGAGCGGGATGAGCAGCACGATCGCGAACACGGCGACCGTCACCGCGTCGAACATGACCGACCCGACACCGTCGAACAACTCGGCGACGGACGTGACGGCGCTCGTCAAACCCGACCTCGCCGTCACCAAGGTCGACGACGGGCTGAGCACCGCGTCGCCTTTCCAGCCGATCGAGTACGAGATCGAGGTCACCAACGTCGGCCAGATCAGTGTGACCGGGGCGATCGTGAACTGGACCCTCCCGCCGCAGCTCGACCTCACGTCGTGGCAGTGCATTCAGGCAGTCGCGGGGGCCGTGTGCGAGACCACGAATCAGACCGGTCCATTCGCCGACACTGTCACCCTCCCGAAGACCGGCAAAGTGCGCTACGTGTTGCGCGGCACCGTCCGGGTCGACGCGTACGGTTCGATGAACCCGAGCGCCACGGTGACCCTGCCCGTCGGGCTCGTCGACGACACGCCGGGCAACAACACCCGGTCCGACGCCGCCGCAACGGTGATCATCCGACCGGACCTGAAGATCAGCAAGGACGACAGCAAGAGCTTCATCGGACCGCTCGAGGAGACCGAGTACACGATCGTCGCCCAGAACACCGGTGCCTACAAGGTCTTGGGCGTTCGGATCACCGACACGCCTCCGGCCATGCTCTCGAACGTCACGTGGACGTGCACCGCCCCGCCGAGCAACACGTGTCCAGCCGCGTCGGGCACCGGTCCCATTGACTACACCACCGACCTGGCCGGTGGCTCGTCGCTGACGTTCAAGCTCAAGGCCACGGCGATTGGAAGCGCGAGCGGGACCATCACGAACCGCGCCGAGATCATCGCGCCCTCCGGTCTGCTCGAGCTTTCCACCGCGAACAACGTGGCCGACGACGTCGAACCGAACGTGGTGCGCTTCCCGATCCTGGTCACCACCAAGACCGACGGGAAATCGTTCATCGCCCCGGGCATGTCGAACCAATACACGATCACGGTGCGCAACGACGGAACCGTTGCGGCCAAGAACGCGTCGATCGTCGATACCCCGCCGGCCACCCTCACCGGTGTCACGTGGAGCTGCACCGGTGCCACCGGCGGCGCGGACTGCGGCGCGGTCACCTCGGGTTCCGGCGGCCTCAACATCGTGCGGGACATCCCCGCCGGCGGCCAGCTCTCCTTCACGCTTTCCGGCACGCTCTCGACCAGCGCCACCGGCACCCTCTCCAACACGGTGACGGCGACGAACGACCCGGCGATCAGCCCGTCGAACGCCCCGTCGAGCACGGCGACGGACAACACCACCATCCGCTACCCCGACCTGACGGCTACGAAGAGCGTCAGCCCGGTCGGCGCGGTCAGCCCCGGACAGACCGTCACCTACACGGTGAAGTACAAGAACAACGGACCGGGAACGGCCACGGGGGCGACTCTGACGGACCCGATCCCGACCGGCATCTCGGCGTTCACCGCAGTCTCCTGTTCAGCCCTCGGCGGCGCAACGTGCCCGGCCACGAGCCCCGCTGCGATCTCGACCGTGCAGACCATCCCGGAAGGCGGCGAGCTCACGTTCACCGTCACTGCGAAGATCGCGAACAGCGCGACGGGCACGGTCACCAACACCGCCGTTGCCACCGCAAACGCAGCCACACCCGACGCCGTGGGTGGCAACAACACGGGCACGATCTCCAACGTCGTGGTGTCCCCGGACCTCTACGCCACCCTCTCGGCGAACCCGGCAAGCGGTTCGAGCGTCGGCCCGAAATCCGTCGTGACGTACACGCTCACCGTCGGCAACACCGTCGCCGCGGCGGGAACTGCTCCGGCCGGTGTCGGCGTGACACTTCCCATGCCGACCCAGATGCAGACGTTCACGTGGACCTGCGCCGGAGTCGGTGGGGCGACCTGCCCGAACGCCAGTGGTTCCGGCGCCATCAACGAAACGACCACGTCGACCCTCGCCCCCGGCCAGAGCCTGGTGTACACGGTCACCGGCACGCTGAAGGACGTGCCGTCCGTCGGCACGATGACCGCGGTCGGCACCGTCGTGCCGCCATCGGGCATGGCCGAGTCCGGCTCGACGCCGAACTCGGCTTCCGTCTCGCACACCGTTGGCCATCCCGACGTCCGCGTCGTGAAGACCGCGTCGGCGGCGAACGTCGGCCCCGGTCAGACCTTCACGTACACGATCACCACGACGAACCTCGGCCCCGGTTTCGCCACGGCAATCCGGGTGACGGACACCTTCGACGCAACCAAGCTCGGGACCATCACCTGGACGTGTGCCGGTTCCGGCTGCCCGGCCGCGTCGGGCTCCGGCAACATCAACGAGGTGTCGGGCGACATCGCACTGAACGGCACCGTCGTCTACACGGTGAGCGTCAAGGTCCTCGACGCAGCACGCACGAGCGTCTCCAACACGGCGACTGTGGCCACGACCAACGGCCTCGTCGATCCGGTCTCGGGCAACAACACCAGCACGGTGACCACGACCATCCAACTACCCGACCTCGTGGTCACGAAGACCGACGGCGTCACCCAGATCAGCCCGAACCAGACCAACTCCTACACCATCACCTTCCAGAACAAGGGCCCCGGCCCGGTCACCGGTGTCACCATCGCCGACACCGTCGACACGACGAGGCTCACGGTCACGGGCTGGACCTGTGTGGCGAGCGGCGGTGCAACCTGCCCGACCACCCCCACCACGTCGCTCAACACAACGGTGAACCTGCCGGCCAACGGCCTCCTCACCTTCACCCTGAACGGAACGGTGAGGAGCTCGGCGACCGGCAACCTCGTCAACACCGCCACGATCACGGCCAACCCTGCAGTTCCGGACCGTGACACGTCGTCAGTCGGTTCGGAGAACTCGATCACCGACACCGACGCAATCGTGATCCCCGACCTCAGCGTCACGAAGTCCGACGCGCAGACGAACGTGGCCGCCGGCCAGCAGCTCACCTACGTGATCGTCGCCCGCAACAACGGGCCGGGACCGGTCACCAATGCCATCCTCACGGACACTCCGCCGGCCGCTCTCACAAGCGTCACGTGGACCTGTTCGCTGCCGACGAACTCGGCCGTCTGCCCGACGCCGGCGTCCGGCTCGATCACCAGCGGGGGAACGCTCACCTCCATCATCCCGAGCCTTCCGGCGAACTCTCAGGTGACCTACAACGTCACCGGCACCGTCGGTCCGCTCGCCAGCGGTTCGATCATCCAGAACGTGCAGCTCAACCATCCTGGTGGCACCGTCGAGCCGCCGGGGACTTCCGGCAACAACACGGCGACGGACACCAACACCATCCTCGTCAGCGACCTCAGCATCACCAAGAGCGACGGCGTCACCAATGTCGCCGGCGGCCAGACGCTCACGTACAACATCACCGTCTCGAACGCCGGACCCGGACCGGTCGTCGGCGCGGTGATCACTGACACTCCGCCCGCGGGGATCCTCACCGGCTCCACCCCTTGGACCTGCAACGGGACCACTGGCGGGGCGAGCTGTCCCAGCCCGGGCACCACCCGCAACCTCAACGTGACCGCCACGATCCCGGCCGGCGGCTCGATCACCTACCGATTCACCGGCACCGTCGATCCGTCGCTGACCAGCGGCACGATCGTGCAGACCGCCGGCGTGGCCCAGCCGAGCGGGTTCACCGACCCGACCCCGGGCAACAACGCCTCCACTGACACGGACACCATCGTGCTGTCCGACCTCGCCGTGACCAAGACCGACGGCCAGGTCAACGTCGGTCCGAACCAGGCGCTGACGTACACCATCGTGCTCAGCAACAACGGACCCGGACCGGTGACCAACGCACGGTTCAACGACGCCCTGCCGTCGGCGCTCACCGGCGTCACCTATCAGTGCACGTCGACGGTCGGAGCGACCTGCCCGACCACGGGTGTCCTCTCCATCGCCACCGGTGGCACCATCGCCATCAACAACGTCAACCTTCTCTCGGGTCAGAGTGTGACCTACACGGTCTGGGCAACGGTTTCGGGCAGCGCTACGGGAACCATCACCCAGACCGCCACGTTCAACCACTCCTCGGGCACGGAACCGGCCGGAACGATCGCCAACAACACGGCGACCGATATCGACAACGTCCTGCTACCGGACCCCACCGTGACGAAGACGGCGTTGAACGCGACCCGCGGCCGCGGTGACACACAGACGTACACGATCACCGTCGCGAACAGCGGACCCGGCCCGGTGGCGACGGTCACGCTCACGGACGTCATGCCGGCCCAGATCCTCACCCCGGCCGTGTCCTGCGTCGCCGCAGGCGGAGCTACATGCCCCTCCGGCACGAGCCCGCTCGCCACCGGTGCCACGCTGACGCGCAGCATCACCAACCTGCCCGCCGGAGGCAGCGTGGTCTTCACCGTCAGCGGCGTGGTCGGCCCGACCGTCTCGTCGGGCACGGTCAACAACACCGCCTCGATCGCCGCCAGCCTCGACCGCGACACGAGCGCAACCAGCAACTCGTCCACGGCCTCCTTCACCGTGTCCTCGCCCGACCTGCAGATGTCGAAGAACCGGGCACCGTCGAGCTTTGTGCCCGGCCAGGCCTTCGCCTACACCCTGCTCGTGACGAACGCCGGGCCGGGTTCGGTCACCGGTGCCGTCATCAAGGACGCCACGATGACGAACTTCACCGGCACCACGTGGACGTGCACATCGACCGGCTCTGCCGTGTGTCCGCCCGCATCGCCGAACACCGCCGCTGCTCTGGCGGCTGGTCTCACGACCGGCCTGATGCCGAGCGGCTCAACGATCACCATCACCTTCAACGGCGCAATTCCCACGTCCGCCACAGGCAGCGTCAGCAACACGGCACGCGTCGACCCGCCGTCGGGCCAGAGCATCGTCGAGTCGAACACCGTCAACAACCAGGACACGAAGACTGATCCGATCACCCAGCCTGACATCTCCGTCGTCAAGGACAACGGTCAGACACAGCTCATCCCGGGCCAGGCCGTCACCTACACCGTGACGGTGCGCAACCTCGGCGCCACGACGGCCTCGAACATCGGCGTGACGGACACACCGCCGACGTCGCTCATCACGGGGACGAGCCCATGGAGCTGTTCGGGCACCAGTTGCGTGTCGGCCGGAACGGGCCGCAACCTGAGCGTCACCCTTCCCACGCTGCCGGCCGGGGCCACCGTCGTGTACTCGATGAACGCAACGGTCTCCTCGACGGCTCCCGCCGGCAACCTCGCGAACACCGCAACGATCACGTCGGCGACCGACCCGAACGCATCCAACAACACCGATGACGACACCGATCCCGTCGTCCACCCGGACCTCGGTGTGACCAAGACCGACGGCGTCTCGATCGTGTACCCCCGCTACACGGGTGCCTACACGATCGTGGCGAAGAACTTCGGACCCGGACCGATCACCGGGGCGAAGGTCACCGACACGATCCCGACCGGGCTCACCAACGTCACCTGGACCTGCGCGGCATCGTCAGGTGCATCCTGCACCGCATCGGGAACCGGTTCGATCAGTTCGTCGCTGGTCAACCTGCCGGTGAACGCGACGGCGACGTTCACGGTGAACTACACGGTTGCCGACAGCTTCTTCGGAACGATCATGAACACGGCGTCGATCGCGCCGCCGACCGGGTTCACCGACCCGACCAGCTCGAACGACTCGCAGACCGACATCAACACCAGCACCAGGGCAAACCTGTCGGTCGACAAGAACGACGGCCTCGCCGAGGTCTGGCCGGGCCGCACGTACTCGTACTCGATCGTCGTGTCGAACGCCGGCACGGTGCCGGTGGCAGGGGCCACCGTCGCCGATTCGATCCCGACACAACTGCAATCGGCCACGTGGACCTGCAGCGGTTCGGGCGGTGGCACCTGCCCGGCGAGTGGATCCGGTTCGATCAGCACGTCCGCAGTCAACCTGCCAGTCGGTTCGTCAGTGACGTTCGTCCTGACCGCCACGGTGAAGGACACGGCGACCGGATCCGTCACGAACACGGCCACGGTGGCAGTCCCCAGCTATACCGACGATTCCGCCCTCGCCAACAACACCGACGACGACATCGACATCATCACCCTGCCCGACGTCGTCGTCACGAAGGGCAACGGGGTCACGGCGCTGACCGTGGGCTCGTCGACGACCTACACCATCACCGTCAACAACAAGGGACCGGGTCCGGCGAACAACATCGCCATCTCCGATGTGATGTCCACGAAGTTCAACGCCGGAAGCATCACGTGGAGCTGCTCGGTCGTCAGCGGAACGGGATCCTGCAACGGCGGTGGTGGCACCGGCGACATCTCGAGGACCATCAGCCTGGCGGCGAACGCACAGATCAACTTCATCGTGACCGCAACGGTCTCGACGAGTGCGACCGGATCACTGGTCAACACGGTCACGGCAACGCTCAGCAGCCCTGCTGACCGCGACACGTCTTCAAGCGGTTCGGAGAACACCGCCACCGACACCGACACGTTGAATCCGATCGTCACGACGACGACCACAACGATCGCCACCACGACCACCAAGGTCTTCGGCGGCACATGATCAGAGCCCAGCTCTTCGCTTCCTTCCGAGCGTCTCGGGCACGACGACACCGCGAACGCGGAGCCATCGTGGCCGGGACGCCTAGGACCGTGCGCTCCGCCACCAGGAGCGAACGCGGCGCCGTGGTCGTCGAGACCGCCCTCATCGCGCCATTCCTCTTCTTCCTGATCTTCATGATCATCGAGACCGGGCCCCTCTTCATGCTCTGGTCCTCGACGAAGCACTCCGCCCAGGAAGGCGCGCGCATGGCAACCGTCGCCGGGCAGACCAGCACTGCGGACTACAGCATCCTCAAGGCGATGGCGACGCCGCTCGTGCCGGTCGGCAATCGTCTCGACTACGTGATCGTGTTCCGGGCCAAGGACCTCTACGACAAGGTCCCTCAGGAGTGCGTCGCCGCAGCGGACGCGGCCATCGCCGCGAACCTGCCCGCCGATGAACCCATCGGCTACTTCAAACGGGCCGACAGCGGACTCACGATGACGACCGGCAGCGATCAGTCGGCGATGGCCGGGTTCGACTGGACGAAGGCGCGACCCACGGTGGCATGCAACGTCTACCGACTCAGTGCGCTCACCGAACCGGAGAGCCGCTTCCAGTACAACTCCACCGGCAGCCCGCTGAGCCTCGACCGGTTCTGGCCGGCGACCTATCGCAACGACACCATCGCCGCGCGTCAGGATTACGCCGGCGTCTACGTGCAATCGCGATACACCTCGATGACCTCGCTGATCAAGGGCCGCAAGATCGCCCACACCTACGTGGGCGTCATCGAAGCATTCACGGTCCGGTCGTGACGATGCGCCCGAGAGCACTCCGACGACGGCTCGGCACACCGTTCAACCCAGCGGGTCAATCTGTCGATGACCAGTCCATGCGCAGCCGTCGACGCCCACGACGACACCGGGAGTCCGGAATCGTGATGGTCATCACCGCATTGATGTTCCCGTTACTGATCATGTGCGTCGCGTTCGTGGTCGACGTGAGCATGTTCTTCTTCAAGAGCGTCCAGGTGCAGCGCACCGCCGACGCTGCCGCGCTCGCAGGGGTAACCCGCATGCCCCGCACCGTGGACGCCCAGCGGCTCGCCATAGACATCGCCAAGCGCAACGGCTACCAGAACGGCATCAAGGGTGTGACCGTCACGGTCGCCCCGCCTCCGGACACCAACAAGCGTTTGCGCGTCACGATCGTCGACAAGGCGACGCCGTTGTTCTTCGGTACGACGCTGCTGAAGAACTGGAAGATTCAGAAGACCTCGGTCGCCGAGTACGTGTCGAACATCCCACTCGGCTCCAAGGAGAACGCCATCGGTACCGGGACGCTCGCGGACTCCGGTCCGGCGCAGGGTTTCTGGCTGGCCATTTCCGGGCCCTGCGCGCCCAAGGAGGCCGGCGACCAGATCGCGTCCCGCTACGACGGCACCGGAGTGCGCCGAGGACGCTTCGACGCGACGACCGACGCCGCCCGCAACAACGCCATGATCTGCGACTACAACAAGAGCGAGAGCGATCCCGCCCGGGCTCCGTATCCCCTCGAACCGGTGGTGTTGAACAAACCGGCTGTCGCCGAGGACCAGACCAGTTACCTGGCGCGACTGCGCGATCACGTCGGCAAGGCGCGTGACGATCGCAATGCGTTGTCGGCCGGTCATTTCCCTGCGCTCTCACTCAACCGGGACTGGGACCCGGAGGGTTACAACTACATCGTCGACGTGCCGTGCCGAAACGCGGTCGACCCGACCAGCCCGCCACCACCGCCGTGCGACGGTCCTGATCAGCAGTTCGGCAACGACGCGAGCACCGCCGGCAAGGAGCTCGTCATCCAGGTCTACGACCCGGTGTTCAACCCGAAGTCGATCCAGTCATGGCTGGCGGACTCCGCCCCGACTGGAGCGAACCCCGATCTCTACGGCATCCCCGACGACCTGCCGCCGCAACCGACCCCATGTGCGGCGGCCACGCCGGCCGGGTGCACCGTCGATACCGGGGCCGGCAACCCTCGGCCCAGCACGGTGCGCGTCACCACTCGTTTCTCCGTCTACGGGCCCGACCTCACCCCGCTGGACTACTCCGACGACGAGCCGGTCAAGATCTCCGAGCAGGACTACGGTTCGTGCGTCCTTGCGTACGACACCCCGCCGACCTACGCCGCTCCGGTCGACAGCCAGGACGTGAACCCGGACCCGCAGTGCGCCACGGCAGCCGGCCGTTGGGTGACCATCGCCCGGGTCTCGTCGGGAGCGCTGGCCCAGCGTGGCCGCTTCCGGATCAACGTCCGGACGCTCACCTCGGTGGACAGCTTCGGCTCCAACTCGTTCGCCATCCGCAGCTTCTTCGACGTTCCGGCGTCGTCGACCTGGCAGGCATGCAGCGCCGTTCCGCTGCTCGCCTGCGCCTCGGTGTCGGGCGACTCATCGATGAGTGTGTTCGCCACTGCTCCGGCAATCAAGGAGTTCTACCTCGCCAAGCTCGCACCCGCGGCGATCTACCGCGGCAAGACCGTCATGGTTCGCCTGTGGGACGCCGGTGAGGGCGGCAGCAGCCTCCAGGTCCTCCGACCGAAGTCCGGGCTCGAGACCTGCGACTACGGAACGTGGGTCAACCCGGACACATCGACCATCCTCGACTACTGCACCCAGAAGATCAGCTGGGCGATCGGGCAGACCGGGATCAACCAATACGCCGACCCCACGAAAGCACTGAAGGACAGCGGGAAGGCGCTCGGCGACGTCTGCGACAACAAGGGTCAGCCCGACGTGTTCTCGCTCCCCATCGCCGGCGACCGCAACGGCATCGAGACGAACAACCTCACTCCCCCGGCGATCTGTGCGTCTGCTGTTCCGCAGGAGATCTACGACAGCCGCAACGGGCCGTATGACACGACCCGCGGCAAGTTCAACGATCGCATGGTCAACATCAAGGTCAATGTGCCGAGCACCTACGGGTGCGACCCGACGATCACGGCAACATGCGTCGAACTCGCCTCGCTGCCGAACGGTGGCTGGTGGAAGATCAAGTACATCCCTTCCAAGGACGGCCTTGGCAACTACAAGCCGATGACCGACCGCTCCACCTGGACCGTCGAACTCCTCGGCGAACCCGTCCACCTGGTCCTCGACGAGTAGCCCGCGACGTTGGGAGAGAGGTTGCCCCCTCTGTCATCCGGCGCTGCGCCGCTCGCTTCGCTCGACTGCTCGCAACACGAGCGACCCGTCCACTGGGAGAGAGGTCGCCCCCATAGATGGGGGCCAAACACCTCCCAACGCCCTTGGGAGGTGTTTGGCCGCACCGCACCTCAACGGTTGTCACACGACCCGGTCGCGCCCGTAGAGTCGTGGCCATGTCGCTTCTCGAGGCCCCCACCGACGCACCGCCCACCGGCAAGGCACGACCGGACAAGGCCCACTGGGCACACCTGTGGGATGAGGTCATCACCTCGGGCCTCTGTACCGGTTGCGCCGGCTGCGTGATCGCCTGCCCCCACGACGTCCTCAGCTACGACGACACCAACGGCGTGTACCGTCCGTTCCACCTCGAGGCCGAAGACGGTCCGGGAGGATGCGGTCACGGTGACCGTGGATGTACGAGTTGCACGCGTGCGTGCCCGCGGTTCCGCTCGTGGGAGACCGAAGTCGACGGCTTCCTCTTCAAGCGTGATCGAGCCGACGAAGAGGTCGAGGGCGTCTCGAAGGACATCATCCTCGCCCGGGCCACCGAGAAGTATGTGCTGGACAAGGGCCAGGACGGCGGGCTCGTCAGCGCCATGCTCATCTTCGCGCTCGAGAAGGGCTACATCGACGGCGCCCTGGTCAGCTACCTCGAAGGTGACGGGTCGACGTGGAAAGCGATACCCGGCGTCGCACGTACGCGCGACGAGGTGATCGCCGCCGCCGGCAGCCGCTACACCTACTCGGCCAACACCATGGCCTACCCCCAGGCGCTCGAGATGGGACTGGAGAAGGTGGCTCTCGTCGGCATGAGTTGCATGAGCTCGGTGCCACCCGTCATGGGGGCGCGCAAGGCCGGAAAGATCACGAAGAAGTTCGCGCTCAACATCGGTCTGCTCTGTTCCAAGACGTTCGACGACGCCATCTTCGAAGAACTGTTCGAGGCGAAATACGGGCTGAAGAAGGCCGACATGGTGAAGATGAACATCAAGGGCGTCTTCCAGATCTGGATGAAGGACGGCAGCTACCACGAGGTCAACCTCAAGGAGTGCCACGCCTGGACGAGATCAGGCTGCATGACGTGTCCGGACTTCGCCGCCGAGCACGCGGACATCTCCACCGGGGGCATCGGCGCCTTCAACGACTGGACCCTGACCATCGTCCGAACCGATCTCGGTCGCAAGCTCATGATCGAGATGCTCGAAGCCGGTGTGATCGAAGGTCGCCCGGGTGACGACGACCCGGGCGCGATCGAACTCATGCGGAAACTGTCGATCGTGAGCAGGCGTCGCTGGCCGCAGACGGTCAACTTCACCTCGCCCCGCCGCGGCATCCCACCGCCGAAGGCGAAGGCGGAAGCCACGCCAGCCTGACACGCGGGACGGCCATCGCCGGGGTGGCGGACCGGGCCAGGTACTTGAAACTTGGACTTCCGCGTCCGGAGGTATACGCTCTTGGCTGCGCATCCTTCCGCCGAGGATGTGCGCCTCGACTTCGGTCGAGAAGGGCGCGAAAGCGTCGGCCGGAGAACTACCGCCGAGTTCTCCGGCCACCTGATCACCCAGGGCCCGGTCGCCGAAAGGCACCGGGTCCTGTGCATTCCCGTCCTGATCCGCGTCGCTCGCGGACTGGCCCGTTTTCCGGTTCTCATCATCTGCTCAGTCCGCGCTCGGTACGGTTTGATCATGCGACTGCTCGTGGTCGAGGACGAACCGAACATGGCCGACCTTCTGAAGCGTGGTCTTCAGCGGGAGGGATACGCCGTGGATGTCGCCGTCAACGGAGAAGACGCGCTGTGGTCGGCCACGGAAGTCGAGTACGACGCGATCGTGCTCGACGTGATGATCCCCGCTCCAGATGGCCTCGCGGTGTGCCGCGAGCTGCGTCGCCGTGAGCGGTGGACCCCCGTCCTCCTGCTCACCGCTCGGGATTCGGTCGACGATCGCGTCCGGGGCCTCGACGCAGGGGCCGATGACTACCTCGTGAAGCCGTTCGCCTTCCCTGAATTGTTTGCGCGCGTACGGTCGATCACGCGACGCGAGCCGGTTGCCCGCCCGGCTGTCCTGCGCGTCGGCGACATCAGCCTCGACCCTGCGAGCCGGGTGGTGCGCCGCAACGACACGGTCGTCG
Organism: Acidimicrobiia bacterium; assembly: GCA_031423635.1. GTDB lineage: Bacteria > Actinomycetota > Acidimicrobiia > Acidimicrobiales > JANYDT01 > JANLQX01. Next base: position 43,162 of record JANPFX010000043.1, on the reverse strand, counting down.
ACCTGTCACCGACGGAGTACAGCCTGCTCGAGCATTTTCTCCGCCACCCCGATCGAGTGCTCTCGCGTTCCAACATCCTCGAACATGTTTGGGATTTCGCCTACGACGGGACATCGAACGTCGTTGACGTCTACGTTCGCTACCTCCGCGAGAAGATCGACCGACCGTTCGGGCGCAGCAGCATCGAGACGGTCAGGGGCGCCGGATACGTGCTGCGGTCTCCGGAGAACGACACGCCGCGAACCGATGACGACGGCACCGATCAGGTCGATGCCGACGAGTTGCTTGTACCCACCGCGACGCCGGTGCCCACTCGTTCGTGACCGGGCAATCGGTCGAGACGCCTGCAGCGACGACTCCGGACGCCCAGAAGCGTCGCCGCCGGTTTTCGCGGCGCCGGACGTTGCGGGGCCGGCTCACTGCGCTGTTCGTTCTTGCGCTCTCGGTGCTGATGCTCGGAGCCGGGTTCCTGATCGTGGCGCTCCAGAACCGCAGCGCCGAGAACGCCCTCGAGAAGAGCCTTCGCAAGCGCATCGACAACATCGTCGACGCGCTGGCGAACAACCCGGCGAGCAAGCTTCCGCTTACCGAGAGCTACGCACAGGTCGTCGACCGTTTCGGCCGTGTCAAGGATCTGTCGCCGGCGATCGGCAAGGACGAACTGTTGCTCACGATCGGCCAGCTGAACTTCGTGGCCGAGCAGGGCCGTCTGCGGATCGACAAGCAGATCCGGGCGCTCGGCGGTCGGTCGACGCTTCTCGCCGAGAGTCGGGTGGCGTCGGGGGCGGCCTACATCGTCATCGTGGGAGCGCCTCGGGATCAGGCTTCGGCCGCAACCCGTCGACTGGTCACGACGTTGGTGTTCGCCGGTATCGCGCTGATCACCTTGCTCGGGCTCGGCGGTTGGCTCCTTGCCGGCGCGGCGCTGCGCCCGGTTCGGCGGATGGCCGACCAGGCGGCCGAGATCTCGGCAGCGGACCTCGGCCAGCGCGTCCTCGGTCCCCCGGAGGCCGGCGCGAAGAACAAGGCCATGCCGGCGGAGCTCGCCCACCTCGCAAGCAAGCTCGACGACATGCTGGGACGGCTGGACGACTCGTTTCGTCGGGAGCGGGCGTTCGTCGACGACGCGAGCCACGAGCTGCGGACCCCTCTGGCGATCGTGCGGGGTGAACTCGAGTTGGCTCTCCTGCATCCCGGTGATGCGGACGAGACGCGCTCGACGTTGCAATCGTCGCTGAACCAGGTCACCCGACTAGGTGCGCTCGCCGATGATCTCCTCGTTCTGGCACGCGCCGGCGTCGATCGCTCGCCGCGAAACGTGATCGACGCCGGGGCTGTCACCGATTCGCTGCTCCTGCGCCTTCGGCCGCAGCTGCGCCTCGATCTTCGGGTCGAACGATCCCAGACGACGGACGGCGGCGGGCCTCCGGCAGCGATACGGCCTGGCGATCTCGAACGGATACTGACCAATCTCGTCACGAACGCCGCCCGCGCCGCCGCGTCGACGGTGCACGTCGGTCTGCGCGCCGAGCCTCCCATGACGGTCATCACCGTGGCCGACGATGGTCCGGGTTTCGCCCCGGATGTCCTCGACCGAGCCTTCGAGCGGTTCGTCGTCGGCTCCGCGAGTCGCACCGGGTCGGGAACCGGACTCGGCCTCGCCATCGTGCATGCCTTGGCGGACGCCGTCGGGGGCTCCGTGTCCGCGACGAACGGCGGGGCGTTGGGAGGCGCGGTGGTCACGGTGCAGCTCCCCTCTGGCACCTGATCCCGGCAGCAGAGCCGATTGCCAGATCGTCGGCTGCACGCGACCGGTCGCCGCCCCCGGTGGTGGTGGAAGCGGCGACCGGAACCGATGGTCCACATGCTGTTGCGGCTCCGACGTCGCGTCGGAGCGAGCGGTCAGACCTCGAGGCGGGCGGAACCCAGGGCGACGGTGCCACTCTGCGTGCGTCCGTCCCTGACCCACTCGACGCGGACCTCCTTGCCCGGCTTGTTCCCCCGGACCAGTTCACCCAGGCGCTCGGACTTCTCGATCTTCTCGCCGCCGAACTTCGTGATCACGTCGCCCGGGCGCAGACCGAGGTTGTCGGCCGGTGAGCCGACGGTGACTTCGACGACCAGGGCGCCTTTGGAGACCGAGAGGCTGTACAGCTGCCGGATCGTGTCGTCCATGGTCTGGGTCTTCACGCCGAGGAACGTGCGGGGACCGTTGTCCTTTTCACCCTTGCGCAGCTTCTCAACGATCGGTTTGATGCGATCAATAGCGATGGAGAAACCGATGTTGTTGGTATTTCGAAGAATCGCTGTGTTCATGCCGATCACTTCGCCGCGGGCGTTGACCAGTGGGCCGCCCGAGTTCCCCGGGTTGATTGCCGCATCCGTCTGGATCAGCCCTTCCAGAGTCCCATTGTCGGCTTCGATGTCGCGATCAATCGCCGACACGATGCCGGTGGTCACCGTCGGCCCCCCTGGCAATGCCAAGGCATTGCCAATCGCGAGGACCTGGTCGCCCACCACGCTCGCCTTGGAACTGCCGAGCCGGGCGGTCGGGAGGTTCTTCGCTCCGTCGACCTTGACCAGCGCAATGTCACGCTCTCGGTCACGGCCGATAACGGTCGCGGACCGCACCTTTCGATCGCTGAAGGTCACTTTGATGGTTGCGGCACCCTCGATCACATGAGCGTTGGTCAGGATGTACCCGTCCGGGGTGAGCACGATGCCGGTACCTGCGCCCTGAGACGGTTCGACGCCGAAGAAGGAGTTCGGATCGATCTGCTGCTGCGTGCTGAGCGCGACAACAGCCGGCTCGACGGCCTTCAGGACGTCGGCGACCGAGAGTGTTGCCCCGGCAAAGCTGAGGGTCGGCTTCGCCGTCCCCTTCGCGTCGACGGTTTGCACGACGGGAGCGGCTGCCTTCGTCCCGCCCTTGTCGCGCGTTGCGACGATGACCCCACCAAGGGCGGCGGAGGTAAACAGCGCCCCGACGAGGCCGCCGGCAAAGGCCGCTTTCGCCCACGGTGGACGAATCGACACGGGGGCGTCCGCACCGACCGCCGGAGGCTGTTCGGGGCTCACGGGCGGTACCGTGAAGCCAGCCAGGGACGGGTCTGGTTCTGAAGGAATAGATTCATGTTCCATAATCACGAGTGTGCCGAATCTGACATAAGAGTCGAATGAAAGCCCGGGATTACGTGTCAGACGTCACGGTGCGTCCTCTGACGTCCTCCTCAACCCCCGACAAGGCGAGCACCCGGGAAAGCACTGCATCGAACATCGGCTCCGTCAGCTTCCCGGTGAAGGTGTTCTGCTGACTCGGGTGAAAGGAGCACACGACGGCGACGGGTCGGCCATCGCCCAGAACCGTGTCAACTTCCACTCCGTGTCCGAATTTCGGAAATCGACTGCCGCCCCGAACCGACGGATTCCCCACGGGCGCCGCCAGGTCCCTCCGGACCACGTCGTACGCGAAGTGCCCGAGCACGAGGATCGCCCGGAGACGGCCCAGGAGGGCGAGCTCGCGCTGGAGGAAAGGGAGACACGCCTGCCGTTCGGCCGGCTCGGGTTTGTTCGCAGGCGGCGCGCATCGGACGGCCGCGGCGACCCACACTCCGGACAGATCGAGACCGTCGCCGACCGCCGTCGAGGACGGCTGGTTGGCGGCGCCGGCGCGGTGCAGCGCCCGGAAGAGCCAATCGCCGGATCGGTCTCCGGTGAAGACCCTGCCCGTGCGATTCGCTCCGTGGGCTGCCGGAGCGAGACCGAGCACGAGGACGGCGGCAGCGGGATCTCCGAAGCCCGGCACCCCGCGTCCCCAGTACGTTTCGTCCCGGTATGCAGCCCGCTTCTCCATCGCGACCTGCTCGCGCCAGTCCACGAGGCGCCGGCAGCGGCGGCAGGCGGCGATGTCGTCGCCAAGTCGTTCGAACGAATCGGCAGCGAGGGAAAGGGGGGCGGTGCGGGCCATGATCAGTCCTGTCGTGGAAGGAGGGAGACCGAGGACCGGGACCGATCTCCGTTCGGCGGGGATTGACCAGCTCAGACACGGACGCGTCGCAGCGTGGGCCGCGTCGTGACCGTCAACCTACTGGGTCATGTAAGACTTTTCGGTGCGAGGTGGCCGGGAGTTCCGGTCGGAAGAAGAGGGTGTCGTGAACGTCGTCGTGCTTGCAGGTCGTGTCGCGGACCGACCGTTTCGCCCGGGGAACGGCGACCGCGTCGTCGTGAAGCTCGACGTCGACGGCGAGAACCCGTCGAAGTCGGACCGGATCGAGCTGCATTGCTTCGGCGCCGTCGCGGAACGCGCCATGCGGCTCTGGCAGGGCGACCTCATCGGTGTGCGAGGACGAATCGAACTCCGCATCTGGACCGAGGACGGCGAAGAGTACGACGAGCTGCGGGTCGTGGCCCATCGCGTTGATGTGATGGTCAAGGGCAACAGCGATCGGGCGCCAAGAGAGGGCGGCAACTGGGGCAACCGCGATCGCGGACCGCGATCGTTCAAGGCTGAGGCACGTGGACCGCGCGAACGGGGCGGCGGGCAATGGCTGCGGCCCGACGAGACGCTCGACGATGTGTCGAACGCTGACGACGACAGCAACGACTGACCCGGCATGCCGAACACCTCGTCTCGCCCGAAGGCGGGTTCCCCAGCGAAGCATCCAACACCGTCATCGACACTCGTCCTGCTGATCCGCCACGGCCAGACGCCGACCACGGGCAAGACCCTCCCCGGACGAGCGAAGGGGCTCCACCTCGCCGAATCCGGCCAGACTCAGGCACGCAACGTCGCCGAGAGGCTCTCCGTGCTCAAGCGTCTCGACGCGATCTACGCATCACCTCTCGAGCGGGCGCGCGAAACCGCAGCGCCGCTCGCCAAGGCCCGCGCGATGTCGGTGAAGATCGACCGCGGTCTTCTCGAATGCGAGTTCGGGGAGTGGACCGGAGCGGAGCTGAAGGACCTGATGAAGAAGCCGGAGTGGACCACCGTGCAGCGGTACCCCTCGGGCTTCCGTTTTCCCGGGGGCGAGTCGTTCGCGGAGATGCAGACGCGCATGTCGTCGACGGTGCAGCGCCTCGCCGCCGCCCACGTCGGAGGAGTGATCGCCTGCGTGAGCCACGCCGATCCGATCAAGGCCGTCCTCGCCGACGCCCTCGGGACGCACCTCGACCTGTTCCAGAGGATCTCCATCTCCACCTGTTCAGTGAGCGCCATCGCCTACGGCCCGGGCGGACCCAACGTGCTGTGTGTGAACTCTGTGGGCGACCTCTCCTCGCTGGCACCGTCATGACCGCCGGCACGGCGTTCCTGCGCCACCACTCATGAGCAGCCGGATCGACATGGACCACGTCGACTCGTTCGTGGTCGGCACGGTGGGCGAGCCCGGGAATCGCACGTTCTTCTTCCAGGCCCGCGGACTCATCGACGGCCGAACGGGAACAGTGACGTTCAAGTGCGAGAAGGTGCAGGCCGCGTTGCTGGCCGAGGCGATGGGGAAGCTGCTCGGCGATTTCCCTCTGGGTCTCAGTTCCGAATCCTCACCCTGGGAGTCGCTTACGTACCCCGTTCTCCCGGAGTGGACGGTCGGGACGATCCAGCTCGGCTATGAACAAGCGGAGGATCGTGTCGTGGTGTTCCTCCAAGAAGTCGTCGAACTCGACGAGGGTGTCGATCCGGAAACCGTCGACCTTGATTCGCTCGATGTGGGGCGGGCCCGATTCCAGCTCAGTCGAGTGCAAGCTGCTGCGGTCCTGGCGAATGTGCCGATGCTTCTCGCGGCCGGCCGTCCGCTCTGCCCGTTGTGCGGCTCCACCGTCGAGGCGACGGGCTACTCGTGCACCTGCTTCAACTGAGCGTTCCATGAGCCGGCCCGACCGCGTTGACGTCCTTCTCGAAGGTGACATGGAGATCGAAGGACGGATGCCATGGAGCTCGAACGCCACCTTCCTCGTCCATCTGCGTCTGTCCGATGAGACATCGGAAGACCGCGCGGACGACGCGAGTGATGGACCGGACGCGGGCATGTCCGTCAAGGCGATCTACAAGCCCTACAAAGGCGAGCGCCCGCTCTGGGATTTCCCCGCCGGGTTGTACCGCCGCGAAGTCGCGGCATATGAGCTCGCCGTCCTGCTCGGCTGGGAGATCATTCCGCGTACTGTGTTGCGCGAAGGTCCGTTCGGCATCGGGTCGGTCCAGACGTTCGTCGACGCCGACTTCAGCGAGCACTACTTCACGATGATGGAGTCGCGGCCGTCCGTGCACCATCACTTCCGACGGATGGCCACCTTCGACCTCATCGCGAACAACGCCGATCGCAAGGGCGGTCATCTTCTTCTGCGGGCCGAGGACGACACGGTCTGGGGAATCGATCAGGGCCTGTGCTTCAACGTCGAGCCAAAGCTCCGCACGGTGCTGTGGGACTTCGCCGGGGAGAAGATCCCAAAGCACCTGCGAGCCGACGTCGAACGGGTGGCCTCGATGCAGCCGGGCGCCCTCGGCGCGCTCGACGAGCTGCTCACCGATGACGAGATCGCAACGATGCTCGAACGGGCTCGTCGCGTCGTCGATCGACCGTTCTTCCCCCACCCGAAATCGGACTACGCGTACCCCTGGCCGATGGTCTGAGAGACGGGTCTGCCAGTCAGGCCGGAGTGTCGAGCACCTTCAGTCCGTCGAAGCGCACGACGGACCACACATGGAAGACGACGAAGACGGCAGCCGACAAGCCGGCAGCAGCCTCGAGCGAAGTGACATCGGCGACGATGCCGAGGACCAGTGACCCGATGGCCGAGCCGAGGAAGAACATCTGCATGTAGACGCCCATCACCCGCCCGCGGAACGCGTCGTCCACTTGGAGTTGGACGGAGGTGTTCAACGCCGTAGCCCCGACCGAGTTGGCGAACCCGGCAATGGCGAACGACGTGAGGCCGATCCAGAAGCTTCCGGTCGCCAGGAGCATGACGTCCGCGACAACCCAACAGAGAAGGGCGAGTCGCACCTGGTGCGAGTGCAGGGAACGACGCGCCGCCATGCCGATCAGGACCACCCCGATCGCCCCGCCGAGGCCGAAGGCTCCGACCAGCACACCGTTGTCGTCGGCTGCACGACCCAGCTGGTCCCGCGCGATCGCCGGCGCGAGCGTCGTGAGGCCGAAGCCGAACGCGGCGTTCACGAACACCGCGACCGGTGCGTAGCGCAACCCCGGACGCGCCACCATGTACCGCCAACCGTCCCCGATGTCGGCGAACACACGAGAGAGCATCAGCGGCAGGCGCGCCGCCATCGGAATCTCGCCTTCGGGCACGACGAGCAGCACGGCGATGATCACGAGGAAGGAGACCGCATTCACCGCAAAGCAGGCGGACGCCCCGAACGACTTGAGGGTGACGGCACCGAGGACCGGCCCGACAGCGCGTGCGACGGCGAACTGCATCGAGTTGAGGCGGATGGCTGCGGGCACCTCGGATCTCGGGACAAGGCTCGGGATGAAGCTCTGCCACACCGGCATGTTGAGGCCGCCGCCGATCGACCCGATCACCAGCAGCGGCATGAGCGACACGATCGTCGGCTGCCCGAAGGACCACAGCAGCAGCAGCGACACCGCCGAGAACATCTGAATCGTCTGAGTGACGATCAGCACTTTGCGCCGGGCGTAGCGATCCGCCAGCATGCCTCCCGGTGCGTTGGCCAGCATGCCGACGAACATGCCGGTGAACGCGCTGATACCGAGCCACGTCTTCGAGTTCGTGATCTCGAACACCGTGAACGGGACCGCAACGGACTGCATCCACGAGCCGGCGTTGGAAACGACCGCGGCGGCGAAGAAGCGCCGAAACCCGATGTGCTGCATCGGTTCCCACATCGACTGCGGGGTCGCCATCTCCCCGGTCGCGGCAGTCATCGCCGACGAGCGTACGCAACATCGCGGAATGCAGCGAAGTGGATTCCCTGGAGCACGTCACCCGTGACCGCGTAGAGTCCGCAGTAGGTAGCCTCCGGACGGTGATCATCGACGTGCAGCTGAGCCAGGCCAACTCGACCTGGGCGCAATACCTCGAAGGCGTGGTTGCCGCGCAGGAGGCGGGCTTCAACACCGTCTGGACGCTCGATCACCTCTCCGGTGTCTCGTTCGACGGGCGCACCATGCTCGAATGCTTCACCGTGCTCGGCGCGATGGCCGCGGCGACCACGACAATCGGCCTCGGCTCCCTCGTGGTCAACGCCGCCAACCGCCATCCCGGGTTGCTCGCCACTGCCGCGGCAACCGTGCAGAGCATCTCGGGCGGCCGGTTCGTGCTCGGTCTCGGGGCCGGGACCAGCCCGACGAGCCGATTCGCACGCGAACAGGACGTTCTCGGGATCGCGATCGCGCCGCGGATGGCCGACCGTCACCGGCATCTCTGCGACACACTCGACCTGCTGGAGGAAATGTGGTCGCCCGCTCGCGACCCCGAGAAGTGGGAGGGATTCGCGCTCCCCCACCCCGCCCCGCCGGTCATCCTCGGCGTCAACTCCACACGTCTCGCCACGATTGCCGGGCAGCGGACGAACGGCGTGAACGTTCGGGCGCACAACGCGGACCGCCGCGAGGTGATCGCTGCCGCGCACGAAGCGAGGAGCGGGAACCCCCGTCCGTGGATGACCTCGGTGTGGAGCACCTGGGACGATGCCCTGCTCGATCCTTCCCATCCACTGCGCGTCGAACTGGAGACCGATGGGGTCGATCGGCTGATCCTCAGCTGGTTCGCCCCGGTCGACGCCAACGTGATCGCGCGCGCCGCCGGCGTGAACCACTAGCTCAGGGCAGTCCTCGGTCCTCGGGGCGAGCCCGTTCAGGGCGGCGTGATCGCTCCCAGCTCGGCTGTGCTCGGTCCTCGGGGCGAGCCCGTTCAGGGGAGCGTGATCGCTCCCAGCTCCGCTCCCTGGACAAGCTTTACGAACTTCGCCAGCACACCCGTGGTGTATCGCGGCTCGGGGTGCTTCACGTCGGCCATGCGCTCGGCGAGTACTGCCTCGTCGACCAGCACATCGAGGCGGCGATTGGCGACGTCGACCTTGATGATGTCGCCGTCGCGAACCGCGGCGATCGGACCGTTGTCGACAGCCTCGGGAGCAACGTGACCGATGCAGAAGCCCCACGTGCCGCCCGAGAACCGTCCGTCGGTGATCAGCGCACAGTCCGATCCACGCCCCGCTCCCTTGAGTGCACCGGTGATGGCAAGCATCTCCCGCATACCCGGTCCGCCCTTCGGACCCTCGTAGCGGATCACGAGCACGGTGCCGGGTTCGATCTTGCCGGCGAGGATCGCGTCCATCGCCGGGTCCTCACCTTCGAAAACCCGGGCCGGGCCCTCGAAGGACATCTGCTCCTTCGTGAGTCCTGCGACCTTCACCACGCTCCCCTTCGGCGCCAAGGAACCGGTGAGCACGACGATGCCGGCATCGGCGTGGATCGGTTCGGCGAGGGTATGGACGACCCGGCCGTCGGGAGCGGGCGGGTTGAGCAAATCGAGGTTCTCGCGCATCGTCCGGCCGGTGACCGTCATGCATTCGCCGTGGAGCAGCCCGGCGTCGAGCAGATGCTTCATCACCACCGGCACACCGCCGATGGCGTCGAGGTCGGTCATGTGGAACTTGCCGCCGGGCTTCATGTCGGCGATGTGCGGGATGTTGGCGCCCACCCGGTTGAAGTCGGCGAGCGTGAGATCGACCCGTGCCTCGTTGGCGATCGCCAGGAGGTGCAGCACCGCGTTGGTCGACCCACCCAGGGCGAGGGTCACCATGATGGCGTTCTCGAAGGCCTCCTTGGTGAGGATGTCACGCGCCCTGATGTTCTTCTCGAGCAGGTTCATCACCGCTTTGCCGGAGGCGATCGCGTACTCATCGCGGCGACGATCGACGGCCGGAGCGCACGCACTTCCCGGCAGCGAGAGGCCCAACGCTTCGCCAACGGCGGCCATGGTGTTCGCCGTGAACATGCCGGCGCAGCTGCCTTCCGTGGGACATGCGTTGTGCTCGATGAGCGAGAGCTCTTCATCAGTCAGCTTGCCCACGGCATGTGAGCCGACCGCTTCGAACACACTCGTGATGTCGAGCGCTTCTCCGTGCGCACCGCGGCCGGGAAGGATGGTTCCGCCGTAGAGGAACACCGCGGGAAGGTTGAGCCGGGCCGCCGCCATCATCATGCCCGGAAGGCTCTTGTCGCATCCGGCGAGAGCGACGAGTCCATCGAAGCGCTCGGCGTGCATGACCGTCTCGACCGAGTCGGCAATCACTTCGCGAGACACGAGCGACGCTCGCATCCCTTCATGGCCCATGGAGATGCCATCGCTCACGGCGATGGTGACGAACTCGAGCGGGAAGCCGCCGGCTGCCCGTACGCCGTCCTTGGCCCGATCGGCAAGTCGGTCGAGCGGCATGTTGCACGGCGTGACTTCGTTCCAGCTCGACGCCACGCCGACCTGGGCCTTGTCCCAATCACCGTCGCCCATGCCTACCGCCCGAAGCATCGCCCGGGCCGGAGCCTTCTTGGGGCCTTCGGTGACGTCGGTGGATCGGGTCTTCATCGGATTCGCCATAGGCGACCGATGCTACGCGGGTCGGCCGTCGGGCATGGGCGCGAGTTCTTCAGCCGGAGAGTGAAGCCTCAGTCGCTCCGGGAGCGACCCGGACTTCACTCTCTCCGCCGGAGTCAGTAGATCGAAGGAATCGGGGGGTCCCGGATGTCGCGACACGCCGCATCATTCACGATCGAGCGATGACCGCACGTCGATTCCTTGCGACCGCGCTGCTCGGCCTGGGCCTGATCACTGCCACCCCGACGATGCAGGTGGAGGCTGCCGCGAAGAAGCCGTCAGCTTCCAAGGCGGTGTTCACCCCGCAGCGCCTCGCCGGGAAGTACCGGTGGGTCAAGTCGACCGTGAAGGTGACCTTCGCGAAAGGCAACACGTCCGGCGGCGACGTGCCCTACGGCCCGAACGACACCGCCGTGTTCGTCGTGAAGAAGGTCCCGGGTCTCCCGAACGCCAACGGGACCTTCACGATGAACGTCGCCTCGGTGGGGCCCTCGTCCGGTGCGTGGTATCTCCGTGACAATGGAACCCGGTTGGACCTCTCCTACGACATCGCCGGGGACTCAACCGTCGCCTACCGCCGGATCGACCAACTCGACGCCAAACGGCTGACCATGTCGGCCGACGACAAGCTGATCGTTGCCGCGTTCAACGAGAACGGGCTCAACGATGATTCGAACCGGAACAAGGTCGTTGGCGGCAGCGCGTACGACGAGCTGGTCCGCATTCCCTGACCCACGCCGTCCGCTCCGCCGCACGTCGGTGTCCTACGAGCCGAGGGACCGGTAGCGTCGAAGGTGTGAGCGAGACGCCCGTCGGTTCCGTGATCGAGAGCATGTCGCCGCGTTCGCGGCTCGCGCGCAAGATCCGCTTCACCAAGGCGTTCGCGGTCGTCGAATGCGTGAGCTATTCACTCCTGCTGATCTTCATGTTCCGCAAGTACGTCCTCGACGACCGCGGCGACGCGAACTACCTGATGCTGCGGGTGGTCGCGTACTTCCACGGGATGATCTGCATCGCCTTCGGCGTGATGATCCTCGACATCTTCCGCGCCATGCAGTGGTCGACCCGCTTTGCCCTCCTCACCCTCGCCGGCCCTCCCGGTGCACTCATCGCTCACCACCGACTTCGAACCCAGCCGCTGCCCACGGCCGTCAACAAGCGGGACATGCTGTTCTGACCCGGCTGGTGCGTCTGACCCGGCTGGTGCGTGTGACCCGGCTGGTGCGTCTGACCCGGCTGGTGCGGACGGGGTCGACCGGCGTAGGTTCGGCGTCGTGCCGGACTACCTGAGCCTCTACGCCACCACGCAACCCGACAAGGTCGCCGTGATCGACGACCGCTCCGACGGGACGGTTCAGAAACTCACCTACGCCGAGCTCGACATCGCCACGAACAGGCTGGGACACGTGCTGCAGGGACTCGGTGCCGGACGCGGCTCGAAGGTCGTGTGGTGTGGCCAGAACTCCATCGGCCTGGTGCTGGCCATCCACGCGTGCCGCAAGATCGGCACCACCGCGGTGCCGCTGAACTATCGGCTCTCCGACGAAGAAGCCGCCTATGTGACCGACCACTGCGACGCCGACATCGTCTACGTCGACGCCGAGTTCGCACCGATGTTCGAGCGAATCCGCGCCGACGTCCCCAAAGTCCGCGAGATCCTCGTGTTCGACGGACCGGCCCCCGAGGGCATGCTCACTGTCGAGGATCTCGTCGCTGTGGCGCCGCCCAACATGCCCGAAGTAGCCGACGCGGAAACCACGGCGGCGACGATGATCTACACCTCGGGCACGACCGGCAAACCGAAGGGGGCCTTGAGGACCGCACGCGCCGATCCCCGCCAGGGCGCCGCACTCGCTGCTCTTCTCGGCTCGAATACGAACGACATCTACATCACCACGGGCCCGCTCTACCACTCCGGGCCCGGCGGGTTCATGCAGAGCAGCGCTGCGCTCGGTCAAACCGTCGTTCTGCAGCGCAAGTTCACGCCCGAGGATTGGCTTCGCCTTGTCGAGAAGTACCGGGTCACTTCGACGTTCTGCGCCCCGACCCCGATCCGGATGGTATGCGCACTTCCGAATGAGGTGAAGGCGAAGTACGACACGACTTCGATGAAACGCATGCTCGCCAACGCCGCGCCCTGGAGCTACGCCCTCAAGCTCCAGTACCTCGCCGACTTCCCTGCCGACTCGCTGTGGGAGATCTACGGCTCCACCGAACTGGGCGTCAATTGTGTGCTCGCACCGGAGGACCAGATCCGCAAGCCCGGTTCGTGCGGCAAGCCGGCGCCCCTTGTCGAGATCGTGCTCTTCGACGACGACGGCAACGAGGTGACCGGCATCGGCCCCGACCATCCCGGAGAGCTGTTCGTTCGCGCGACGTCGGTCTTCAGCGAGTACTACAAGCAAGCCGACAAGTACGCCGCTGATCGGCGGGGCGAATACCAGACCGTCGGCGACATCGCGTACCGCGACGAGGAGGGCTTCCTCTACATCTGCGACCGGAAGAAGGACATGATCATCTCCGGCGGGATGAACATCTATCCGGCGGAGATCGAGGCGGCCCTCGAGCACCATCCAAAGATCCTCGAGGCCGCAGTGTTCGGTATCCCGTCAGAAGAGTGGGGCGAAACGGTGCATGCCGTCGTCGTGTGCCGAGAGGGAGAGTCGCTCGACGCCGAAGCGGTGGTCGAATTCGCCCGCGCCCACCTCGCCAACTACAAGATCCCCCGCAGCGTGACGTTCCTGGCCGAGCTGCCGAAGACCGGTTCCGGAAAGCTCCTGAAGCGCGAACTCCGCGCTCCGTACTGGGCCGAGCGCACCAGCCAGGTCTGAGCGGGCTACTCGTCCTCGGGCGAGTCGGTGTCGTCGCCACCCAGACCCGATGCGCGCAGTCGTTCGAGCAGGGCGTCACGGATGCTCACCCCCGGCTCGCGGGCCGGATCGCCCGTTCGGCGCCAACCGAGCCTCGACGAGTAGAGGAGCGGCGGATCCTTCAGACGGCCCTCCCTTGTCGCCGTGACACGAGCGAGGAAGAGCTCATGGTCGCCCAGCACCGTGAGCCGCTGCTCGACCTCACAGCGCAGATTCGCGATCGCGTTCGGCACGATGGGAAGACCGTCCCAGTCCTCGACGAACTCGGCCGCCATCAGGTGGAACTTCCGGCCCGGATAGCTGAAGTACTGCCCTTCGGCCACCTGGTCGGCGGCCAGCATCGAGACACTGAACCGGCCGCTGGCGACAAGAAGCGGATACGTGTCGTGCTTCGGGGAAACGCTCGCCAGGACGATCGGCTCCTCGAAGCTGACCTGCATCACCCAGTGCGAGGTGTAGCAGCGGGCAACGCCGTCATGGGCGGCGCCGACCACCTGGATCCCGTGGATCATCTGGCCGAGCGACCGCTTCAGCTTGGTGTCGATCATCGGAACACCCCGTTCGGCGATGACCACAAACGGGACGGCGAATCCGGCGTCACGTTCTCAGAGCCCGCTGCGCTGCGCGAAGAGGAGCGCGCATCCGACGACCGCGAGCCCGAGCGCCACTAGCGCACCGAGGTCCTGCCATTCGGTGTCGCCGCGTTTGTTGGGCCGAAGCGTGATGTAACCCGCGATCACACCGAGGACGAACCCGCCGACGTGGCCGCCCTTGGATATACCCGGGATCGCGAACGTGAGAAAGAAGTTGAGCAACAGTGTCGGTCCGAGCGGCGTCTTCATGATCGACACCCCGCGGGCTCGCAGCGCAACGGCGAGTGCGCCGAACAAACCGAAGACCGCCCCCGACGCGCCGCCGACAAGGCTGTTCGGCTCGAGGAGCAAGGCACCGGCGCTGCCTCCAAGGAGCGCGACGACATAGAGCGCAAGGAATCGCTTCGGGCCGAGGCGCGCCTCGAGCGCCTGGCCGAGGCCCCAGAGGGCATACATGTTGAAGGCGATGTGCAGGAACCCGTAGTGGAGGAAGCCGGCCGTGATCAGGCGGTAGTACTCGCCGCCCGGATTGATCAGCGCAGCGGCAAGACCGAGCCGACGCGGCTGCGCCCACTCCGACCCGGCCTGTCCGAGGATGAACACGACGGCGTTCAGGGCGATGAGCGCCTTGGTCACCGGGAACGACGCCAGCGCGAGGTTCTTGTTCACCCGAACGTTGCGCTGCACCCGTGCCGCGGCGCTCGGTGTGGCCTTGCGGAGGCACTCGACGCACTGGAAACCGACCGGCGCTTCGCGTAGGCAGTCCGAGCAGGTCGGTCTCTCGCATCGCGAGCAGATCCGGAACGTCTCGACGTTCGGGTGGCGGTAGCACGTAGCCATGGGCGACCAGTCTGGCCGCAACGCGGATGAGAAGCGTTCACATCTTGACCCTCTGATGCGATGCGCGGTTGCGGCAGGTTCACAACGAGGCGAGAGTGGTGCATGGATCTCGGACTGGCCGGCAAGCGCGTACTCATCACGGGAGCAAGCCGCGGAATCGGGCGATCCGCGGCGCATCGGTTCGTCCAGGAGGGTGCCTCGGTGGCAATCTGCGCGAGGAACGAAGCGGGTGTGGCGGCGCGCATCGATGCTCTGCGCGGCGAGGCCGCCGAAGGGGCTGACCTCTGGGGTCGGGCCGTCGACGTGACCGACCATGCCGCCCTACGCAGCTGGGTGAACGATGCCGCCGAGCACCTTGGAGGGATCGACATCGTCGTGTCCAACGCGTCTGCGCTCGGCGGGCCGCCCGACACGGTGGAAAAGTGGCGCAAGATCTTCGAGGTCGACGTACTCGGCTCCGTCGAACTGCTCGACGCCGCCATGCCGTTCCTCGTGGCGGCCGGGGGCGCCTCGTTCCTGCAGATCGCGACGATCACCGCCGTCGAGTACCACGGCTTCCCCGGAGGCAGTCGCGGGTACGGCGCGCTCAAGGCGGCGCTGGTGAACTGGGTGAGCCAGTTGGCCATCGAACTCGCGCCCGTGGGCATTCGAGCAAACGCGGTTTCGCCCGGTCCGATCCATATCGACGACGGAAGCTGGGGAATGATCCAGCAGCGGATCCCCGCCTACTACGAGGAGAACCGGGCCCATCATCCCAGCGGCCGGCTCGGCACGCCGGAAGAGGTCGCCAACGTGATCGCGTTCCTGTCGAGCCCGGCGGCGAGCTGGGTCACGGGCGAGAACGTCGTGGTCGATGGCGGCTTCACGCGACGGGTCGCCTTCTGACCTTGTTCGCGGCGAATTGCCCACCGACGCATGCGGGCGCCGACGCGGCGCAAAAGAACACGGAGGTGTCGACCAGACTCTTTTCCCGTGCCCAACGCAACGTTCGCCCGTCGGTCGTTCCTCGCGCTCACGCTCGCCGGCCTGACCGTCGGCTTCGCCGGGTGTGCGGAGCGCAAAGCACGACAGGGTTCCGCACTCGCGTTCCTCGGTGACGAGGCAACGCCCGGCGCGCCGCTCTGGGCCTCGGATCCGGGCGCGTACGTCATCGGCGTTCCCGATGGCAGCGCCGTGCCGCGCGAAGCCGTGGTGGGCGCAGGCGGCGCGCTCGTCATTCTTGACCCCGCGTGCCCGAATGACCAGCGGCGGGTCGGGTGGTGTCCGTCGACCAGCCGGTTCGTGTGTCCCCAATGCTCATCGGTGTTCGACGCAACAGGGAACGTGGAGCGGGGCCCGGCACCTCGCGGCCTCAGCCGCTACCGGGCCTCGGAGACCCCGTCAGGAGAGCTGAGCGTCGACAGCGCACAACGGACGGCGGGCGACCCTCGAGCGGAGGACGCCGCATCCACCTCGACGAGGGATCCGAAGTGCGCCGCGCTCCGATTCCCTCCGGAGCCGACCCTCTCGGCGTAGCGCCGTGGCGGTTTACGAGAGGCCGGCCTTCGCCCGGAGCAGAGCGGTCACCGCTTTCCCGTCCGCTTTGCCGCCGGAACGCTTCATGGCGGCGCCGACGAAGAATCCTCCGACCTTCGGGTCGCCACCTCGGAGCCGTTCGAACTCCGCGGGGTGGGCAGCGATCAGCTCGTCGACGAGACCATCGAGGACGGACGTGTCCAAGGCTTCATAGCCCCTTGCGGCAGCGATGGCCACGGGATCGCCACCGTTCTCGAGGAGTTCGCCGATGACCGCCTTCGCCTGCGTCGCGGTGAGCTTGCCGTCGTCTTCGAGACGCAGGACGGTGGCGAAGGCACCCGGGTCGAGCTGGGCCGCCCGTGGTGACCCCGAGAGCTCGTTGGCCGCCCGGTTGACCGCTCGACGTGCGTCGGCCCCCGCAGCCACGGCGGCAAGCACGAGAGCATCGAGATCCTGTTCGACGACCGTCAGAACGGCGTCGTTGTTCGGTGCCATGCCGGCATCGCTCCCGTCGGGACTCCAGCCGGTCGCCATCGCCAACACTCGCCGACGGTCATGCGGCATTGCCGGCAGACCGGCGACGACACGGGAGACCCATTCGGGCGAAGGGTCGAGCGGGACGAGGTCGGGTTCGGGGAAGTAGCGGTAGTCCATCGCCTCCTCCTTCGACCGCATCGATGAGGTGCGGCCGTCGTCCTCGCTCCAGTGGCGCGTCTCCTGGGCGACACGTTCACCGGCCTCGAGCATGTCGATCTGCCGGTTGGCTTCGTAGTCGATCGCCCGGATGAGCGACCGCAGTGAGTTCAGGTTCTTGATCTCGCATCGAGTGCCCAGCGGTTCGCCGGGACGACGAACGCTGACGTTGGCGTCGACACGCATCGAACCTTCCTCCATCTTCCCGTCGGAGCCGCCGGTGGCCACCAGGATCGACCGCATTTCGGCAACATAGGCCTTCGCATCTTCGGCCGACGTGAGATCGGGGCCTGAAACGATCTCGACGAGCGGCACACCGGAACGGTTGTAGTCGACGAGGGAACCGTCCGAGCCCTGGATGCGCCCGGTGCCCCCGAAGTGCGTCGACTTGCCGGTGTCTTCTTCCATATGCGCGCGGACAATCGAGATCCGCTTCCCGTTCGGCAGGTCGAGATACCCGTCGCTGTTGAGGGGCAAGTCGTATTGCGTGACCTGATAGTCCTTGGGCATGTCGGGATAGAAGTAGTTCTTGCGGCTGAACACCGACCGGCGGATCTCGCAGTGCAGCGCTGTGCCGATGCGCATCGCATACTCCACCGCCTGCTCGTTGAGTACCGGGAGTGAGCCGGGAAGGCCCAGGCAGATCGGGCACACGTTGGTGTTGGGCTCCGACCCGAAAGAGTTCGCACAACCGCAGAAGAGCTTCGTGGCCGTCGCCAGCTCGGCATGCACCTCGAGGCCGATCACGATCTCCCAACCGGCTTTGATCACCATCTCAGTTCCCCTTCGCTGTTCTTCTGGCGGCGCATTCGATCGGCGACGCAGCCATCTCAGTTCCCCTTCTCGATCACGGCGGCACAGCGGAAGAGCAGGGCCTCCGACAGTGCCGGCCCGAGCAGCTGAACGCCGACAGGTAGCCCGTCGTCGCCGACTCCACACGGCACGCTCATGGCCGGGTCGCCGGAGAGGTTCGACGGGATCGTGCACACGTCGTTGATGTACATCGTCATCGGGTCCGCGGTCTTCGCCCCGAACGCGAATGCGGTTGAGGGCGAGGTCGGCGTGAGAAGTACATCGAACGATTGATATGCACGCTTAAAATCATTGATGATGAGAGTGCGGACCTTCTGCGCCTGCCCGTAGTACGCGTCGTAGTAACCCGCTGAGAGCGCGTACGTTCCGAGCATGATGCGACGCTTCACCTCGGCGCCGAAGCCGGCAGCTCGGGTGGCCGCCATCATGTCCTGCACGTTGGCCGATCCTTCAGGGACGATGCGCAGACCGAATCGAACTCCATCGAAGCGGGCGAGGTTCGACGAGGCTTCGGCCGGAGCGATCAGGTAGTACGCCGAGAGACCGAGCACCGTCGACGGAACGCTCACCCGATCGACGGTGGCACCGGCGTCGCGAAGGCGCGCCGCGGCAACGTCGACGCGCGCCAGCACATCCGCGCTGATGCCTTCCCCGGAGAGCTCGGCGACGATGCCGATCCGAAGCCCTTCGACGCCGTCACTGCGCCCCTGCCGAACCGCACTCACGAGCGACGGCGCCGGTGCTTCGATCGATGTGGAATCCATCGGATCGTGCCCGGCAATCACCTCGAGCACCAGCGCAGCATCCTCCACGGTGTGGGCGAACGGACCGATCTGGTCGAGCGATGACGCGAACGCTATCAGCCCGTAACGGCTCACCGCACCGTACGTCGGCTTCACCCCGACCAGGCCGCACAGTGACGCCGGCTGACGGATCGACCCGCCGGTGTCCGACCCCAGAGACACCGCGGCGAACCCGGCGGCCACGGCAGCAGCCGAGCCACCCGAGGAACCCCCGGGGACACGGTCGAGGTCGTGCGGATTGCGGGTCGGCCCGAACGCTGAGTTCTCCGTGGAGGAGCCCATGGCGAACTCGTCGAGGTTCGTCTTCCCGACGATCACCGCGCCGGCCGCCGCAAGGCGGGTCACCACCGTCGCGTCGTACGGCGGTCGCCAGCCCTCGAGGATCCTCGATGAGCACGTGGTGGCAAGGCCACGTGTGCACATGTTGTCCTTCAACGCGACCGGCACACCGGCGAGCGGGCCCGGATCCCGACCGGCGGTGACCGCTGCGTCGACACGGGCCGCTGCGTCGTCAGCCTCCCGTCGCAACACGAGATTGAACGCGTGGACGTCGGCTTCTGCGGCGTCGATCCTGGCGCGGTGGAGATCCAGGATCGCTTGTGCCGACCGCCGACCGGAACGGACGTCGTCGGCAATCGAGACGGCACTGTCCGACGATCCTGACCGGACATCGACCGCATGCGACGCCCCCATCACGCGTTCCCGAGAATGCTCGGCACGCGGAACTGGTGCTGATCCGCAGAGGGGGCGCATGCCAACACCTCATCGCGGTCGAGCGAGGGTCGGACCACGTCGGGCCGGAAGACGTTGACGAGGGGAAGCGGGTGCGCGGTCGGCGGGGTTCCCGCAGTGTCGAGCGACGCCACGTCCTCGGCATGGCCGAGGATGCCGGCAAGGTCCGCCGTATAACGGTCGATCTCGGCGTCGGTGAGGGCCAGGCGGGCGAGCTTGGCGACGTGCACGACGTCGTTGCGCGTCAATCCGCGGGCAGCAGGTTCAGACATAGCCGACCAATCTACGGGCCCGCGGGACAACCCGTCCCCCGATTCCCCGGAGGTCTACCGTCCCCGGACCGACCGCCAACAGGTGGTGCGCACGTCGAGGAGGGCCAGCCGGACGGGAACTCCCGTCAGGTCATCGCAGTTCACCAGACCTTCCAAGGCGTGTCGCCGGAGGCCCACATCGTTTCGAGAAGCTGCTTGTCGCGGAGGGTGTCCATCGGCTGCCAGAACCCGAGGTGTTGATATGCCTCGAGTTGGCGGTCACGGGCGAGGCCGCGCAGCGGCTCCTGCTCCCAGACACTCTGGTCATCGGCGATCCGATCGATCACCGCTGGTTCGAGAACGAAGTAGCCACCGTTGATCCACGCGCCATCGCCGGCCGGCTTCTCGCTGAAACTGTCCACGACGGTCTGATCGCCGTGCAGGACGACCGCCCCGAATCGACCGGGTGGCTGGACGACCGTCATCGTCGCGTCGCGGCCGTGGCGGCGGTGAAAGGCGATCGACGCAGCGACATCGACGTTGGCAACACCGTCGCCATAGGTGAGACAGAAGGTGTCGTCGTCGAGATAGTCGCGGACACGGCGCAATCGACCACCAGTCATTGTCGAGTCGCCGGTATCGACGAGGGTGACGCGCCAAGGTTCGGAGCGACCGTTGTGGTGCTCGACGGTGTTCTTGGCGAGGTCGAAGGTGACGTCGCTCAGATTCAGGTAGTAGCTCGCGAACCACTCCTTGATGACGGAGCCCTTGTAGCCGCAGCAGACCACGAAGTCGTTGATCCCGTGATGGCTGTAGGTCTTCATGATGTGCCAGAGGATCGGGTAACCGCCGACCTCGACCATCGGCTTCGGCCGGACCGAGGTCTCCTCGCTCAGCCGCGTCCCGAGGCCGCCCGCCAGAATCACTGCCTTCATGTGGTTTCTCCTTCTTGGACACGCGCGGCATCCGCCGGCAGAACGCGAAGAACAGGCCGGACGCTACTCCGAAGCCGTTTCGCGAGGATGCGCTACGGACCGTTGGACTACGTGCGCAGACGTCCTCCGCGATGTTCGTTGCATCGGCGGGTTCGGTCACCGCCTTTACGAGCCGCTCTCAGCTCAGACCGCAGACCCGCTCGGCGAAGGCGAGCGACGACGCTTCGACGAGCGGGGCGTCGTAATCAAGGGTGGCGACGTGGAAGCTCCGATCCAGGCTCACCCGTTCGACGCTGGTCGTCACGTGAGCGGCGAAGTAGTCCGATGCGGACGGCGCCACCGTGTGATCCTGGGGAGAGGTGAGCAAGAGGCAGGGCATGGCCAACTCACCGAGTCGAGGCGTCAATACGTCGCCCGCGTCGACCATCGACAGAAGCGCCTGGAGCGGCGTGGCATCGTTACCGCCTTCGGTGACTCCCGGCTTGGCGATGTCGTCGCCGATCGCCCCCATCGTCTCGGAGGTCTCGGCCATCTGGCGAAGAATCTCGCGGACCTCCAACGGCATCGGCTCAACGGCTGCGTTGATCAGGACCAGGCCGGCCGTCGCCGGACGATCGAGACCGATCGCCGCGGTGAGCGTTCCGCCCATCGAAAGGCCGGCAACGACGACCTTCTCGACCCGCGCCGAGAGGTCGTCGTAGGCAGCCAGCGCCGCGCTCAGCCAGTCGGACCAGCGGGTCGGCAGCAGGTCCTCCACTGTGGTGCCGTGACCGGGAAGGCGAGGCAACTCGACCGAGAAGCCCGCGTTGGCGAAGACCTCGGCCAACCCACGCATCGAACTTGGGTTCCCGGTGAAGCCGTGCAGCACCAAGACGCCACATCCGTTCGTCCCGGTGCAGGACCAGGGCTCTTTGCTGAACATGGCGGTCGGTTCGTTCGTCACGGCTGCGGATCGTAGCGCCGGCCGCCAACCGATTCGGCGCGAACGGGCCTAACCTCGATCCCCGTGGCCCGTTTTCCGTTCCTGTCCGATCGATGGATCGGCGAAGCCCGAAAGATCCGAGAAGAGTTCAGCGCGAACGCGCCGTCAGCGCCGCCGTTGCTGATGAACCTCATCGTCACCGATGTCCCGTTCGGCGAGGCAACGATGCACGCCCACGTCGACTCCACATCCGGGAAACTCGACCTCGACGAGGGGCACTTGGACAACCCCGAGGTCACCGTGAGTGCCGACTACGCGACAGTTCGGGCGTTGCTCGTGGACCAGGATCCGGCCGCCGCGATGTCGGCATTCATGGGCGGCCGCATACGCGTGCAGGGCGACCTCGGGAAGCTCCTCGCCCTTCAGGCCCAGGTGGGCACGCCGGATCCCGAGGCACGTGCCGCGGCAGAGGCCGTCGCGGCGCGCATCAAGGCCATCACGGCCGACTGATCGACACCCGACACCGGTTGCCCGAAAGTCGAGGTTCAGGTTTTTCTCATCAATGTCGATGAGGAAACCGTGCTCGTAACGGAACGCAACGCCGACCCCCAGGACCGCTCGGAAACCTCGATGCCGGGACCGAACACCGTCGTTGTCACCGACCGCACGCTGTTTGCCGCCTTCGTGGGCACCGTGCTTCCCGTTGCCGGCCGGATCGACCCCGACCGCCCCGAAGCCGACCTTCGGACCACGATGACGGGCGAGGCCCGACTGCTCGTGGTCGATGGTTCGCTCAACTGCCACGATGTGGCCCTCGAGCCCGCCTTTCGTCTGGCCGGTCGGCTCTCGATTGCGGTACTGGTCGTAGGTGTACGTCGCGATCGGACCGAGATGGCGACGTGGGTCGAACGCGGCGCCGGGGCGTTCGTCGACGACAGCGCGACAATCGCGCAACTCGTCGAGACAGCCCGGCAGCTGGCCCTCGGCCACACCGTTCTGGGTGTCAGCGTTCGCGAGTCGCTCCTCAGTGAGCTCCGCGCGGCACGCGCGAAGAACCAGGAACGATTCGCCGCGTTCGAGTCGCTCACCAAGCGCGAACGAGACGTTCTCCGTCATCTCGCGCTCGGCACATCGCCGGAAGACGTGGCCCGAACGAGCTACGTCTCACTCAACACCGTCCGCACCCAGATCCGGGGAATCCTCGCCAAACTCGACGTCGGTTCGGTGGTCGGCGCCGTGTCCTTGGCCTATCGCACGGGATGGCTCAAAGCCGACCTCGCTCCGTAGGTGAGCGTCCCGCGGGAACGGGCTTCGACGAAGCTTCGGACCAGTGGGTACGAACGGACTACGGCGGCCCGCTTCCCATAGGTCTCCGGGATCAATACGCCCAGCGGAACACAACAGATCATCAACTTTGATGATCGACCGGTCTGGTGGTTGCCCGATGGTGAGTGCGTGGTTCTCGACGAGCCACGTTCCGAGAACCAATCACTCCACCCCTTCCGAAGGAATCCCAAACATGCTTGAAACTTTCGTCTCCATCCAGTCCTGGGTCGCCAGCCGCAAGGCTGAGATCGAGGAGCGTGGCGCCACTGCAGTTGAGTACGGCCTCATGGTCGGACTCATCGCCGTCGCCATCATCGGCGCTGTCTCGTTCCTGTCCAAGAGCGTGAAGACCACGTTCAACCGGGCCGGCAACGAAATGAACAACGTCTCGTCCTCCTGATCCGCATCATCTGACCGGCATCGGGCGGCAAGGACTTCGGTCCTTGCCGCCCGTTGTGCACTACCGCCCCTGTTGCACCACTGCAGCCTGACCGCACCCCGCCCCTCCCGCCGCAGATCCAGAAAGACCTCCCCAAATGCGCACCCTCGCCGTGAAGATCCAAACAGCGATCACCAGTCGGAGGGCCGAGCTCGAAGAGCGAGGCGCCACCGCGGTTGAATACGGCCTCATGGTCGGACTCATCGCCGTCGCCATCATCGGCGCGGTCTCCTTCCTCTCGAAGAGCGTCAAGACGACGTTCAACCGGTCCGGCAACGCCATGAACAGCGTTTCGTCGTCCTGAGCCGCCAGGCCACCGAGCGAATCCTTCCCTGCCATGCTCGCCTTCGTCCGCCTGCAGAACGTCATGTCCGAGCTTCGGTCTCGACACGAGGAGCGCGGCGCCACGTCGGTCGAGTACGGACTGATGCTCGGCCTGATCGCCATTGGCTGCATCACCGCGTTCACGTACTTCGGCCGGG
Organism: Acidimicrobiia bacterium; assembly: GCA_031423635.1. Classification (GTDB taxonomy): domain Bacteria; phylum Actinomycetota; class Acidimicrobiia; order Acidimicrobiales; family JANYDT01; genus JANLQX01. Next base: position 19,373 of record JANPFX010000043.1, on the reverse strand, counting down.
CGAACCGAGCGGCCTTCAACCGGACATCGAACGCGATCACCGCTGCGGTCGAGAGCTCGGCCTCCTGACCGCCGACCGGCCCTCGGGATCTCCTGAGCGCCGCTCACCTCAGACTTCCCCATCGAGCTCCGGCGAACGCCGGAGCTCGATCGCATTTCCCGCAGTCCCGATCCGATGGGTCGCAAGGCACAGAAAAACCCGAACCGAGGCTCAAGGGTGCACCGGCATCGGCCGATGCAAACGTCACGGCCACCCCTCGGGAACCGCTCATCCCACCCGCTCCTAGATGGAGACCCTCAGTGAATCGTCGCAAGCTCATCGGTGTCATCGCATCCGTTGCGGTTGCCCTCGTCGGCACCCTTGTCATCCTCCGCTCCTCGAAGTCGGCCACACCAGCGCCAGCTGCGCTCGCCGAGCCAGCGGTGAAGGTTCTGAAAGTGGTGAAGCCGGTTCCGAAGGGAACACCGGCCGACAAGCTCGGCGACGCCGTGCAGGAAGTGAACGTCCCGGCCTCGCAGAAGTCCGCCGGGGCCGCCGAGTCCTTGGCCGACCTCACCGGGCTCGTTGTCAGCACCGACCTCGTCCCTGACGAGCAGGTCATGAAGGCACGCTTCGTCACCGCCGCCGAGCAGCAGCGGGCCGAGGTCGCGAACAGCGGTGGGAGCGGTCTGATGGGCGTCTGGCTGTCGCTGGAGCCGCTGCGAGCGCTCGGCGGACGGGTCCAGCCGGGAGATCAGGTCGCCGTCGTCGCTTCCTTCGTGAATGTCCCCTCCAATGGGAAGAACGCCGAAGGCGCGGTCCCCGCTACGGCGATCATGCTCCACAAGGTTCCGGTGCTCGAGGTCGTCGGCGGCATCGTGCCGGTGGCGGCGCCGACCGACGGCACTGCCGCACCGGCAGCCGTGGCGCCGATCGCACCGCTGCTGATCAAGCTGGGCGTCACCGCCGGCGAGGCGGAGCGCCTCATCTACGCGATGAACAACGGAGCGCTCTGGTTGGCGAGCGAAGCCAACGACGTCCCCGAGGTCGACACGAAGGTCGTCACCCGTGACAACGTCTACGACCCGGGCATCCGCCGCAATGAGCTCACGCCGCTCCCGGCCGCCGGGGCAACCGGGAACTCCGGTTCGAATCCGCTGAACACCGATCCGTTCGCCACGCCGACCACCGTTGCACCGGCCGCCCCCGCGGCGGCGGCCGGTACACCCACGACCAAGGCGCCGGCCGCCGGGGCCCCGGCGACGAAGGCGCCCGCCGCCGCACCTGCCGCGGCACCGACCACCAAGGCGCCGGCACCCGGAATTGCCGTCACACCGACAGTGAAGCCGGCCGCACCGGCAGCAGCCACTCCGGTTGCAGCACCCGCAGTGGGAGCCAAGCAGTGACCAATCTCGACCTCACGAACTCTCCTGGCGGAGCCGACGGCCAGTTCGCCGCGAGCCAGACCCCCGAAACAGGCCCGGCAGCAGAGACACCGCCCCCGGCCCCACTTCGCCAAGTTGCCCGAGATGCCGGTGACGTGGCCCTCGTCGCCTCGGTCAGTGCGTTCGAGCAGTCCGTCCGGCGCCTGCTCACCGCCAACGGCGGACCGAGAATGCACCGCTGGCCGGCCCAAGGCGAGACGCCCGGCATCGAACGGATGGGCATCGCCTTCATCGGCCCGGATCTCGAAGTCGAGGCCATGGCGACAAGGGCCGAGCACGTCAACCGGACGAACCCCGGTGTCTATCTGGTCCTTGTCTCCGATCCCCGCCCCGGGCTCTTCGAACGTGCGCTCCGGGCCGGAGTACGCGACGTCCTCTCGCCGAGCGCGACCGATGACGCAATCCTCGACGCACTCGAGCGCGGTTTCGAGCACTCGGCCCGCTGGCGGGAGACGACCAACACCGGAACCGGCCGAGTTGAATCGACCAAGCGGATCATCACGGTGCTCTCTCCCAAGGGCGGCGTCGGAAAGACGTTTGCGTCGACGAACATCGCCATGGCTCTGCATCAGCTCGCACCGGGACGCGTCGCCCTGATCGACCTCGACCTGCAGTTCGGCGATGTTGCCGGAACCCTGCACCTGAACCCCGAACACACTGCGGCAGACGCGGCGAGGGTGCTGGGCGGCGCCGAGGCGTCCTCGATCAACTCGATGATGAAGGTGTTCCTGACACCGCACCCATCGGGACTCTTCGTCATGTGCGCCCCCGAAGACCCGGCCGACGCCGACGACATCTCCTTCGAGCAGTCCGTGCAGGTCGTCAAAGCACTGAGCCAGGCCTTCGACTACGTCGTCGTGGACACCTGCGCCGGTCTCGACCCACACGCACTCTCCGTCGCGGAGATCTCCACCGATCACGTTTTCGTGTGCTCGGTCGACGTGTCGTCGGTGCGATCACTACGGCGTGAGCTCGACGCCCTGGATCGCCTCGGTATGACCAATCCCACCCGCCATTTCGTCATGAACCGCTTCGACGCACCGGGCGGAGCACGGCCCGAAGATGTCGAGGTGGCCGTCGGCATGCGAGCCCAGATCCAGATCCCGGCGGACCGAAACGTCCTCGCCGCGGCGAACCAGGGAGTTCCGATCACCATCGCCGATCCGAAAGCGATCATCGCCAAGAAGTTCGTGGGCTTCGCCGAGGGCCTGATGGGCGTGGAGTCCACCGCCCTTGCGGCACCCAAGAAGCCGGCGTTCTGGCGGAGGGGCAAGTGAAGCTCGGTCAGCGCCTCAAGGCGCAGGACACCACCACCCCGGCCGAGGCCGCCGCCGTCGTTCCCGAGGCCGAACCGAACGAAATGCCGGCCTGGAAGCAGGCCGGCAACGCGCCCGCCGCAGTCACGGCTACGGCCCCGGGATCACCGCGACTCATCGCCGCAGCGCGCAAGGACGAGCTCCCGAACAGCGCCGATCCACTGCAGGCGCTGAAGGAACGACTGCACGAGCAGCTCGTCGAGCGCCTCGGCGCGAAGCTGTTCGACTCCTCGACGGGAGACCGCGACATGCGGGCAACCGTCGTCGACATGATCAGCCAGCTGCTCAGTCAGGAGACGGTCCCGCTCTCCATCGAGGAACGCCACCAGCTCGTTTCGGAGATCACCGACGACGTGCTCGGGCTCGGTCCGATCGACCGGTTCCTGAAGGACCCGACGGTGTCGGAGATCATGGTGAACGGCTGCACGCCGATCTTCATCGAGCAGCGGGGCAAGCTGACCCGCTCGCAGCACCGTTTCATCTCCCACGAGCAGCTTCGGCGAGTCATCGAACGCATCGTCGCCAACGTCGGCCGTCGAATCGACGAGTCGTCCCCGATGGTCGACGCGCGTCTTGCCGACGGTTCCCGCGTCAACGCAGTCATCCCGCCCCTCGCCGTCGACGGCGCTGCGCTCACGATCCGGAAATTCTCCCGTGACCCCCTCCAGATCCACGACCTGATCGCCAAGGGCTCGCTGACGCCGGAAGCGGCCCAGTTGCTCGCAGCGTGTGTCGCGGGCCACCTGAACATGCTCGTCTCCGGCGGTACCGGCACCGGCAAGACCACGATGCTCAACATCTTGTCGAGCTTCATCCCGGCCGACGAGCGCATCGTCACCATCGAGGACGCCGTCGAGTTGCAGCTCCGTCAGCCACACATCGTCCGCCTCGAGACGCGTCCGCCGAACATCGAAGGCAAGGGCGCGGTGACCATTCGAGACCTCGTCAAGAACTCCCTCCGTATGCGCCCCGACCGGGTCGTGATCGGCGAGTGTCGTGGTGGCGAAGCACTCGACATGCTCCAGGCCATGAACACCGGTCACGACGGGTCGCTGTCGACCATCCACGCGAACACCCCGAGAGACGGCCTCGCCCGGCTCGAGACGCTCGTGCTGATGGCCGGCTTCGATCTCCCGGCAATGGCCATTCGCCAGCAGATCGCTTCTGCCGTCGACGTGTTCGTGCAGATCGCCCGGTTCCGTGACGGTTCGCGTCGCGTCGTCTCGATCACCGAGGTCGAGGGCATGGAAGGACAGACGATCACGCTCTCGGACATCTTCGCCTTCGACCACTCCGCCGGCATCGACAGCTCGGGACGCCACCTCGGCAAGCTCAAGCCGACCGGCATTCGGCCGAAGTTCACCGAGAAGCTCGCCGACCACGGGATCTCCCTCCCGCCCGACATCTTCGGTTCGGTCGACGTCTTGAACTACGGAAGGAAGTAACGGCAATGCAGCGCGCCCGATTCTTTCGAGCGGTCTCACACGTTGTCCTCGGTCTGATCCTCCTTGCGCTCGCCGTCGCTCCCCAGACGTCGGGGAACGCCGCCGAGAGCCAGATCCGCGCACCACGCTTCGACGTGGTGGCCGTTCTCGACACGTCGCTTCGGGACGGGCAGAACGCGAAGAACCTGGAGGATCAGAAGCGCGCGCTCACCAAGTACGTGCGCAGTCTCCCGCCGGCCATTCGCGTGTCCATCGTGACCGTCGGCAAGTTCCCGACCGTGATCCGCGATCTCACCAACGAACGTGACGCGACCGTCGTTGCGGTGACCGACCTCACCGCCGACGGTGACGCAGCACTGCTCGACGGCCTGGTTCTCGCCGCCGATCAGTTCGAGACGATCGCCGAGAGCAAGAGGCAGATCGTCATGTTCACCGACGGCAACGATCAATCGAGTTCATCGACGATCGACGTCGTCCGGACCCGCCTGCTCAACGACGGGGTCCGCGTCGACGCGATCACCTTCTCGACGGCGACCGCGAACCGCGCAACCATCGACCTTCTCACCGGCTCGACCGGCGGACAGGCCGTGGCGGCCACCGATCTGAAGGGTGTCGTCGACCTCGCCGCCCGCACGACGGAGTGGGCTCGGCCGGTCACGGTCGTCATCCCCACACCCCCGTCGCCGACCAAGAAGCTCCTGTCGTCCCCGCTGCTCCGCTACGTGCTGATGGGTCTCGTCTTCATCGCCGTGCTCATGGCGATGTTGAACCTCACCGCGCCCGGCCCGGAGAAGCTGAACCTCACCGGCCAGAAGTCCGACAAGAAGGCGGGCAGCACTCCTGTCGCCGGCTTGGCGGAGCGGATGACCCAGGTGGCCGACAAGGCCATCGCCAAGCAGGGTCGGACGAAGGGCATCAACGCGTCGCTTGAACGAGCGGGGATCAACCTCCGCCCGGGAGAGTTCGTCGTGCTCGCTGTCGCCCTCGGCACGGCATTCGGTGCGGTGGCCGTCCTCAAGTACGGTCTTCTCATCGGCGCACCCGCTGGGATCTTCGGCATGCTGATCGGCGGGAAGGTGTTCCTCGCCCAGAAGATCAAGAAGCGCTCCGCCGCCTTCGGCGAGCAGCTCAGCGACACGCTCCAGCTGCTCTCGTCGAGTCTGCGCGCCGGTCAGTCGATGATGCAGGCCCTCGATTCCGTCTCCAAGGAAGGCGACCCGCCGGCCAGTGAGGAGTTCCGCCGGGTGATCGTCGAAGCACGCCTCGGCCGTGACGTGGTCGACGCGATGAAGGCAATGGCGGACCGTGTCCAGTCCGAGGACTTCGGCTGGGTGGTGCCGGCGATCGAGATCAACCGTGAGGTCGGCGGCGACTTGGCCGAGGTGCTCGACACCGTGGCCAAGACGATCCGAGACCGCGCCGACCTCCGACGTCAGGTGAAGACGCTCTCGGCTGAAGGTCGGTTCTCTGCCTTCGTCCTGCTCGGATTGCCCGTGGCGATCACCGGGATCATCCGCACCAGCAACCCCGAATACATCTCCGCCCTCGGGCACGGACGAGGGCTGTACTTGGCCGGCGGTGCTGTGGCCCTGATGGTGATCGGCGCCGTGTGGCTGATGAAGCTCTGCAAGATCGAGTTCTAGGTAGGAAGGACCGAGACCATGAACCTTCCTCTCGTCATCGGCGCAGTGTGCGCCATGGGTGCCGTCCCGATTCTCGTCTGGACGTTCCTGTCCGACTCCAACTCGCCGACCGTTTCGGCGTCGGAGCTTGTCGGCAAGCGCAAGGGAGATCCAATGGATCTCCGCAGCCAGATCCTCAAGCACTCCGCCCGCGACCGGGCACTCGCGCCGTTCCTGGCGAAGGTCATGAAGGTCATGCGCCGCCTCACCCCGAAGGGGTGGACGGAGCAGATGGAACAGCGCATCGCCATGGCAGGGCTGAATCAGAAGTGGAGCGCCGAGCGAGTTCTCATGCTCAAGGCAATCGGCCTGGTGCTCGGCGGACTCTACGGATTCAAGAACCTTGCCGGCGGCATCAACGGCATCAAGGACATGCTCATGGTCCTGGCGCCTGCTCCGTTCGGGTTCTTCCTGCCCGACATCCTCATCAAGAACAACGCCGACAAGCGCCAGAAGCAGATCCAGCTGCAGCTACCGGACTTCCTCGATCAGATCACGGTCGGGGTGGAGGCAGGTCTCGGTCTTGACGCAGCAATGGCCCGAACCGCGAAGTCGAACGACGGACCGCTCGCCGAGGAGTTCCGCCGAACGCTGCAGCACGTGCAGGCCGGCCTCTCGCGCGGCGAGGCGCTACGGGGCCTCGCGAACCGCAACAAGGTGGTCGAGCTTCGGCAGTTCGTGGCGTCGATCCTTCAGGCCGAGCAATTCGGTATCCCGATGGCCCAGGTGCTGCGGGTCCAGGCCGGCGAGCAACGGCGCAAGCGTCGTCAGCGGGCCGAGGAGAAGGCCATGAAGCTCCCGGTCAAGGTGCTCTTCCCGCTCGTGCTCTGCATCCTGCCCGCTCTTTTCGTGGTCCTGATCGGCCCCGCCGCCCTCTCGATCATGGACGCCGGCCTCACCAGCAAGTAGCGGGCGCTCGCAACACGGTTGACCCATCCGCGTCTCGGAGAGGTTGCCCCAGCGTGGCTCGGCGCTGCGCCGCTCGCTGCGCTCGACTGCTCGCAACACACGTGTCCCTCGGAGAGAGGTTGCCCCCATATACGGGGGCAGGACACCTGCTAGCGCTGTTCGGAGGTGTTCTCCTGCACCGGCGTGAACCCGCAGATGCCGGGTCTACGGCTTCTTCGTGGTGCTGCTCGGCGGAGCTGACGATGTCGGCTTCTTTGTCGTCACGGCCGTTGCGGAATCGCCCGACCCCGAACCAGTGACGGTCGTCGTCGGCTCCTGTCCGGGAATAGGCGGAACACCCTCGGACGTCGTGTAGAGCGTGACGACCGTTCCGCGCTTGACCGTCGACCGGCGGACGGGACGGGTGAAGAGGACAGGCATGTCCGGGGCCCCGACCGTCGAACCGATCTTCAGCCCGGCCGACCGAAGCTCAGCGGCCGCGTCGGCCGGACTCATGTTGATCACGTTCGGCACGACCACCGAAGCGGGCCCTTTGGAAACGAGCAGCTTCACCGGTGCGTCGGCCGCGACCTCGGTACCCGACTTCGGACTGGTCCCGACGACGAGTCCCTTCGGCGTGACGTCCGCGAACACCTCGACCACCGTCACATCGAGATTCGGTGGCAGTGTCGCCTGCGCCGCTTCCGGCGACAGCCCGTTCACCTTGGGAAGGACGACCGTCGGCGGACCGCTCGACACCACGAGGGTGATCACCGTCCCCGGCGGCTGCGCTCCACGGGGTGTCCACGAAATCACGTTCCCCTCGGGCACGGTCGCGCTCGGCTCGATCCTGCTGGGACTGCTCAGCGAGAGGTTCGCTGCTCGCAGCACAGCAGTCGCCTGGTCGAGCGTGAGTCCGTCGAGCGAGGGGACGGTGACCGGTTCGGGCCCCTTCGACAGGGTGAGCGTCACCGTGGCGCCCTTCTTCAGTCGCAACGGCGGTTGGGGGTCCTGGGAGACGACCTGTCCGGCCGGCAGCTTGTCGTCGAAGACCGCGGCGTCCGTAGCCACGGCGAGGCGCTCCGCTTCGATCGCTACGGTGGCCGCCTCGAGCGTCATCTGCTCGACGCGCGGCACCGTGCGCAGCTCCGGCCTCCGAGACCACAGGATCGCTCCGACAAGCCCTCCCACCACCACGATCAGCACCAGCGAGGCGAGAAGCGTGGAGAGACGGCGACGAGGGGCGCGCGCCTGCGCAACCGTCTCCCGTTCGATCCGGCGTCGGACGCCGGCCGTCCGGGCGGGCGCATCCCGTCCATCGGCGTGGTCGGGCGGGCCCGGCTCGACCTGGTCGACCTCCGCTTCGGCCCCCCGCCGGTTGGACCGAGGCGGGACCGTCTCGTCATCGAACAGCGCCTGGTCGAACACCCCACCGGGCAGCTCGGCAGCCTCGCGCCCAGTACGTTCCGCGAGGCGGGCTGCCCCGCCGCCCGGTGGCCCGGCGGGTGCGTCCGGGGTGGCGACGAGGATGCGGGTGGGATCGCGGCCATCGAGCAGTCGTCCGCGTTGGAGCACCCGAGCACCATCGAGCGGGAGTGGCTCGAGGGCAGGGAGGCGTCGGGCGATCTCTTCGAGCTCACGGACGAAGGTCGCGGCGTCGATGCGCTGCGCAGGGTCCCGGGTGCCGGCCCCATTGATCACCGCTCCGAGTTCCCCCATGATCTCCGGGGCGCGAAGGTCCTCGACCGTCCGGGCGAAGGCCGTGCTCTGCCAGTTGTCACGGGAGAACGGCACCACACCCGTGACGGACTCGACGAGCACGAGGGCCAGGGCGTACACATCGGACTTGTCCGTGGCATTCCCGACGACCTGCTCAGGAGCGAGATAGCGCATGGTCCCGACCGGAGCCGTGTCGGCTTCCGTCCGGGCCGCCTCCGCTTTCGCCCTCGCGAGACCGAAGTCCGCCACATGGGCGCGCTGGTCGTCGGTGAAGAGCAGGTTCGCCGGTTTGATGTCGCGGTGCACATACCCGCGGGCGTGGGCGAACGCAAGGCCTCGTGCCGCGTCGAGTCCGAGCCGGGCCGCCTGCGAGGGAGTCAGTCGGTAGCCCTGGTCGAGGAGGTTCCGCAAGCTGCCTCCTTCCAGATAGTTCGTCACCAGGTAGGGAGGTTCGCCGAGCGCATTGGCGCCGTCGTTGAAGTCGTGGACCGTCACGATGTTCGGATGGGTGAGCTGGCCGAGGGCCTCCGCTTCGATCCGGAACCGGCGCAGGAACTCAGGATCCTCGGCCAGCGAAGCGTGCAGCACCTTCACGGCGACCTGGCGGGCGATCTGGACATCGTGGGCCAGATAGACCCGGGCCGATGAGCCGGTCCCGAGGAGCGCGAGGAGGCGGTAGCGCTCGTTCAAAGCGCGGCCGACCAAATCTCCATCGAAGCCGGACACACACTGAGGGTAGTTCTGGATCTCTGGGAAACTGGGGAAATGGTCAAGCAGCAGAGCGCCGAGGCAGTGCATTCGAGTAACCCGGTCGCCGATTCGGTCCGGAGGAATCGATTCGGCAATCGCCGGGAGCTGGCCGGCCGGCTCGGTGTGGCGCTCGCCATTGCGTTCGCGGTGTGGCTCCTCGTGTCGGGACTCAACGAGAACAAGCCCACGCCCGAGCGGGCGGGATTCCCGGCTGGTCTCGAGTCCGTGAGTCCGACGAACCTCTCGACCAACGTGCCGTCGCAGGCCACGGTCGTCGCCGATCTGAAGTTCGGCCAGACCGGGGTCCTGGTGATCAACAGCCGCGAGATCCCGCTCGACCAGCTCGACTACGAACGGGCCACCGGCACCCTGTCGTTCACGCCCGGCGAGGACCGCGAGTTCAAGAAGCTCCCGGGCGGCGACGTGAGCGCCGTCGTGATCTTCTGGCCCGAACAGGGCGAACGCGAGACCGATGCCAGCGAATTCGCCTGGACCTTCAAGGTCTCGTGAGTGTCGCCATGACGAACACGACCTACGCGCCCCTCCCCGATGATGCCGTCGAGTCCGTCGAGGCCTTCGCCGATCGCGCCTCCGGGTGGCTCGAGCAGCACCGAAGCGCCGCCCCGCCGGACTACGGAGCGATCTGTCCTCCGGACCTGATCGAACGAGGTCTGCAGTGGCAGCGGCTGCTCTTCGCTGAAGGGTTCGCCGGGATCGATTGGCCCGTCGAGTTCGGTGGTCTCGGCCTCACACCCACCCATCGAGGTGCCTGGGTTCGGGCCTGCGCTCTGGCCGGGGTTCCCCCCTTCCTCAACATGGTCGGCACCGTCCTTGCCGGTGGCTCGACCATGCTCTTCGGCACCGAGGAGCAGAAGTCGGAGCACCTTCGGCCGATCCTCACAGCTGAGCACACCTGGTGTCAGCTCTTCTCCGAACCGGGCGCCGGATCCGATCTTGCCAGTCTCTCCACGAAGGCGGAACTCGACGGTGACGAGTGGGTCATCACCGGGCAGAAAGTCTGGTGTTCGGGCGGGCGCTACTCCGACCGTGGGATTCTCCTCGCCCGCACCGACCAGAGCGCGCCCAAGCACAAGGGCATTTCGTTCTTCCTCTTCGACATGACGCGCCCCGGCGTCGAGGTCCGCCCGCTCCGCCAGATGACGGGTGAGGCCGAGTTCGACGAGGTGTTCCTCGACGAAGTCCGCGTGCCGGCGACGGCGCTGCTCGGCCCGAAGCACGGCGGTTGGAACGTCGCCATGGCCACCCTCACCAACGAACGGGGTTCGATCGGCTCCGCCGCGATCAGCCTGTCACGTCGCATGGACAAGCTGGCTGAGACTCTTCGGCGGGAGGCCGGTGACGATGTCGACGGGGCAACGCGCGACTCTCTTGTCGAGATACTCACCCGGGGACGGGTCCTTGCCATGATGGGCGCCCGGCAGGGACCGGTGGCATCGACGGCAGCGTCGCTGGGCAAGCTGGGGATCACCGAGCTGATGTTCGCGTCAGCCGAGGCTCGGACGTCGCTGGCAGGAGCTCAGGCCATGCTGCAGGACAATGAAGCGGCGCGATCGCTCCTGGCTGCGCCCGGAGCCAGAATCGCCGGTGGATCGAGCCAGATCCAGCGCAACCTCATCGGGGAGCGTCTTCTCGGGCTTCCGGCCGAACCACGACCGTCCTGACCAGGGCGTGTCCCGTCGAACGCAGAACGTGACTCAAGGTCGAGCGGCGATAGGCCGAAAGCCCTATCCGTGACGTCGACATCTTTCGGATCACGCCTCGGGGAGATCGCGTTGTCGCACCATCTCCCGCACGAGCACGATCGATGCGTGGCGATCGGCCGACGGCACGTGTGTCGTCGGTGCCTTGTGCTCTATCCGGTTGCCTTTGCCGTGATGTTCCTCACGCTGGGCTCGTTCGGCTGGCCCGAGAGCCTCGACCCCGTCCTGCTTCTGCTCCTGCCCGTTCCCGTCGCGGTCGAGTACATCGCCGAGCAACTCGGCGCCGTCCGCTATCACGCCCGCCGTCAGGTGCTTCTCACGATGATCGCCGCTCCCGCTCTCGGCACCGGGCTGGCCCGCCACATCGTCTCGCCGTTCGAGACCTGGTTCGTGGTGATGGTCGGTGTGCACGGCGGGGCGTGCGGCGTCGCCCACCTGATCGCGTCGTCGCGGACGGAACGGGCAGAGCGGCACTCGCGGGACCGCGAGGCGGAGGCCGATCCGGTCCTGGAGGGCTTTGCCTCAGACGAGGAGTTCCGTAAGTATCTCGACGCCCGCGCCGCATCCCGAGCGACGGCGGGCAGCGGTCCGTCATCCTGACGGCAGCTCTCCGGTTTCGAGCAGCCGAACGAACGCTGCTTCATCGAGCGTAGGAACGCCGAGCTCTCCGGCCTTGGTGACCTTTGCCGCGCCGGGTTCGTCGCCGATGACGACGGCGGTGGTCCTCTTCGAGACACTTCCCGGTGACTTGCCGCCACGCGAGGTGATCGCCTCCTCCGCTCCATCGCGGGTGAAGCCGACCAGCGAGCCGGTGACGACGATCGACATCCCGACGAGGTTCTGGGCGAGCGCGGGTGGCGGGGGACCGGAGAAGTTGACGCCGGCCGACCGGAGACGTTCGATGACTGTGAGGTTCGCTTCGTTGTCGAACCATTCGGCCACGGAGTGGGCGATCACCGCGCCAACGCCGTCGACCGCGGCGATCTCCTCGGCAGACGCCTGTGCCAGGGCATCGAGCGAGCCGAAGGCCTTGGCCAGGACGTGACCCATCGTCCCGCCGACGTGGCGGATGTTCAGACCGACCAGAAGGCTGCCGAGCGCACGAGACTTGGACCCCTCGATCGCATCGAGAAGGTTCTGGACGGAGACCCCGCCGAATCGCTCGATCCGACGAAGCTCGTCGACCCGATCGGTAAGCGAATAGATGTCGGCCACATCGCTGATGAGCCGGGCGTCGAGGAGCGTCGACACCGTCTTCTCGCCGAAGCCCTCGATGTCCATGGCGCCACGCGACCCGAAGTGCACGAGACGCGCCCACTGCTGGTAGGGACAACGAGGCTCCACGCATCGGGTGTCCGACTCACCCTCGGGTCGCTCGAGCGTGGACTTCAGATCGCACGGACACCGCGTCGGGAACTCCCAGACAGGTAGTCCCTCCGGTCGGAGCGCGAGGACCGGGCCGACGACTTCCGGGATCACGTCACCCGCCTTTCGCACCGTGACGGTGTCACCGGGACGGACGTCTTTGATACGCACCTGATCCTGGTTGTGGAGCGTGGCCATCGAGACGGTCGAGCCGCCGACGAAGACCGGTTCCAGTACCGCGAACGGCGTCGCCCGACCGGTTCGCCCGACCGAGACCTCGATCGAGCGCAGCAGCGTCGTTCGTTCCTCGGGCGGGAACTTGAACGCCGTGGCCCACCGCGGGGCCTTCGAGGTGCTCCCGAGCTCACGCCGCAACGCGAGGTCATCGATCTTCACGACGACGCCGTCGATCTCGTAGGGAAGGTCGTGGCGATGCTGCGTCCAGTGCGCGCAGTATTCGGCGACCTCGTCGAGCGTGTCCACCGCCCGAATCTCCGGACTCACCGGGAATCCGCAGTTGGCGAGGAAGGTCAGCGTCTCGCTATGCGCGCTGAACATTGGCCCGCCTTCGATCGCACCGAGTTGGTACGAGAGGAAGCTGAGCTCGCGTCCGGCAGTGACGGCTGGATCCTTCTGCCGCAACGAGCCGGCGGCCGAGTTGCGCGGGTTGACGAAGAGCGCTTCGCCCGCCTCCGTCCTGCGACGGTTCAGCGCGGCAAAGGCCTCCGACGGCATGAAGACTTCGCCGCGGACCTCGAGCAACGACGGGACCGAACCGAGCAGCGCGCCGTCCGGGGTGACGGGGATCAGTCGTTTCGGGATCGCCGGGATCGTGCGTACGTTCTCGGTGACGTCCTCCCCGACGCGGCCGTCACCACGCGTTGCGGCGCGAACGAACACGCCGTCGCGATACAGCAGCGACATCGCGAGACCGTCCACCTTCAGCTCACACACGAACCGCGGTGACGCTTCGGCCCCGAGGAGCTTGGCGTTCCTCGCGCCCCATCCGCGAAGCTCGTCGACATCGAAGACGTTGTCGAGCGACATCATCGGCTGCAGGTGCTCGACCTCGGCGAAGGTCGTCATCACCGGGAGCCCTCGTACTGTTTGGGTCGGCGAATCCTGCGTGACGAGGTCCGGGTGAAGCGCCTCGATTCGACGAAGCTCGACGAGCAGTGCGTCGTAGTCGCCGTCGCTGATCGTCGGCGTGTCGAGTTCGTAATAGCGACGGTCGTGCTCGCCGATCTCGCGGCGGAGTTCGTCGGCTCGCGCTCGCGCCTCGTCCAGGTCCATCGGGCGAAGGTAACGCACCCTGGGCCGGTCAGTGGTCCGGACGGCAGGCCCCGGTGACGGTCTCTGGTCGGGTCGGTCCGAACGTGGGTAAGGATGGACGGTGATGTCCGGCCCGATCAGCAGCACCGTCCCCTCGCCTCCGGAGCGCCCGGCGACCGAGTCGGACGTCGGGCCAACCATCGCGCCGTTCGAACGCGTCGCTCCGCACTTGGCGCGCGGTGCATGGGTTGCGTTGATCATCGGCGGGTTGCTCCTCGGTCGGGCCGTCGACGGGCGGAGCACGGCGGTGACGATCGTCAGCCAAGTCCTGTGGTGGACGACATGGGGGGTCGGGCTGGTCGCGGTGCTCGTCTGGCACCCGGCCGGACTGGTGTTCCTCCGCTGCTCATCACCCTTCGCCGTGGCCGCCACGACCTGGGCAGTCACCCAGACGGGGAGCGACGCCATCGCCCTTCGGGTCCTCGCCATCGCCGCCACCGTGGTTGCGTTCTTGATCACGCAGTGGAGCGAGGTCGGCCACCTCTGCGTCAACGGTCCGGCCTACCCGAATGAGCGTCGTTTCCTGCTGCGGCCCGCCGCTGCCCTCACGGTGGGTCCGCTGCCCGTCTTCGGTGCGCTGACCGGGGCGGGCGTGGTTGTCGGTCCGCTGATGCTGGCGTCGCGGCAGTGGGTCGCCGGAGTGGCCGCGACCGCCGTGGGCGTCGCGTTGGTGTGGGTTCTCGGCAAGGCGCTCTACGCCCAAGCCCGTCGATTCGTGGTGTTCGTGCCCGCCGGATTCGTGCTCCACGACGAGTTCGTCGTCCGTGACCCCGTGCTCTTCCAACGCCGCATCGTCGAACAACTCCGCCCCGCTCCGGCACAGTCGGACTCACTGGACCTCACCAACGGTGCCGCCGGACTCGCCGTCGAGGCACTCCTGACCGAGAAGGCCGAGCTCGTGCGGGTGACATCGCGCCGCACTTCGGAGACGGGCAGCACAGCCCGCTTCCTGTTCGTGCCAACCCTCCCCGGCCGACTCCTCGACGAGGCCCGCTCGCGACGCCTCACGCGGTGACTCGACGGCCCTACGGGGAACGTCGGAGCTCGTCCCGGGTGGCGATTCCGCCCGCGACGACAACGTCGGACTCCGCGGCCCCACCCACGACCTTGGCGTACAGCACCACGCTCTGGCCGGGCGCGACACGCGTCTGCGGTTCAGCGAACCTGACCACCAATCGGTCGTCGATGGCTTCGGCCGTGCAGGCCACGGGGTGCCCGTGGGCGGAGGTCTGCACGCTGAGCGGGCCAGCCAACGACTCCGGGCCGAGCGGGAGCGTGACCGTGTGGAGCGTGACGCCATCGCGCCCCAAGGCATCGCGATCGCCCACGGTGACGACGGCATTCGCCACATCGATGTCAACAACATAGCGACGGTCGGCGGCGCCGCTGAGTCCGAGGTTGCGGCGCTGCCCGATGGTGACGAGTTCGACGGCATCGGTCCGGCCGACCTGCAGGCCGTCGGCATCGACGATCTTGCCCGGACGCAGCGGGATGCGATCGCCAAGAAAGACCCGGCGTCCGCCGCCGGTCTCGGCGATGAAGCAGACCTCCATGCTCTCGGCCTTGTCGGCCGTTCGCAGACCCATGGCCGACGCCTTCGCCCGCACTTCGGTCTTCGTCAGATCGCCGACGGGGAACAGCGTGCGGGCGAGCACGTCCTGGCCGAGCATGTGCACCACGTAACTCTGGTCCTTGGCGTCGTCGAACCCGCGGCCGATGGCAAACCGGCCATCGGGCATGGTGATGCGACGGACATGATGGCCGGTGGCGATCGCCTCGAAGCCGAGCTGGGTCGCCCGGTGGAGCAGACGATCGAACTTCAGGAATCGATTGCACTCCACACACGGATTCGGCGTCTCCCCGATCCTATGTGCACGTACGTATGGGTCGACGACGTTGGCGGTGAACTCTTCGCCGAAGTTGAAGACGTAGTGGCGGATGCCGAGCTGCTGGGCAACGCGTCGGGCATCGTCGACATCGGCGACGGAGCAGCAGCCCGAGTCGGAGTCGCCGCCCCACAGCTTGAGCGTGACACCGGCGATCTCGTGGCCCCGCTCCTGCAGGAGCGCGGCGGCCACCGTGGAATCGACACCACCGGAGAGGGCGACGAGAACCTTCACCGGGGACCGCCACGGAGCTGGCGGAGCACCCGAGGAAGGACGCCCACAACGGCGTCGACATCGTCGTCGGTCGATGCCGCGCCGAGCGTCAGCCGCAGCGCCCCGCCCGCCCGTTCCTTCTGAACGCCCATAGCGAGCAGCACCGGGGAAACGTGGAGGGCGCCACTCGCGCAGGCCGAACCCGCGGACGCAGCGATGCCGGCCTCGTTGAGCAGAACCAGCACGGCCTCACTCTCGACGCCATCGATGGTGAGGTGGGCGTTGCCGGCCACCTTCAGCGAACGATCGGCAACAGTCTCGATGCAGCCGTCGACGGCCGCGAGGACGCCGTCGACGAGACGGTCGCGCAGCCGCGTCACCCGCTCGACCACTTCGCCTCGCGTGGCGTCGGTGATCTCGGCCGCGGCAGCGAGACCGACGATACCGGCGACGTTCTGGGTGCCGCTTCGTCGTTCTCGTTCCTGGCCACCACCGTGCAGGAGCGGCGTGATGGTGCGTCCCTCGCGGACGGTGAGCACGCCCACGCCCTTGGGCCCACCGAACTTGTGCGCGGACAGCGCAACGAAGTCGGAGATCGCCGTGATCGGCCGCAGATCGAGCCAGACGGGAGCCTGCACCGCATCAACGACAAGCGTGACTTCGGGCCGCGACCGGAGAAGGCGGGCGAGCTCGGCGAGCGGCTGCACCGTGCCGACCTCGTTGTTGACGGCCATCACCGCCACAATCAGCGGTCGGTCACCCAGGCGGTCGACCGCCGCCGCAGTGGCGGCGAGGTCGAGGACTCCCGATGCTGTGACCGGCAGGGTCTCGTGGTCGGCCTGCCCGGTGGCCGCCAGCCATTCCGCCGTGGCCCGCACGGCATCGTGCTCGATGGCGCTGGTCAGGATGGTCGGTCGGCGGGGCAGGTCGCCGAGGTTGCCGCGCAGCGCCAGGTTCAGCGACTCGGTTCCGCCACCGGTGAAAACGAGTTCACGCGCCCGGCAGCCGACAAACGACGCCACCGTGTCGCGGGCGTCCTCGAGCGCCGCGCGCGCCGCCGCGGAGATGTCGTGCACGCCGGAAGGATTGCCGTAGGACCCGCGCAGGACGGTGACCATGGCGTCGATGGCGGCGGGGTGGAGCGGGGTTGTGGCTGCGTGATCGAGATAGTGCATGACGGCCGTACACCAGCGTAGGACCAGGGGTCAGCTACCCTGGACAGCCAAATGAGTCAACTCCGACTTGATCCTCTGACCGGCCGATGGGTCGCGATCAACGCCGAACGACGTCAGCGCCCCAACGAGTTCCAGTCCCGCCGGCTCGACGTGGAGACCGATCCCGGCCGCCCGTGCCCGTTCTGTCCCGGTCGGGCCGAAACCGAGCCGCCGACGCTCGTGACTCCGGGTGCCGACGGGAGCTGGCGGGTGCTGGTCGTGCCGAACCTCTACCCGGCCTTCGAAGGGCGTGAGCCGATGGTCGTCGAGCACCTCGGGCCGATCTTCACCCAGGCAGACGCGTCCGGGATGCACGAGGTACTGGTGGTCCACCCGTCGCACGACTCGTCGTGGGCCGATGTCGACGACGAGCAGGCCGAATACGTGATGGCGGCCATCGCCGCCCGCGCCGAGGCCCACTCCACGATGCCGGAGCTCCGCTACAGCCAGGCCATCGTCAACTACGGCCGCGAGGCCGGTGCGTCACTCGTCCACCCCCATGGCCAACTCCTCGGACTTCCGTTCGTTCCCGGCGAGATCGTGGGCGAGCAGCTCGGCTTCGACCGGTTCTCGGGTGCCTGCCTGCTGTGCACCACGATCGAGGCCGAACTCGACGCCGGCGCCCGCATCGTCTACGCCGACGACCGGGTCGTGGTGATCTGCCCGTACTGGAGCGGCACGCCGTTCGAGATGTTGGCCATCCCCCGCTGCCACAACGGACACCTCCACACGGCCGAGCTGGACGACCTCACCGCCGTCGGCATCGGCCTGCGCAACGGGTTGGCGGCACTTCGCAGCGGCCTCGGCGACGTCGCCTACAACATCGTGTTCCACTCCGCTCCCTACCGGGCGCAGGGCACGTTCCACTGGCACGCCCACGTGTATCCGAAGGTGACCACGAGGGCGGGCTTCGAGCTCGGCACCGGAGTGCTCATCAATGTCGTACCTCCCGAGGATGCGGCGACGCTCCTCGCGGCAGCTCGCGTCTGAACCTCAGCGCAGGGGCGCAGCGCAGGCCTTCTCGAGGTTCTTCGTCGCTTCGCGAATCGTAAGCGCGCTCAGTTCAGTTCGATGTTCCGAAACGAACCGTTCGACTGCGTCGGGATTGCGCCACGCGTAATCGCGTAGTGCCCAGCCGATCGCCTTGCGGATGAAGAATTCGCTCTCGTGGGCGCGGGTCAGACACACCCGCCAGAGGCGGGCTTCGTCGGTCTCTGGTCCTCGGCCCAGCTGATGGAGAATGGCCACGCGGGCGACCCAGAAGTCGGGGTCGACGACCCACCGATCCATCTCACCGGCGAGATCCGGGTGGGCCGCGACGAGGTTGGCGACGCACGCCGACAGACCGTCGACCGTGTCCCACCACGAGCGACTGCGCACGAGTTCCAGGACGAGCGGAAGGAGCGTTGCCGGCCCCTTTCGCGTCGCCCGCTCCAGCCAGTCGACGGCGACGTAGGCGAATTCGCGCTCCGGCTGTCGCCACAGCTCGCGGACAATCGCGGATAGCTCGTCGAGCGGTGGTTGTCCCAACGGACGTACCGCCGCCCGCCGCACGGGCGCCGGTACACCGAGAAATGGCGCAATTCCTTTCATGTAGGCCGCCATGGGCACCGCCCGCGCCGGATCGCCAACGGTCGTCAGCGCCGCCCGGACCCGGCTGACCCAGTTCATCCGCCAACGACCGGCTCGACCGGTAGGCGGTCTGCGGCCAGTCGGGCGCGTTCGGCGCGGAGATCGGGGATCAGGATCATCGAACCGAGCAGGATCATGACTGCACACAGGCTGCCGACGCTGCGCGGACTCACGTCGTGATCGAGGAGCCAGAGCCCGACGAACGGTGCGATCACACCCCGCACCCCCGTGGAGAACGTGTGCAGCGACGAGTAATCGGCGAGGTGCTCGGGCGGGGCAAGACGCGACGTCCACAGCGCCCACATCACGTCGCCTCCCGCCGCCGAAACGCCGAACACCACGGCACCGAGGACGAGACCGGTCATCGACGTTCCGGCGAAGAACACGACGATGCTCGCGGCGAAACCGATGTTGACGAGAATCCGGGCGACGAAGAAGGGAAGGTGATCGAAGACCCATCCGTAGCCTGGAGCGAGCAGGAGACGAAGTACCGCCGGGATCGTAATCGTAAGTGCGCCTATGGTCGAGGAGCTCGCGTCGACGCCGTATCTCGGATCGGCCAGGAACTCGACCCGCAGCGGGATCATCATGAGGTTGGCGAAGCCCATGAGCATCCACGACGAGAGCGTGAGGCGCAGCGTCCGATCCGTTCGCAGGAGCGCCCAACGACGAGCCCACGGATGTTCACGCCCGTCGTCACGAAGCGGAGCATGAAGCCGAAGCGCCGGCCCGCCAAAGGTGCGCATGCACGCCGCCGACCCGAACAGCGCGACGAGCAGCAGCAGC
>JANPFX010000042.1:0-2080 GCA_031423635.1 Acidimicrobiia bacterium | reverse complement strand
GGTCAGGACAGCGGCGAATGCGAGCAGCGCGACAACCTGCGGCAGCACCGCCCGGCGCACGGTCGCACGGTCGGAGGCGAGGGTCTGGAAGTCGATCACAGCCCCGGCCGGGGCGTCGCGCTTCACCCGCTGGATGAACGCATCGGTCGCCCCCGTTCCGTCCGACAGCCGCACGGCGAAGCCCGAGAACGCCGGGCCGGTGCCGTACTTTTCCCGGAACGCCGTCGTGAGCAGCATGCTGGACAGTTGCGCGCCGGGGACGACGTCGCCCGTTGTGACCCCGATGCCGACGAGGCGAAGGTGCGCGGCCTTCCCGAGCTTCCCGGCACGGACCGCCTCGCGGAACTGTGCCTCGGTCATGTCCGCAGGGATCTGATCTGGGGAGATGGTGACCACGTCGATCGCCTCACCGACCCGGATTCCAATCGCCTTGGCGGCGCCCGGATTGGCGAACAGCTCGTCGGGACGGGACTGGTCGGGCAGCCGGCCTTTCCGCGCGACGGGTCGGTCGACGTCGCGGAACCAGCTGCCGTCACCGCCGGCGAGCCAGGCCACATCGTCTGAGGGCTCCGTCCGTCCGACCGGGATGATGATGAGCCCGAGGGCCGCGGACACCGCTTCGACGCCCGGGAGCTTGCGGAGCTCGTCGGGCGGTGCCGCACCGGGATCCTCGGGGTTCACCAGAACCGTCGATGTCAGCGTGGCGCGTTCGAGCCGATCGAACGCGCTGGCGGTGCGCCTCGCGCCTGCCCCGGCAAGGAGGGCGAGTCCGCCGACGATGCCGAGCAGCACAGACATCGCCACGACGAAGCGCCATCCACCGCGGCGCAGCTCCGCCCGATAGAGAAAACGCGCCGCGCTCACACCACGTTCCCAAATCGCCGAGACTCGGTGCGCTCAGCACGGGCGACGATGGATGCAATCGATGCCCTGGCCAGCAGGTCGATCATCGTGACCCCCACACGAAGGCGGCCGGGAGCGTCGCGTCGAGCACCACACAGACTGTCGCCAGGAGCTCCGCCGTCGGCTTGCGCAGCGCGCACCAGGTGTCGACCTCACCGGCTATACCCACGAGCGGTGTCCCGACCGATAGGGCCTGTTGCGCTGGCGTGCCGGGTAGCTCGATGCCCCCAAAGCGGGCCGGTCGCTCCCGGCGGACGGCGTGAACAGTCCCGACGACGGCGACCGCCACGTACGACGTCTCGACCATGTACGACGACTCGACGGAGCGCATCATGGCATCTTCGTCACATTCACGCTCGCAGCGGAAGGGTGCTGGCACGAACCCGGGTGTGGTGGCATCACCGTGGCCGGTCTCGTCGGGAAACCGGAAAATGGCTGCATGCGAATCGACCGGCTGTCGACCGCAGAGATCTGTGCGGCATTCGAGCTCAGGTCAACGACCCAACAAACAGACGGAGGTCCCATGCATCCCACAATCACGCGTGCCCGACCGGGCCGAATTGCCCTGTCGGTTCTTCTGGGCGTTGCGTTTTTTGCGCCTATTGCGGTGTCCGGCGCACCGGCCGGCGCAGCCGTTGCACCGACCAAGCTTGCTCTCAAGTTCGATGGAAAAACGAAGAAGCTGACCGGCTTTCCGGCCGCGGTTCCAGGTGGACTCACGACAATCACCCTCACCGCCGGCAGCTACGGCGTAAGCCTGCAGCTGGCTCGACTCACAAGCACCCGCACCGATGCCGAGATCGAAAAGAACATCAACTCCGAAGACGGTCCGCCCCCCTGGGTGACCCTCCAGGGAGGAACGGCCGGTGGGGCACGGGCGGGCGTTCCACGGACCGCGACCGTGAACCTCGAGGGCGGCAACTACATCTGGGTCGTGTTCTCCGATGGAGGGGAACTCGACAAGACCTCGCCGTGGGCCAGGTTCACGGTGACCGGCGCCAAGTCGGCGACCGAGCCGTCCGGCCCCAAATCCTCGGTCCGCACACTCGAGTACGGCTTCGATCTGACCGGCCTGATCGCCGATAGGAACACCGTGGTGTACAGCAACGGCGGCAGGGAATGGCATCACATCGTGATGCAGAAGCTCATGCCCGGCAAGACGCTCGCCGATTTCCAG
>JANPFX010000041.1:0-16941 GCA_031423635.1 Acidimicrobiia bacterium | reverse complement strand
CTTCGGATCCCCGAACACCGCCCCACGTCCTGCATCGCCTCACCCGCTCGCGAAACCGGGACATCCGCCGCGCCGTGGCGTCGAATCCGAACACCGCATTGACCGATCTCGACGCGCTTGCGCGGCGGTTCTCGGCGGAGTTTGCCACCAACCCTGTCCTCGACTGGCTGACGCTGACCGACGCCGACTGGCCGAACGAGCTCTCTCCGACGAGCCGTCACCGCACCCTGGCTGTCACGACCTCGGTGGGGCTGCTGTGGTGGTCGGTCAACAACGGGGACGACGATGACCGGATCGCCGCGGCGGCCAATCCGGCCTGCCCGCCCGACACTCTCCGCGCCCTCGTGGCAATCGGGGAGGAGGCGATCACTGAGGCCGCTGAACACCACGTCAACTTCACCCCGCACCGACATTTCGACGAGTCGATCCTTCGCGGTGCGGCGGATGCTGTCGCCGGAGAGGA
Source organism: Acidimicrobiia bacterium (assembly GCA_031423635.1). Lineage (GTDB taxonomy): Bacteria > Actinomycetota > Acidimicrobiia > Acidimicrobiales > JANYDT01 > JANLQX01. Next base: position 16,478 of record JANPFX010000041.1, on the reverse strand, counting down.
CGAGCTCGCCGACCTCCTCGCTGCCGGGTTGCTCCCGGAATGGGTCGTGAGCGCTCTCGGCCTCCCGTCGGACGGCGATGCCCGACGAGAACTGGCCGGCCACCATTGGGCGAGCGCGACGGTGCTCCGTGATCTGCTGGGTGATGATGACGAGCACACCCGGCGCGTCGCGAGGTCCAACCCGACGGTACGGGACGAGGACGTCCGCCGTTGGGAACGTCTGAGCACCGATGACGCATCGCTCGCCCCGGCCGATCTCGACATCATCGCCGCGACGTCGTTCGGCCGCGAACGCTGCGCCCACCTGGCCCAGCTCGCTCCGAGCACCCGCGGGGCGTGCTTGAAGGATTCGTCCTGGCGCATCCGCATGAACGCGGCCCGGAACCCTTCGTTGTCGTCAGGAGAGGCGGCCGGCCTCGCCGTCGACGCCGATCGCGACGTGCGGGCAGCAGCGGCGACGAGTCCGGCGCTTCCCCTTGGAGCCGTACTTGCGCTGCTGGTCGACACGGATGCCCGCGTGCGTTCGGCCGCCGAGGAGCGGATGGCCGAGGTCGGCGACGAAGCCGACCAGACCAGCGCCGAACTGCTGTCGCCTGACGCCCTCGCGCTGCTCATCGACCCACCCGGGGCGCCGACCCCGCTACAATCTCTCCTGCGGCGGGGAGCGGCCCGTGCCGCAGATGTCTCGCAGCTCGACACGGCGGCAACCGAAGCTCTCACCACCGACGCCGACGTCCTGGTGCGCAGTGCCTTGGCCGCCAACCCGGCCACCCCGACGACGCTCCTCGCCCGCCTCGCGGCCGACCCGGATCCTGTCGTGCGGCGTCAGGTGGCGGGACGGATCACCGACGAGGACGTTCTCGCCGTACTCGCCGGTGATCCGACCACCGACGTGCAGAGCGCAGTCGCATCCAACCCGCGGCTTCCGCACTGGCTCGCCCTTCGCCTGGCGCAGTCCCTGTCGGACGATGTCCGAACGGCTCTTGCGTCCCGTAGCGACCTCGTCGCGTCCGTGCTCGCCGGATTGATCGGACGAACTGCGGACGACCCGGTCGCGCACATGGTGGGTCGACTCATCGGCCCGAGCACGATCGCCTCGGCTCCAGCCGACGAGCTGGCGTGTTCCGTCGACCCCGACGCGATCAGGGCTGTGCTCGACGAGCACACCTGGGCCGCGGCTGTCGCGCTTCGCTCGCCAACGGTACCGGCAGGTCTCCTCGGAGCGCTGCGTTCGTCGCCGAACTGGCGAGTTCGCCAAGCTGTCGCCGCGCATCCGAACACGGGTGATGTCGACCTCCGGGCGCTTGCCCTCGACAGCGACAACGATGTCCGCGCCGCAGTCGCTGCCAACCCCTCGGCCGCCCCCGACACGTTCCCATCCTTCCTCACCGAGACCGACGAGAAGGTCCGGCGGGCGCTGGTCGGCCGACCCGACATCAGCGTCGACCTGCTGAGCGTCCATCTGCTCGGAGACGACGGCATCCGACCGGAGGCGCTCGAGCATCCGAATCTTCCGGAGGGCGTCCGCGGCGAACTCGAGGCGCTTCGCCACGGCACCGCGCTCGACGTGGATGTACTCCGCCGTTTCGTGAACACCTCAGCCCGGCGTCTCGTCGCCGCCCACCCCTTGACCACCGCGGAACTCCTGCACGAGATGGCGGGCGATGCGTCGTGGAACATCCGGGAGATCGTCGCTCGTCACCCGAACTGCCACATCGACGACCTGCATGAACTCGCCGCGGATCACGATCGCGATGTCCGCGCGGCGGTCGCTGCGGGCCGGACACCGCTGGGAATCCTCGAAGACCTCGCCGAGGACCAGGACCCGCGTGTCCGCCGAGCGGTGTTGTCGAACCAAGCCTGGGTAGGTGTCGGTCGGCCGCGCCGCGCGAGTGCACTCTCCCGTTCGCTGCTCCGGAGCGAGTCGGCGATCCTGCGTGTCATCGGCCTGCTCTCGGACAACCTCGACGCGGCTTCGCTGCGGAGGCTCCGTCACGTGCGCTCGATCGACTGGATCGAGCGGTTCGCTGTGGCGGTGCACCCCCAGACGCCGGCGGACGTGCGCGCAGTTCTTTCCGACGATGCCAACACCATCGTCCGCGCCGGCGCGAAAGGAGACCTCCAATGGCCACACCGCTCGAATGGCGTCTGAGCGCGTCGATGATGCGGCTCCGACGGGCGTCGCCGTTCTTCGCCACCTTGGCGATGCACGCGCGCTTCGTCGAGACCGACGGCATCCCCACGGCGGCGACGGACGGAAACGACATCCTCTACAACCCCGAGTTCCTCGGGCAGCTGACCGATGAGCACCTCGATGGGGTGATGCTGCACGAGGTGCTGCACGCTGCGCTTTCCCACGTGCATCGACGAGGCCGGCGCGATGCCCGACTGTGGAACGTCGCCGCCGACGTCGTCGTGAACGGTCTGGTGCTCGGCAACGGATTCGACCTGCCCGACGGCCACGTCCGCGATGTGCCCCGGGAGGGATTGAGCGTCGAGGAGGTGTATGTCGCCCTCGTCTCCGACGATGACTCCGACGACGCCAGTCCCGACCATGACGACCTTCTCGAACGCGATGGCCCGGCGACCGACGGAGAGCTGACGGGAGATACACCTGGCGGGTCGTCACTGCGCCGACAGCGCGCCCGGGCGTTGGAACGCCGCTGGGAGCAGGTGGCCCGCCAGGCAGCGATGGCCCAGCGCGTCAGTGGCCGTGGAGAGATGCCGCTCGGCGCGGAACGGGCCTTCGGACTCGAGGTGCCGGCCGCCGTCGATTGGCGGACTGTGCTGTGGCAGTTCGTGTCCCGAGCCCGTTCGGACTTTGCCACGTTCGACCGCCGCTTCACCTATCGCGGGCTCTTCCTCGAGACGCTCGAGAACGAGGACCTCGACGTCGACGTGTGCATCGACACGTCCGGGTCGATCGACGAGCAGGTGCTGGCGCTCTTTGCCGCAGAGCTCGATGCCATCCTGCTCGCGTACCCGGGTGTGCGCTGTCGGCTGTGGTACGCCGATGCCGCGGTCTACGGCCCGTGGGAGATGTCGGGGGGCGACGAGCTTCCACCGCCACAAGGTGGGGGTGGTACCGATTTCACGCCGTTCTTCGAGGCCGTACGCGAACATACGGTTGATGAAGGGGTCTGCGTGTACCTGACGGACGGTTTCGGCGTATTCCCGGACGAGCCGCCGAACCGCTCGACACTGTGGGTCGTCATGCCCGGCGGCGCGCCCGACGAAGTGTTCCCGTTCGGTGATGTCATCCGCTTGAGTTGAGCGAGTGCCACGGCAGATGCGAGCTCTCACCGTCCGCCGGTGACGTGTCGTCGAAAACGCGTCGACGGCTAAGGTGCCGGGACATGCCTGCGTTGTCCAACGAAGTCACGTCCAACAGCGTCACCATAGGCGCGCATACGACCCACTACCTTGCCGCCGGACCCGAGAGTGGGCCGCTGATCATCTTCGTGCACGGTTGGCCGGAGCTGTCGATCAGCTGGCGCCACCAGCTCCCGGTCCTCGCCGGACTGGGCTTTCGGGCGATCGCCCCCGACATGCGCGGCTATGGGAAATCGACCGTCTATCCGAACCTCGACGACTACGCCCAGGAACTGGTCGTGGCCGACATGATCGCGCTGCTCGACTCGTTGGGACGCGATCGGGCGATCTGGGTCGGTCACGACTGGGGCAGCCCGACGGTGTGGAACATCGCCAGCCATCACCCGGATCGCTGCCACGGCGTCGCCAACCTCTGTCTTCCCTACTTCACGCTCGAGCGGGGACTGGAAGCGGTCGTGCCGCTGATCAATCGTGATCGCTACCCGGAGGACGAGTTTCCGTACGGTCAGTGGGACTACATCATGTTCTACGTCGAGAACTCCGAGAAGGCCACGAGTATCTTCGGTGCCAACACCCACAACACCGTGAAGTTGCTGTTCCGCAAGGGCAATCCCGACGGGTTCGGCAAGCGAGCAGCAACGTCGATGACCCGCAAGATGGGTGGCTGGTTCGGCTCATTGACCGAAGCGCCCGACGTACCGGTGGACCCCGACGTCGTGAGCGAGTCCGACGTCCGCACGTACGCGGAGTCCCTGGAACGCAACGGGTTCTTCGGGCCCAGTGCGTACTACGTGAACCACGAGGCAAATGCTGCCTACGCCGCTCTCGCAGTCAATGACGGCCGGCTCGACATGCCGGTGCTCTTTCTCGGAGCGAAGTACGACTACGTGTGCGACACGGTCACCTCTCGGCTGGCCGAGCCGATGCGGGAGCGGTGCAGTCGGCTCGACGAAGCGGTCGTGCCGTCGGGTCACTGGATGGCCCAGGAGCGACCGGCCGAGGTCAACGCCGCGCTTGCCCGCTGGATTGCGACACGCCTGCCCGACGTCTGGCCGTCGACCTGACGGTCGAGCTCCGGGTCAAGGGGTGCGGCGCAACGGGCGCGTGGCCACGAGCGATCACGGCTGGCTTGCATCTCCACGGCTCAGCAGCGCGGCGCCGACGGCCGCAGCCTCGGGGCCGAAACGTGCGGCCTCGATGGCCGGCAGGGTGCGGTGACCGACGGCGTTGCCGAACTCGTTCCCGAAGCGACGTCGGATAGGTCCCAGGAGCTCTTCGGCATCCTCGGGGCGACCGATGGCCCCACCACCGACGACGACGATCTCGGGGTCGAACGAGAGCACGAGGTTCACCAACCCGATGGCAACGAAGTCGCTGAACCGATCGACGACCGTAACGGCAGCCGGATCCCCATGACGGAGCAGTCGACGAACCTCTTCGCCGGCACTGCTGATCCCCGCCGCCGCCCCCAAACGCCCGAGGGCGTCGCCTGACGCGTACTGCTCCCAGCACCCGCGCCGTCCGCACACGCACTGCTCGCCACCGACGGCCACCACGAAATGCCCGAATTCGCCGGCGAAGCCGTTGTGGCCCCGCTGCAGTTTGCCATCGATGACCAGGCCGCCGCCGATTCCCGTTCCGAACCCGACGTAGAGCAGCGACGCCGCGGAGGGGCGGACGTGTGCCTCGGCCGCCGTCGCGCAGGTGTTGTCGTTCTCGACCACGACCGAGACACCGAGACGTTCGCTCAGCACCGCACCAAGCGGGAAGTCGGTCACGCCCGGGAGATGCGGCGCATAGCGCAGCTCGCCCGACCGGGTCACCAGACCGGGGACTCCGCAACCAATCGTGGTCACGTCGCCCGGACTCTCCCGGCGGAGGACTTCGGTGGTCCCGGTCAGCGCCGCGAGGACCGCTTCCGTCCCCTCTGGCGTGGGAACTCGATGGGTGGCCTGCACGTTTCCTTCGGGGTCGACGAGCACACCGAGGCACTTGGTGCCCCCCATGTCGAGCCCGATGGCCCATCCGCGTCCCTGCATCGCCATCGGCGCGAACCCTACTCCGTGCTCCCTGCTCGAAGAGCTGGGTGATGACCGCCGCCACCGGATGCCCGCCGCGAACGGGAATTGCCGAACGGTCACGAGGGACGCCCGTTAGGGTTTCCCCGAGAGATTTCCGGTGTCGCCGCGTTGCACACCCCAGCCGAAGGACCAGCCGTGCGCAAGACACTGATCAAAAAGGGCGACGAGCACCTTCGTTACGAGATCCGCGAGATCGTGGAGATCGCCAACGAGGTCGTGGCCATGGGTGTCCCGATGATCTGGGAGAACATCGGTGATCCGGTAGCCAAGGGAGAGCGGATTCCCGACTGGATGAAGGACGTCGTCGGCGAGGCGGTCCGTGACGACCGGGTCTATGCCTACTCGCCGACGAAGGGCGAGCTCTCTGCCCGCCAGTTCGTGATCGACCACTTCAGCGACCCCAAGCTGTGCTCCGTCGAGGATGTGATCTTCTTCAACGGCCTCGGCGATGCCATCAACAAGCTGTTCTCCACACTGCCGAGCGATGCCCGAGTGATCGGCCCGAACCCGACCTATCCGTCGCACGCCACAGCGGAGGCGATCCACCACGGTGGCAATCACCTCACCTACCCGCTGCAGCTCGACAACGGCGGGCGCATCGACCTCGTCGAGCTCGAACGCCAAGTCGTGGGGAACCCCGACATCATCGGCATCCTCGTCATCAACCCGAACAATCCGCTGGGGGTCGTGCACCCCCGCGAAGACCTCGAGCAGGTGGTGAGGATCGCCCGCGAGAACGACTGTTTCCTGCTGTTCGACGAGATCTATCAGCACCTGGTGTTCGATCCGTCGAAGATCGTTCGTCTCTCCGAGATCGTCGGCGACGTGCCGGCCATCTCGATGAAGGGTGTGTCGAAGGAGATCCCCTGGCCGGGCAGTCGATGCGGTTGGATCGAGGTCTACAACGCGGACAAGGACGAGAACTTCCGTGGCTACATCCACACCATCGTGGTGTCGAAGATGCTCGAGGTCTGCTCCACCACGCTCCCGCAGGTCGTCTTCCCGAGGTTGGTGACCCACCCCGAGTTCCCGGCGTTCCTGCAGTCACGCCTCGACAAGTACCGGGCCCGTCTCGACACGGCGCTCGAGATCTTCGCCGGATGCGATGTGCTCGTACCGGTCGTACCCGACGGGGTGTTCTACCTGACGGTCACGATTGACACCGCAGCGTTTCCGGGCACGGCGAAGCTTCCGGCGCGCAACGACGACGTCCGCACGTACCTCGACATGCTCGAGGGGAAGTCGGCCCTGCGGACCGACAAGGTCTTCGCCTACGAGTTGATCGGGTCCGAGGGCGTGTGCGTTGTGCCGCTCAGCGGGTTCTCGAGCCCGGTGGACGGGTTCCGGATGACGCTCCTGGAAGAGGACGCAGAGCTGTTCGCCGAGACCTGTCGCCGGATCCGTCGCGGCGCCGAAGGATTCTTCACGCGGGAGTAGCCATCGGCTGGCGGTCGACTGCCGCGGCCGGTTTCTCCCGCCCGAGTAGCCATTTCGTCACGCCTTCGGCGGGCATGGGACGGGCGAAGAAGTACCCCTGCGCCGACTCGCAGCCGAGACGGCGCAACGTTTCCGAAGTCGCCGAGTCTTCGACACCTTCCGCTACCACGGACATGCCGAGTCGATGGGCAAGGTGCAGCGTCGAGGCGACGATGGCGCTGTCGAGGTCGCCGTCGCGCAGAGTCGTGATGAACGTCCGGTCGATCTTCAGCTCGTTGGCCGGGATCGTACGGAGATAGGCGAGTGACGAGTAGCCGGTTCCGAAGTCGTCGATGGAGATCTGCACCCCGCTGGCACGGAACTCGCGCAGGACGGCGCTTGCGCGTTCGGGGTCGGCCATGATGGATGTCTCGGTCACCTCCAGGCACAGTGCGGACGACGGGACACCGCAGTCTCGGAGCGTCTCGCGCACCGTCGTGACGAACGTGCGATCGAGCAGGTCCCGGGCCGAGACGTTGACGGAGACACTCAGCATGTGCCCCTCGGAACGCCAACGAGCGCATTGCTGCATTGCTTCGCGGAGCACCCAGCGGGTCAATTGGTGGATGAGTCCGGTCTGCTCGGCGATCGGAATGAAGCTCGTCGGCGGAACGAAGCCGTGGATCGGATGCTGCCAGCGCACCAATGCTTCGCACGCTTGGACATCTCCCGTCCGCAGGTCGATCTTGGGCTGGTAGTGCAGCTGGAGTTGACGTTCGATGATCGCGTCGCGGAGTTCACCGATCAAGACGATGTTCTCCGGCGCCGTCGACGTCGCCGAGAAGCTGTCCTGGTAGCCGCTGCGACGCTTCTTCGCCTGGTACATGGCAAGGTCAGCGGCCTGGAGCAGCGCCGTCGTCCGTCGGCCGTCATCGGGTCCAACGGCGACACCGATCGAGGCGCCGATGGTGACCGGAGTTCCGTCGAGCATGAATTGGGTGTCGAGACTACGGACGAGGTGGGCGGCGAACTCGGTGGCCGAGCGGCGCGAGCGCAGATCGGGGAGCAGGATCGCGAACTCGTCGCCGCCCAGGCGGGCCACCGTGCCGCGCCGTCCGACCTCGGATTCGAGGCGTTCCGCCACCGCAGTCAGGAGGAGGTCGCCGTAACGGTGCCCGAGGACATCGTTGATCTCCTTGAATCGGTCGAGATCCACGATCAGGAGACCGACGCCGGACGAGGTCGTTGCCGCGGCCAGGGCGGCGTCGCCCTTCTCCACGAACGCCAGCCGATTGGCCACCCCCGTCAACGTGTCGGTCCGCGACTGGCGATTCAAACGTTCGACCAACTGGCCGACGGTCACCCGCAGGGCGCTGACGACCACTGTTGCGGTCACCCCCCAGCCTCCAGCGAGCAATGAGCTCGCCAGCCCGTTTCGGAGATCGCTTCGGGCGATCTCCGAGACCGACAGGCACGTGTAGATCCAGATGCAGAGCAACGCGGCATGTTTGGGGGCGAAGAACAGGGCTGTCAGAACGGCCACCGTGGCGAACATCGCGCTGGTCGACAGCGGCATCGGTCCTCGGGAGAGGTAGCTGTAGATCGCCGTGACGAACGATCCGACGATCGGGGCCAGAACGAAGGGAAAACGATTCGGGAAGCGCAGCATGAATGCGCCGGCCAGGATCGAGAACGCACAGATCGCAAGCATGATCGCATCGGATCCGCGGCTCGCCTCGCCCGGGGAGACGACAACGGCAAGTCCTCCGAACCACGGAGCTACGACGAGGATGAGCGCGCCGGCACGTGATCTGGACAGCGTCGATGACAACGGGTCGCGAAGCGCCGCCAGGTCGTCGTCGAAGAGGTTGTGCAATCGCACGGACTTCGTATCGGCTCGGCAGGGTTGCTGATGAGGAATACTCCTCATCTTTCCAGAGCAGTTTCGCCAGGCCCGGGATCTTCTCGCAGGTACTGGCGAAGACCTGTGGGTCAGAGTTCGATGACGAGGTGTTCGGTAAATCCGGCCGGTTCTCGCAGACGGTCGTAGCCGCGTGGGTTGCAGACCACCCGGGTGCTGCCGAGCTCGTGGGCAACGGTGTAGTCGTGGGGGCAGTGAAGGTGGCCGTGAATCCACACCTCGGCCAAAGGGAGGAGGTCGTCATCGGCGTTACAGAAGCTGGCGGTGCCGCTGCTCAGGCCGTACCGGGGGTCAGCCGAGCGCCCTGACGGGCCCGAATGCGTGATCGCCACGGTCGTGCCGTCGAACGGTTCGGCCAACTCGGCTTCGAGCCATTCGCGGTGCTGCAGTCCGAGTCGGCGTACGTCGGGACTGTGCAACGGGCGCCCTCCCCAAGCGGAGCCCATGTGCCGGAGGTAGCGCTCCCCAAATGCCATGCACTCCGCCCGACGTTCGGTGCCGAGCAGGTCGAAGTCCCACCAGCGTGACGCTCCGACGAGACGGATGCGCCGAGGACCGTCCTCGAGGTGGAGCGAGCGACAGTTCAGAAAGGTGAAGCCCAGTTCATTGCACCGTTCCGCCAGCTCCCCGTCGCCGTCGGCCAGGTCGGCGCCGTCGTATTCGTGGTTGCCCGGCACGAAGATCAGCGGCACCGGCCATCCGCGAAGCCGGTCCAGGGCGTCGGGGGAGTGCCCGACGTCGCCGGGCACGATGGCCAGCACGGCGCCGGGGGCGGGCGTCGGCGTGAACGACGCGGCGAAGTCGAGGTGCAGATCGGAGAACACCTGGACGAGCATTCTGTCCAGGCTGCCAGATCCCGACGCGGCCGGGGTCCTCGGTGTCTCCGCCGACATCCGCCCACGCGCGGGGACGGATCCGTACACTTCCTCGCGACTTCATGAGCTTGCGGAGGTTCTGGATTCGCTCAAGGTTCAGGCGACTCGCGTCGGTTCCGTTCTGTCCCCAAGCCTTGCGGGAGGCCCCCATGTCACTTCATGTCCTTCGACGCCGTCTCCTCGAACGCGTTCTCGTCCGGGTCGGTGTCGTCGGACTGATCGCCTCGGGCCTCCAGATCGGGTTCACCGCTCGGGATTCAGGGGCGGCGCCCGTTGGGGGAACCATCAGCATCACAGCGTTTCGCGACTACAACGCGAACGGAACACGCGCGTCCGGTGCTCCGGCCGAGCCCGGCCTCGGCGGTGTGCTCGCCACCGCCACCTGTGTCACCGGCCCGGGCGTCGACGGGATTGCCGCGACGGGTGACGAGACCCAGGCGACGGCGTCCGGCGTCACCGGTTCCAATGGGTCGCTGAGCCTCACCGTGCCGGGTTCGCCGTGTCGGATCGAGTTCTCCCCCGATTCGACGATGGTGCCGAGTCTGGCGTCCGTGTTGCGGCCAGGCGCGGCCGGCGCCAGCTCGGTGCAGTTCGCCAATGCCGGCGACGCGCTCACGGTCGGCATGAACATCCCCGGCGACTACTGCCAATCGGTTCCGAAGCTGGCGATGACGTGTTTCACCTTCGGTGACAACGTCGCCGGGCCGAAGAACACCAACGCCAACCTCCACGTGTTCAACGAGGAAGCCGCATCGATCGACGCGGTGGCGGACGGCCGCGCCACCGCCGCCCAGATCGGGTCTACCTGGGGCGTCGCGTACCAGCGCTCCTCCAAGACCGTGTTCGCCGCCGCCTACCTCAAAGGTCACACCGGCTATGGCCCGAGCGGCCCGTGGGCGATCTACAAGATCGACCCTGCGACCACGGCGAGTGGTTCGCTCTTCGTTGACCTCAATGTCATCGGCTCGGGAGGCGGAGCCGACCCGCATGCCGGCAACGTGAGTGCGACGGATTGGGCGAAGGACTACAACGCCATGGGCAAGATCGGTCGCTTCGGCCTGGGAGGTCTGACCGTCGGTGAAGATGATCAGACGCTCTGGGCGGTGAACCTCTCGTCGAAGACGCTGGTGAAGATGGCGATCGGTTCGGGGACCGCTCCCGTTGTTCCCACCTCGGCGACGACGATCGCCATCCCCTCGGCGCAATGCGGCGCATCCGAAGGCGCGTCGAGGCCGTTTGCCGTCACCGCAAAAGAGGGTGCGATCTGGGTCGGTGGCGTCTGTGAAGGCGTGCTCTCGCCTCTCACGGTGCCGAAGGCATGGGTCCTTCGCTACGACCTGACCACCGACTCCTTCGCCGCGTCCCCGGCACTCGCCTTCAGCCTCGGCTACACCCGTGGCTGCGCCTACGGATCGAGTCTGAACCCCTGCGGGGCGGCGACGAGTTCCGCATACGGTCCGTGGACATCAACGCTCGCCGAGATGACCTTCGGGTCCATCTTCGGGTTCAAGGCCGAATCGACCCAGCAGCCGATGCTGACCGGGATCACCTTCGTCGACGGCGACATGGTCGTGGCTTTCCGCAACCGTGACCAGTTGGGTGAACACAGCATCGACAACCCGGCGAACACCTCGGAGCTGTACTCGCTGTGGCCGGCCGGCGAAGTGCTTCGGTCGTGCACCACTGATCGGGTCACCTGGCAGATCGAAAGTGCGGCGGCCGGTGTCTGCCCAGGGAGCTTTTCCCGTGCCGCCGGCACCGACTACAACCCGGGCCCGGGCGGCCGAGAGTTCTACATCGGCGATTCGCTGCAGAACGTCCATGAGGAAACCGCGGCGGGTGGTGTGATCCAGGTTCCCGGCCACCCCAACCTGCAGCTCTCGTTGAACGACCCGCTCGCAATCTGCAGCGGCGGATCCGGATCGATGAGCAATCTGACCGGAACGCGTGCGTCAAGCGCTCAGCTGTACGCGGACAGCTGTAATCCCTCGGGGGCCGGACGAATGGGGAAGGCCAACGGTCTCGGTGACCTCGAGGCGTTGTGCGACGAGGCGCCGATCGAGATCGGCAACCGGGTGTGGCTCGACCGCGATGCCGACGGTCTGCAGGATCCGGACGAACCGCCACTGGTCGGGGTGACGGTGCACTTGTACGACTCCTCCAACAACGTCGTCGGCACGGCGGTTACCGGCGCGAACGGTGTGTACCTCTTCGGTGGTGTCAACAACGTCAACATGGCTTCCTCGCTGCCCGTCCGCAAGGACACCACGTACAGCGTCCGCGTCGACAGCGCGTCCGATGTGCTGTCGACCGGTCCCCTCGCCGGATTGGTCCCGACGGCGGTTGACGCGCCGGGCAACGACGTCGCGGATTCCGACGGCACGGCGACCACCGACCCGGCCGGTTCGCCCGTTGGCACCTGGCCGGTGATCGCCCACACCAGCGGCACCGCCGGGGCCAACAACCACACCCTCGACTTTGGCTTCTACCCGAACTACGCGCTCGGCAACCGGGTCTGGATCGATGACAACGAATCGGGCACGCTCGACGGTGCGGAGGCCGGTATCGACGGTGTGGTGGTCCGTCTCTACGCTGCTGACTCTGCGGGACGCCCGACCGGTCCCATCAAAGCCAGCCAGACGACCAGCGCCGGCGGCTTCTATCGATTCGACCTCCTCCCGCCCGGCCGCTACGTGGTCGTGGTCGCATCCTCGAACCTGACCGGAGCGGGAGTTCTGGCGCTGTACCGGTCGTCGACGGGTGTCGGCCAAGAAGCCAACCCGAACGCTGACGGGGACAGGAACGACAACGGTCTCGACTCGCCTCTCGGTGTGTCGTCGGTCGACCCGGGCGGCATCGCATCAGGGGTCGTCACCCTGGGACCGAGCGCGTCGTCGCTCGATGGTGAACCGGTGTCGGAGACCGAGGTGCAGGCCGCACGGCCGGCGGTGGTGGTCGATGGACGGGAGAACCTGACGGTGGACTTCGGCTTTGCCCTGATCCCGCTCGGGACGACCACGACCACGACCACGTCCCCGACGACGACGACCACGTCCCCGACGACGACGACGACCACGTCCCCGACGACCACGGCGCCGACGACGACCACCACTTCCTCCACGACGACCACTCCCGGAGCGACGACGACCACCGCGCCGAGCACCGCGACCACCTCGACGCCGGTGTCCCCGTCGACGGTCCCGCCAGTGCTCGTTCCACCGTTGACCGTTCCACCGTCGACGACTGCACCGTCCACCACCACATCGACGCTTGCGCCGACTCCGAGCACGTCTCCGGTCACGCCCGGCGTGATCCCCACGGTCCCGTCACCAGTTTCCACCTCGCCACCGCCGGCGCCGTGCGGGGTGATCTCCGGGACGGTCTTCGTGGACACTTCGCGCGACGGCGTGCGTGACCCACGCGAACGTGGAGTCAAGGATGCCGTCGTGGCCATCACGCTGCCTTCGGGAAAAACCGTCGACGTGCGCACCGACGGCACCGGTCGCTACGAGACGCCTTGCTTCGAGAGTGGTGTGCACTCGGTGACGATCGGTGAGGGCGTGAGCATCTCGGCGACGCCGACCAATGGTCCCCGGGCACGATCGGTTGCCGTGAGCGGTTCGCCAGTGGTGGTCGACTTCGGATTCATCGTCGCTGACGTCCGCACGGCAAACATCGGGCAGGAGACAGAAGCCGCCGGTCTCGCGTACACCGGATCGGAGGTGTCGGCTCTGTTCTGGCTTTCGTTGCTGATGATTGCGGCCGGTGTCGCGCTGATGATCCAGCGACGTCGGTTCCTCGACCACTGACAACGTTCGGCTCTCCGTCACGGAGAGTTCCGATTCCGATGGTTGGTGACGCGTTGATGCACATCCCCGGCGGGTATCGCCGGGGATTCGTACGTTGTTGGCCGTCCGTTCAACCCAACGGTTGAGCAGGTCGCGACCGGCCCTGTTACGGTTCGCCCGTCACCACGAAAAAGGGGAACACCAGCAATGAGAACTAGACGAACCACCATGGCACTCGCCGTCGTCATGTCTGCCGGGCTCGCGCTCGCGGCCTGCAGCTCGGACTCGGCCGACACGACCGCCGTACCGGCCGAGACAGAAGCAGCCGCCGCCGAAACGACCGCTGCGGCCGCCGAGACCGAGGCTGCGCCAGCAGAGACCGAAGCGGCTGCCGCGGCGACCGAGGCCGCCCCGGCCGCCGGAGGCGCTGACCTCACCAAGCTGGCCGCCGACTGCACCACCGAGGGCCAGGTGAACCTGATCGCCCTTCCCGATGAGTGGGCGAACTACAAGGGCATCCTCCAGAGCTTCCGGGACAAGTACCCGGGCGTGAAGAACCCCGTGGCCAACCCCGACGGCTCGTCCAAGGACGAGATGGAGGCCGTGAAAACCCTCGCCGGCCAGGCCGATCAGCCCGACAACGTCGATGTGAGCCCGGCCATCGCCTCGGAGATGACCACAGCCGGCATGTTCGAGCCCTACACCCCGACCTCCGCTGCTGACGTCCCGGCGGCACTGAAGGACCCCGCGGGCAACTGGGTTGGTTCGTACTACGGGATCATGGCGATCCTCACGAACACCAAGATCGTCCCGAACGCCCCGAAGACCTTCGCTGACCTCACGAAGCCGGAATACAAGGGCCTCGTTGCCTTGAACGGCGACCCTCGTGAATCCGGTTCGGCCTTTGCCGGCGTCATGGCGGCCTCGATCGCCAACGGCGGCAGCGCCGACGACATCCTTCCCGGCATCAAGTTCTTCGCCGATCTGAAGAAGAGCGGCAACCTGGGCGGCACCGACGTCACCAAGGCCACGGTGCTCTCCGGTGAGACGCCGATCGCCATCGACTGGAGCTACAACCTTCCCGGCATCCAGGCTGATCTCGTGAAGGCCGGTCTCACGGTCGAGCTGAACTACCCGTCCGACGGCGTCTACGGCGGCTTCTACGCCCAGGGTGTCGTCAAGGGCTCGCCGCACCAGGCGTGCGGCAAGCTGTGGATGGAGCACATCCTCTCCGACGAGGGTGCCCTCGGCTACCTCGGCGGCGGCGCCATCCCGGCCCGCTTCGAGGCACTCGTCGCCGCCGGCAAGGTGACCGAAGAAGCGAAGAAGAACCTGCCGCCGGCAGAGCTCATCGCGAAGGTCAACTTCCTGACGCCAGCGCAGATCACGGCTGCCAAGGACGTGTTGGCCAAGGAGTGGGGCCCGCAGGTTGCCGACGCCTGATATCGCCGTTGCATCGAGGGGCCGCGCCGACGGCGCGGCCCCCGTTGCCCCCCGCCGACAGCGGAACCTCTCGTGGATCGGGCTGGTTCCGTTGTTGGCGTTCCTCACGCTGTTCCTGATCGTCCCCGCGATCAGCGTGTTCCAGAGGGCGTTGACCGACAACAACGGCAATGTCGGGACGAAGGCGTTGAAGGACGCGTTCACGGGACAGAACTTCGACGCCTTCAAGTTCTCCGTACGCCTCTCCGCCCAGTCCGCGGCCGTCGGCGTGATCATCGGCACCGTGCTCGCCTATGCCGCCACCGTGCTCCGTCGGCCGCGCTGGCTCCGATCGCTCGTCACCTCGTTCAGCGGGGTCGCCGCCAACCTCGGTGGCATCCCGCTGGCGTTCGCCTTCATCGCCCTTCTCGGTCGCCAGGGCCTGCTGACCAAGGTCCTCGAGGGGCTGTTCGGCTACAAGCTCTACGGCGGTTCGTTCACGCTCGACAGCACCTGGGGACTCACGGTCGTCTACTCGTACTTCAACGTGCCACTGATGGTGCTCATCACCCTTCCCGCCATCGACGGTCTGAAGGTTGCGTGGCGAGAAGCCTGTGCGAACCTCGGCGGGACGAGTTGGACCTACTGGACGCGCGTTGGGTTGCCGGTGCTCGCCCCATCGTTGCTGGGCGGGTTCCTCCTGCTGTTCGCCAACTCGTTCAGCGCATACGCGACCGCTGCGGCCATCAGCCAGAAATCGCTCATCGTTCCCTTGCGGATCGGGTTCTACCTACGCGGCGACGTGAGCGCCAACGAAGATCAACTTGGGTTCTCGCTCGCTGCTTGGATGATCGTCGTCATGACGGTCTGCATGGGCCTCTACTGGTTCCTTCGCAAGCGCGCCGAGCGGTGGCAGCGATGAGCGCCAACAGTCACCCGCGACCCCGTACGACTGTCCTCGGCCGAGTCGGGCGCCTCGGCCCCTTCACGGTCGTGGTGCTCTCGACGCTGTTCTTCGTGCTCCCGCTCGTGGCCATGGCCCGGTTCGCATTCCAGGGCGTGCCGATGATCAACCTCGGTTGGTCGACGCTCGCAAGGAAATGGTCCTTGGAGGGAGTGACCAAGGCGTTCAAGGACAAAGAATTCCAGAGCGCGCTCGGGCTGAGCCTGCGGCTCGCCGCGGGCACCGTGGCCACGACGCTGGTGCTCCTCGTACCCACCACGCTGTGGGTCCACGTCCGCATTCCCAAGGCGCGGGCATTCGTCGAGTTCCTCACCGTCCTGCCCTACGTGATTCCACCGATCGCACTGGTGGCGGGCATCTTGCCGCTCAAGCCCCATGCCCGCTGGTTCCTGAACTCGAACTACTCGCTCATCCCCTTCTACACGGTGCTCGCGCTGCCCTTCACGTTCCGCTCGCTGGATGCCGGCGTGAAGGCGATCGACGTGAAGACCCTCGTCGATGCGTCGCGCAGCCTCGGCGCCGGTTGGGGCACCACGCTGCGCCGGGCGATCGTGCCCAACATCCGGGCGGCGATCATCTCGGCATCGTTCCTCACCGCGGCGGTCGTGCTCGGGGAGTACACCGTTGCCCGAACTCTCCTGAAGCGCACGCTGCCCGCCTTCATGGCCCAGTATCAAG
>JANPFX010000040.1:0-46890 GCA_031423635.1 Acidimicrobiia bacterium | reverse complement strand
CGTCGATCGCCGCGGCCGAGAGCAGCTTGCGGGTGTGGCGGGTGTCCTCGCACGCGATCGCATCGGCACGGCGCAGGACCTCGACTGCTCGCGGCGACAGGTCTCCGAGGTTTCCGATCGGGGTCGCCACGAGGATCAACTCTGCTGGGTCCGAGCCGGACTGACGCGATTCGGGGTGGTTGGGATCGGTCACGGCTCGACCCGCACCTGATTGCCCACCCGGAGGTTCCAGCGACCCAGGGCTCCTGCGTCAGCCTCGAGAACGTGCCGCGCACGAAGCACAGGGGCGCCGAGGCGCTGCGGTGGCATCGTACGTACACGTAGAACTCGCATCGACGAATCGAGGTGGGCGACATCGATGGCGAATCGCATGCCGAGGGTGTGCACGCTTCGGCACTTCGTGATCAACAGGGCTCCACCGTCCACCGAGGTCCGTCCGAGGAGTCCGCGGCGGCGAGCAGAGCGCGTCTCGGCCACTTCGAGCGCGATGCGGCGTCCGTCTCCGAGCACGAGAGCCGCCATCGGTTCCTCGCGACTCGTTCCGTGTGGACTACTTGGAGACGTTGAACTTGAAATCGACGACGTCGCCGTCCTGCATCTCGTAGTCCTTGCCCTCGAGACGCAGTTTGCCGACATCACGTGCCTTGGCCATCGAACCGCAGTCCAGCAGCACATCCCATTGGATGGTCTCCACCTTGATGAAGCCCCGCTGGATGTCGGAGTGGATCTCGCCGGCACATTCCGGGGCCTTCGCTCCGGCCCGGAAGGTCCATGCCCGGGTCTCCTTCTCGCCCGTCGTGAGGAAGGTCCGGCGTCCGAGCATGTCGTAGGCGGACTTCATGAGACGGGG
Source organism: Acidimicrobiia bacterium (assembly GCA_031423635.1). Taxonomy (GTDB): domain Bacteria; phylum Actinomycetota; class Acidimicrobiia; order Acidimicrobiales; family JANYDT01; genus JANLQX01. The sequence goes on along the minus strand of JANPFX010000040.1, from coordinate 46,040 downwards.
CAGCGCACCATCGCCGAGCCCGAACCCGTCGAGCATCTCGCGGCGCTCGGCCTCGTCCATCGTGGCGGCCTCGGCCTCGAGTTGCACGCACATGCCGAGTACCTCGCCATAGGGCCCGAAGAGTTCACGGACCGGGGCGGCCTTGGCGTCGATGTCGTCGAGATCGTCGTCGCCGACGTTCACCACGGCGAGCACCGGCTTGTTCGTGAGGAGGAAGAACTCCTTCAGCAGACCCCGTTCGTCGGCCGACATGGGCGTGCGATAGAGCGGTGTCCCATCGGCGAGGAGCGTCTGCGCGTGTTCCAGGGCAGCGACGGCGGGGAGCAGGGTCTTGTCGAGCTTGGCCGCCTTCGCCCGTTTGCCGACCTGATTCTCGACCGTCTGCAGGTCGGCGAGGGCGAGCTCGATCTCGACGGTGGCGAGGTGGTCCAATGGATCCGATGAGCCGGGGACGTCGTCGCCGGTCGATCCCTTCTCGAAGGCCCGGAGCACGAACACGATCGCGTCGACCTCGCGGATGTTGGCGAGGAACTTGTTGCCGAGACCTTCGCCCTTGCTCGCTCCTTCGACCAGGCCGCCGATGTCGACGAACTCACTCGTGGCGTGAACGATCGTCTTGGTCCTGGACATCTCGGCCAGGGCGAGGAGGCGGGCGTCGGGCACCTTGGCACGGCCGATGTTCGGCTCCTTGGTGGCGAAGGGATAGGGGGCCGCCAGCGCACCGCCTCCGGCCAGGGCATTGAACAGCGACGACTTCCCTGCATTCGGCAGACCGACAAACCCAAACCGCTCCATAGGGGCGTCGAGGCTACAGGCGAACTCGTCGCGCCAGCTTCCGGCGAGGATCCAGCCGAGCAGACAAGCTACAAGCGAACTTGTCGCTGCAGCTTCCGGCGCGTCACGACCACTCCGCCGGGACCTGGTGCCGGAGACGGTGCTCCTCGATCACCGTGAGCCGTGTCAGCGCGCCGCCATCGAATGTCTGCCACAGCCGGGTGCGGTAATCGTCGGTGGCGAGTGTGATGATCTCCACGATCTCCCGGCCCGGGTTCGACTTCCAGTGGTAGGGGAACACGGTGATCCGGCCCTCCACGAGATACGAGATGCCGTGGAAGTCCGGGTCGTCGAACGTCACGGTGTCGCCGGTGATCCGGGCCCGGAAGTCGATCACTTCGGGCTCGTGGCCCTCCCGCGAATAGACGATCCGCTCGAACCAGTCTGTGCCCCGCAGCCGGGTTTCCTGACGGGACCTGAAGCGCTCGATCAGCTCGCCCGACGGCTGCAGGTGGGTGTAAGTGCCCTCCCAGACACCGGCGATGCCGGCGAGGAGCTCGGAGAACCGGGTGTACTGGTCGAGGTCGTGGCGGGCCATGCGACACCCTAAACCTCGTCGGTTTCAGCCGTCGTTTCCGGGGCCCCGGCTGACGCGGCTATCGTTGATCCCCTTATGCCGTCGAAAAAGCGCAACAAGAAGAAGACCAACGCCCGCCGCAAGAAGGCGAACCACGGCGTCAAGCCGAACATGGGTCGCTGAGCTTCGCTCGCACCCGCTGTTCCCGTAGTTCTGTCCATCGGTCAGCCCGCGAGGCTGGCCGATTTTCGCGTCCGGACTCGAGAGCACCGAAAAGCACCCCGAAGGACCATTTCGACAAGACTCTGCCCAATGTGGCTCCACGACCTCGCGCTCTTCGGGCGGATCGCTCTGGCCGGGTTGCTCGGTTTCGTCGTCGGGTGGGAGCGAGAAGTACGCGGGCACCCGGCAGGCGCCCGTACCTTCGCCCTCGTTTCGGCCGGGTCGGCGGCCCTGAGCACGATCGCATCCGATGCCTTCCCGTCGACCGCCGAGAAGCTGATCGCCGGAATCGTCACCGGGATCGGATTCATCGGCGCCGGTGTCGTGCTCCAAGATCCGCATGGTCATGTCCGTGGGTTGACAACGGCGGCGGCGATCTGGGCGATGGCTGCCGTCGGTGTGATGGCCGGTAGCGCAAGGTTCGTGCTGGCGGCAGCGACAGCGGCACTGTTCGTGCTGCTGCTGGAGCTCCGTTCGCTCCCGTTGGTGGGTTGGCTCGATGCCCGACGCTGGGCCCATCTCTTCGAGAGCGAGACCGACATCCCGCCCGACTGACCCGGGGTCGACTGTGCCGGGCGGGCCGATCGGTGGCGACCCTCGGGACCAACGACCCGTGCCAATCGGGCCGACACTCTGCGAAGGTGGACGTATGGATGCGCCAGGCACATTGCGGTGGAGCCACCGCCGTCGCAACCAGTTCGCGAACACCCAGCGGGTGCCTTCGTGAGCGCCGGAGAACCGTCGGCGAGGTTCTGGACGGAGATGACGCTCGAGGAGTGTCTCGGCCTGCTCAGCACCCAGCACGTCGGTCGTCTCTGTGTGATCGAAAACGGCTTCCCGCTGGCGTTCCCCGTCAACTACCGGCTGGTTCCGAACGTCGATGGCGGCGCGGCAATCGTGGTGCGCACCCGGCCCGGAAGCGTTCTCGACCAGGACGAGGTTCGCGTCGGCTTCGAGCTCGACGGGATCGACGGGTCAACGGAGACGGGGTGGAGCGTGGTCGTCCGAGGAACCCTTCACCGGGCCGAGGCGACCACGACGCCCGCATGGTTGCGAAGCTGGGACCCCCGGCCGTGGATCGGGCAGCGCGACAGCTGGCTCTACGTGACTCCTCTCGAGATCACCGGTCGTCGGCTCGTCGCGTCCGTCATCGAGTGGGCCGTGTCGTTCCGCGGCTACCTCTGAGGGGACCGACGCCGGCATGGTGACGAGGGTCTGACTCCGCTCGCATCGAAATCACACTGTTGGTTCAGAGCAGGATGGTTGGCGTACGAGAAGAAGAGCCGAATCGTTCAATCGTCGAGAGTGGGGTACCAGTCGGTGCCGCGTCCCGCGGGGGTGGTGTCGAGGATTACCCACAGCGGGTTCATATCTGGGGCGCCATGCGGATCCTGGCCGGGATCGGCCATCTCGGAGCTTCCCTCGCCACTGTAGAAATGACGGACCGTGCCATCGATTTTCTGGAAGATGGAGTACCCGGGCCAGTCTGCGTCGCGTTCGCCGACATAGTCTTTCGTGTAGTCACCGCTCGGATCCGAATAGAACGACAAACCTGTCCATTTGCGTGTTTGTGCGTACGAGACGATCCGTTCTATTGGTGAGCGGGCAACGATCGCCAGCGCGACTCGCTGTTCGATGTGCCGGGCTTCGCCGTCCCACGAATCGAGCATCGACGAGCACATCGGGCAACCCTCGTGGCGCTGGGGCCCGTACATCATCGAGTAGATGATGAGCGTGTCCTTTTCGCCGAAGAGCTCCGAAAGTTTTACCGGTCCGTCTTGGCCTTCGAACTGGTAGTCCTGGCTCAGCACGCCGCCGGGAGGCAACGCCCGTCGTATCTCGGCGACTCGCCATAAATGTCGTCGAAGATCGATCTCTTCGGCGAGCAGCGCATTTCGGGCTTGACGATATTCCGGGCTTTCGTTGGGGAAATGCGCAGTGTTCTTCGCAACGAAGTCAGAGGTGGGAACGAGCGGCTGGTGGACGGCCATGGGAGCCTCGTTTCTGTCGAGCGCTCGTTGGCGCGGACGGTTTCGTCAGCCGCCTATACCCCCTGTTCGTCGCAAGCAAACACCCTCCCCAGAGGTCGACCGGTGCCGCGGTCGTGAACCGTTTGAACACGTCGGTCGACAAGTAGAAGCCCGCCGCTCTTCGGTGCCGTGCACGCGATGTATCCGTCGGGGCCGAATCCTGCTCGGCCCGCGGGTGCTGAACCGTTACGAGCAGCGCCACACGGGGCACCCATAGTGGGTGTGTGACACCCATAATGGGTGTATACTCTTCTGGTGAAAACAATCCAAATCCGTGGTGTTCCCGACGAGGTCCACGCCGAACTCCGAACGCGTGCGGCGGCAATCGGCCTCTCGCTTTCTGATTACCTTCTTCGCGAGGCGGCCCGGATCGCCAGTCGACCACCTCTGGCAGACGTTCTTGAATGGGTCGGTGAACGGGGCTGGGGTGTTCCGGCTGGAACGGCCGTGGCGACGTTGCGTGAACTGCGTGACGAGTCTTCAGCCGCGTGATCGTTGTTGATACTTCAGCGTTGGTCGACCTGTTGTTGGAGACTCCACCCAATAAGTCCCTGATCGGCCGATTGAGCGACGTGACGGAAATGCACGTACCGCATCTGATCGATGTGGAGTTTCTCAGCGTTGTCCGCCGGCTCGAAGGTCGCGGATCCCTCACCATCGAACAGGCAGAACTGTCGTTGCGCAAGCTTGGCCAACTGCCGCTGCATCGCTACGCTCACCGCTCCCTTTCCAACAGGGTCTGGCAGCTCCGACACTCGTTGACTGCCTACGACGGTCAGTACGTTGCTCTGGCCGAGATACTCGGGCTCCCGCTCGTCACGTGCGATCTGAAGATGTCCAACACGCACGCCCATCACGCAGTGATCGAGTCATTCGCCCGCTGACGGACGGTCGGTTTTGCTCGATCAGTTTGCCGTTGTCCGCCCGCACGACAACGGCTCGTTCCGAAACGCATCGGTCTGTTGGGAGGGCTCCGCCAGGAGAATGCGGTCCACGCGTCGTAGCGACGGTGGTCAGCCCCGCCGGAAGATCGTCGATGCCACCGGTTCGAGATAGGCGGAGCTGTGCTTCTCCATTGCTCGCACAACGAGAGCGCCATCGGACCAGGGAGTCAGGACCTGGTCGCCCCGAGGAGCATCCGCCGCTCCGCCGTGGCAAGCATGTGATGGGTGGCGGCGGCCGCGCTCGGATCGACCGACACCGACGTGATGCCGAAGCGCACCAGTTGTTCGGCGAAGGCAGGACGATTTGACGGTGCCTGACCGCACAGCGACGACGAGAGACCGTGGGCCCGGGCTTCGGTGATGATGTGCTCGATCGTCGCCAGCACCGCCGCGTCCTCCTCGTCGAAGAGTTCAGCGCAGACCTCGGAGTCGCGATCGACACCGAGGACGAGTTGGGTGAGGTCGTTCGAACCGATCGACACGCCGTCGATGCCCAGGGCGGAGTAGTCGCCGATGAGGTACGCCACCGACGGCACCTCTGCCATGACCCATCGCTCCATCGGCATCCCTCCGGCCGGCGGCTGGTTGCCCTCCCGATCGACGAGGGTCACCGTCGGCGAGGAGCAACGTGCCGGCGACTTCCACCGCACAGGTCGCCAAGGGGCTGCGAAGGCGGTTGACCAATGATCACCGAGCGCACTTCAGGCCCGAGTGTCCCTCTGACCGCATCGGCCAACGGGGTCGCTCCCACGGAGCAACTTGACGAGCGCCTCGTCGTGGAACAGGAGTTCGCTGTAGTTGGTCATGGCACCGCGGAAGGCCCCGGGTGGGCGACCGGCCAGAGTCCTTCGTCATCCTCCAACCGTTCGAGTGGCCCAAAGTGTCTTTGCGAGCGGGGCCAAGCGGCGCAACGCGCCCTCAGGTTCCTGCTCGGGCCACCGCTCTTCGGCAGGGGCGAACATCGTCGAACAGCGCGTCGATATGCGCCGCGGCGCCGCCGACGTAGGGCACGTCCTTTATCGAGACATGGGTACCGGGCGTGCTCACGACGGAAAGTCCGCCACTCGTCAGCTCCGCCCACCGACCGAACCGCTGGTCGTTCTCTTGTGCGCTGCCCTCAGCCCGGATGACCAGAATCGGCGCCCGACACGGTCGGGCGACGTGGTTGCCGAGCGCACGAACGTGGACCGCGAACACGATGCCCTTGCGGATGCGGAGGGTCTCGCGGCGATCGTGGCGAACACCGAACATCAACCGACGATCGCGGACTTCGTCACGCCATCCCCGCGCCCGACGAAGCGTCGACCGGAGGAATCCGGGAGGTCGGCGATCCGCAGGGGCGGCCGTGTCGATCACGACAACGGCGAGAACGTTGTTGTTCTGCAGCTCGAGTTGTCGCGCCATTTCCTGCGCCACGATGCCGCCGAAGCTGTGACCACCGATCATGTACGGACCGGTCGGGTCCAGAGCGAGCAACTCGCGAACCGCTCGTTCGGCATACGCCGTCACACTGGTCTCGGTCCGCCGCCGATCGTCGATCCCACGACCCTGGACACCGATGATGCGGAATTCACCTCGGATGGCTTTCGACAGCGGGCGCTGCGAGACGATCGAGTCACCTCCGCCGGCGATGAGCACGAGCGTCGCAACCGGCTCTTCACAGTCCCGAAGAATGCCGATCGTCTTCTCATGGCGTGCGTCCTGCCGTTCGATCTGCCGGGCCAGCGAGACCGCCGTCGGGTTGGCGACCAGCACGGTCGTCGACAGGTGGATGCCGAAGCGACGGGAAGCCCAAACAGCAAACTCGATCGCACTCAGCGAATCCCCTCCCATGTCGAAGAAGTCGTCATCGATGCCCAACTCCTCCGTCCCGAGCAGTCGGCGCATCTGTTCGACAAGGGCGGACTCCACGAGGGTGCGCGGCTCGCGGAGGTCCCGCTCTGCCTCGCCGTCCGCGGAGGAGGTTCGAAGCCGCGAGCGGTCGATCTTCCCCGCCGGCGTAGTCGGCAGGCGGTCGAGCACGACGAATCGTGCCGGGATCTTGTACGCGGGCAGCCGCTCACCCAGGTGTCGACGGAGAGTCCCGGTGGCCGGGAGCTTTCCTGCCGCTGGCGTGAAGAACGCGATCATCGACGTACCTCCACCGTGACGCGGAACATCGACGACCGCAGCAGTTCGGACATCCGGGTGCTCCAGCAGCATGCCCTCGATCTCCGTCAGCTCGACATTCTGTCCGCGGACCTTGACCTGGCTGTCGGAACGGCCGAGCACCTCCAGCGTGTCACCGTCGGCGAACCGGCCGAGGTCCCCTGTGCGATAGAGCACGGTGCCGTCGTCGACCGGGATGTAACGCTCGCTCGTCAGGGTCGGCTTCTTCCAGTAGCCCGCCGACTGCTGCTTCGTCGACACGATCTCTCCGACCTCTCCGTCGCGAACCACCTCGAGGTTCTCATCGACGATGCGGACGTGAGCAGGGCGCGGAAAGCGGATCCGCCCGGCCGGGATGGCCGTCCCAGCGGGAAAGCGGGCCGACGCGATGCCCCCGCCCTCGCTGGATCCGTACGCGCAGACGATCTCGCAGCCCGGCGGCAGCAGCGCGCGGAGCCGCTCGAGTTCGCTGCCGAACAGTGTCTCCCCGGCGATGGAAATGGCGCGAACGCGCGATCCCCGCAGGTCCGTTTCGAGCTCGATCAAGGTCCGCATCAGTGCTGCCTGCATCCGGAGGACGGTGACACCCGTCCGCACCGCCCATTCGGCGACCGAGGCGAGGCCATCGCCGTCGCCCGCGTGGAAGGACACGGCCGCACCGGAGCAGAGCGCGCCGTACGTCGTACCGGACGACGTCACGAACCGAAAGCTGGCCAGGTCACCGAGCACGTCACCGTCGCCGAGGTCGTGTCGCTCTCGGAAGTTGTCGCCGGCCCTCCGGAGCGCGACGATGCTCCGAATCACCCCCTTTGGATCACCAGTCGTGCCCGACGAGAAGACGACGATGGCCGGAGCATCGGATTCGGTCCTCCTCACGACGGTGCTGAGCGCCGGAAGCGACGCCCATTCGTCCGGACGAACCTCCCACGTCGGAACCCGTCCCGAACCGAGCCTGGCCGCAAGTGGTCCATCTCCGGGTGCGCTGACCAAGAGCGCACACTCCGCGCCTTCGATCACCCGGCGCCACTCATTCTCGGGAAGGCTCCGATCGAAGAAGGTGATCGGCACTCCCGAGCGATTGGCGGCGAGAAGAAGCAACGCAGCCTCGAGGCCTCGATGGATGAGCGACCCGACCAGCTGTCCCGGACGCACCAGAGAGAGCAAGGCGTCGGAGAGCAAGGCCGTTGCGCGCTCCACGTCCGCTCTCGTCATCACCGTGCCCTCTTCGATGAGGAGCGGATGATTCGGTTCCCCCGTCATGCCTTCGGCCGACACGTCGGTTTGGGTCTCACCGAGCCATTGAAGCATGGGGAGTCATCGAAAGCGATAGGCCGCTTCTCCCATTTCGGTCCGGTGACCGCAGATGCCGGTCGGGTCGACGTTCGGTCGACGGAGTCGAACTCGGCGGCGAAGTGGAAGTCGCAGGGGAGTTGCAGCAACCGACGAACGGCTCGCTCCGGAACCGACGATCGCCTCTTCCGTCGGAGTGCGTGGAGCTGTCAGAACGAGAGTTGTCCAACTGAGCCAGGGAGGTTCACATGTCAACCACACTTGTTTCCGCCCCCGACCTCCGAACGCCGAAGATCTTCCGAGACGAGTGGCCGTTCGGTCGCTTGTTCGAGGGTTTCCGAGAAGTGGAGCCGACCATCCGAGTCGAGGAGACGCTCGACAAGGACACCTTGGTCATCAAGGCCGAGGCCCCCGGTATCGATCCGGAGAAGGATGTCGAGGTCTCGATGGCCAACGGCAAACTCTTCATCAGCGTCCAACGCAGTGAGAATTCCGACAGCGAGAAGAACGGAGCGACACGCAGCGAGTTCCGCTACGGATCGTTCACCCGCACCATCGCTCTGCCGGAAGGCACCCCGGTCACTGACGTCAAGGCAAGCTACAAGGACGGAATCCTCGAGGTTCGGGTACCGATGCCGCCGACGAAGGCTGCGGCGACGAAGGTCCCGGTCAAGCGAGCCTGACCTGAAGCCCGGTGGTCCCCAAAGCCACCGGGCGGCAGTACTCAACGGGAGTGATCCTCGCAGGAACCTACGAGGATCGGTACGCACGCAGAGGATCGGTGACCGGGTCATGATCAACAAGCACGGTCGGCGTTCGGTGTTTCCGAACCGAGTCGTAGCCGGTAGGCGATTGGCGGCGAAGCTCGAGCACTTGCGAGGAGAGGAGCTCGTGCTGCTCGGGCTTCCGCGCGGAGGCGTCCCCGTGGCGTTCGAGGTTGCGAGCGCTCTCGCTGCGCCGCTCGACGTGATCGTCGTCCGCAAGCTCGGTGTGCCGTTCCAGCCCGAGGTCGCGATGGGGGCGATCGGTGAGGATGGAGCGCGGGTCCTCAACCACGACCTCATCAACGGGGCCGGAATCACGCTTCGGGACGTGGCACTCGTCGAGCAGCGCGAGCGCGCCGAGCTCGAACGGCGAGCCGAGCGTTTTCGATGCAACCGACCGAGACTCGACCTTCGAGGCCGAATTGCGGTGATCATCGACGACGGCATCGCCACCGGGGCGACAGCAATGGCGGCATGCCAGGTAGCGCGCGCCCAGGGCGCACGGCGGGTCGTTCTGGCCGTACCCGTCGCCCCTCAGGACTGGACACTGCGGCTGGCCGATGTGGCCGACGAACTCGTCGCTGTGGAGACTCCCGAGCACTTCCGTGCCGTCGGCGAGTTCTACGCCGACTTCTCACCGACCACTGATGAGGAGGTCATCGACTGTCTCGACCGGGCCGCATCACTGAACCCGGGCCGTGTCAGTCGGGTCGCCCGGGGATGGATGGATCGTGAACCACCTCGCACACCTCGAGAGTTTGGATGATTTGTTGCTCCCAGAGCACCAAATACCCCGAACATGACCGGGGAAGTCGAATGCGCACACCGCCATTTGCCGACTGCGGTAGAGCCCAACGGCCCTGTTGGACGAACGACTTCGGGGTGCAGGGTCGAGGTGGGCCAGGGTCCCGAAGGGCCACTGGACCGGGGAGCGATGAAATGATCGAAAAGAAGCTGCGCACGCTTATCGTCGGCACCGTCACCGGTGTCCTCACCGTCACCACGATCAGACAGGTGGTCGACCACGCAGAGGGGGCCGATCTCGCCGACCGAGTACGGACTGAGCTCGGACCACTGGTGAAGGAACTCGATCTTCCACGCATCCATGTCATGGCAGAGGGAACCGTTGTGCTCCTCCATGGTGATGTTGCAACGATCGAGCAGGCCGAACGGATCGAGGACGCGGTCGCTCGGCTACCCGGGGTGAGCGTGGTCGAATCGCACCTTCACGTGGGACTGCTCCCCGGCGATTCCCGTCCGTCGGACGCGCAGGCACATGCGCCGCGATCGGAGATGCTCACCGCCCTGCTCGGCACCGCCGAGGCCATTGGCATCACCGGGGAACCCGCCGCCGCGGCCGTACGCGGAACGCTGAACGCAGTGATGAACCAGATCCCGCCAGGCGAGCGGGCGCAGCTCGAGGGCCATTTCCCGAAAGACGTTCGGGCCTTCACCAACGCGCGTCGCCTGATTGGCGAAAACGCGAAGCACTGGAAAACCGAACTGGGCCTCGATGCTGCGGCGGCGCTGCGCGGCGGGATCACGGTCGACGATGCGGAGGTGTTGGTCCCCGCGGTCATCGGTGTCGTTCGCCGCTTTGTTCCGGAAGGGGACGCCGATGTCGAGGCGACGCTCCATCGCCGGATCAGGGAGCTGTGGGACGTGTCCGTCGACCCGAATGCCGAGGACACCGACGCCGAGCCCTCGCGCTGAGAGGCACCGGCGACCTTCCCGACGTCGGGGCTCCAAAGCCTTGACGAACCACCACCTCATCGAAGCAGTCCCGTCACGGAGAACATCATGGAAACACTTTCACTCGACACCCTCCACACCCTCCTCGACGCCCCCGAGCCACCGTGCGTCTCGATCGTCGTGCCAGCGGCGCGGGGCGCCTATGACCAACGGCAGGCCCGCCTCGATCTGAAGAACCTTGTCGCCCAGGCGCGTGGTGAGGTCGCAAAGCAGCTACGCCCTCACCAGACCGATGCGTTGCTCGCGCCAGCGGAGAAGCTGATCGACGACGCGGCACCGTGGCCCCAGGGTGGCGGCGGCATCGGCCTCTACCTCGCCCCGGGTCGGTCGACGGTCGTGCATGTGCCGAACGTCCCCGCTCCCCGGGTGATGGTGGGAGAGCGCTTCGACGTCGTGCCGCTACTCCCGGTCCTCATACCCGACGCCGAGTTCCACGTCCTCGCGATGAGTCGCAACCACCTGAAGCTCTACCGGGCGACCAGGCACAGTATGGAGCAGCTCCACTTACCGGACCTGCCGAAGAACCTTCAGGACGCGCTCTGGTACGAGCGACGCGAAAACGTCGGAGCGACACCCGTTGGCTACGGCGGCCCGTCGTCGCCGGACGAGCGAAAGGAGATGTACCCGAGGTACTTCCAGCACATCGATCGAGTGCTCGAGCCGGCGCTCTTCGCGTCCGGCGCCCCCCTGGTCCTCGCTGCCGTCGAACGGGAGATCAGCGGCTACCGGGCGGTCAGCCGCCATCCCCGGCTGAGCAAGGAGGCCGTCGTCGGCAGTCCGGATCTCCTCTCCGACTCGGCGCTCCATGAGCGTGCCTGGGAAGCAGTACAGGCCGACCTCCAGCAGGGGAGGGACAAGGTGATGGACCGCTTCAACGAGTTGACCGGCACGGCGCGTCGGTCGGTGGATGTCAACGAGATCCTCGCAGCGGCGGCGGCTGGCCGCGTCGAAACGCTCCTGCTCCCCGCGACGGTCGGCCCGGGGCCGCATCCGCAGCCGTTCGTCGCCGGCGATGCCGACGATCTGGTGAATCGTGCTGCGATCGACACGCTGACCCATCGTGGGGATATCGCCCTGGTGCCGCCGTTGGCGATGCCCGACGGCGCGGCCATGGCCGTGATCCTCCGGTGGGGCGAAGACGTGTGAGCCAGTCGCCATCGACTTCTTCGGCCTCAACCGGTTTGGGCGGGTCGAGTCCCGGCGCGCCCGACCAACAGCCGGCGAGGCCGGCGTGCCGTTCTTCTCGATGGCGGCGTCGGAGTTCATCGAGATGATCGTCGGTGTCGGCGCCAGCCGTGTCCGGGATCCTGTTCGACAAGGCACGGGCCGCTGCGCCGTCGATCATCTTCATCGACGAAGGACGCGGTCGGCCGCGCCCGGGGAGGCTCGGTCTCCTTCGGCGGTCACGACGAACGCGAGCAGACGCTGAACCAGATCCTCACCGAGATGGACGGCTTCACCGGTGCCGAGGGAGTGATCGTCGTGGCAGCAACGAACCGCGCCGAGATCCTCGATCCAGCGCTGCTGCGTCCCGGACGCTTCGACCGCCATGTCGTCGTCAACCCACCCGACGTGGTGGGGCGAGAAGCGATCCTGCGGGTGCACACGCGGAGCATGCCGCTGGCGCGGGACGTCGACCTCGGCGCCATCGCCGCCGCCACCCCGGGAATGGTGGGCGCCGATCTCCGCAACCTGGTCGACGAGGGAGCGATGCTCGCCGCTCGACGTCGCCATGAGATGGTGAACTCCAACGACTTGTCCGAGGCCCTCGAGCGGATCCAGCTCGGCGCTGCACGTCACCTTGTGCTCACCCTGGAGGACCGCACCCGCACCGCCGTGCACGAGTCGGGCCACGCGCTGCTCGGCATGCTGCAGCCCGGTGCCGACCCCGTGCGCAAGATCTCGATCATCCCCCGGGGCCGGGCGCTCGGCGTGACCTTCCAGAGCCCCGAACGCGATCGGCACTCCTACACCGAGGGATATCTGCGCGGGCGCATCATCGGCGTGCTCGGCGGCCGCGTCGCTGAAGATCTGAAGTACGGCGACATCACCACCGGAGCCGAAGACGACGTTCAGGTAGCCACGGCACTGGCGCGCCGGATGGTGGGCCGTTGGGGGATGTCCGATGCCATCGGACCGGTCAGCGTCATGTCCGAGGACGGCGTCGTCGACTTCGGCCAGCCGAGCGGCAACGCCGCCGTGTCCGAGGAGACGAGGCAGTTGATCGACAGTGAAGTACGCAAGCTCATCGAGGAATGCGAGGCGGCGGCAACGACCATGCTCCGGGCCGAGGCAACCCGACTCGCCGGGCCGGTTGCCGAGCTCGTACGCCTCGAGACGCTCGACACCACCCAGGCGTACGAAGCCGCCGGCCTCGCCCGTCAGGACAACCACGGGAACATGCCGCATCGGGCGCCGACGGGCTGACCGAGCAGACCCGGGCCCCTGGGACCACCGACCACCGGTTCCCGGGCCCTTCGGCCCTACCCCAGGGGGTATCTCTCCTGCACTCTGGACATCGAAAGGAAGTTCATCATGTCCAGACGAATCGTCATTCTCGGCGGGGGAACCGGCGGCACCCTCACGGCCAATCGGCTGCGCCGCCATTTCGGCGCGCACGACGTCTCGATCACCGTCGTCGATCGAGACGATCACCACGTGTATCAGCCCGGCCTCCTGTTCGTGCCGTTCGACCTCGCACAAGCCGAGGAGATCGTCCGGCCGCGGCATCGCCAGCTCAAGCGCGGGATCGAGTTCGTCGAGCACGCGGTCGATCACGTGGACCTCTCGCGAGATGTCGTTGTGCTCGACGACGGGACGATGCTCTTCTTCGACGTCCTGGTGATCGCCACCGGAGCATCGCTGGCGACGAGCGAGACCCTGGGCCTCGACGAGATCGGCTGGGACGGAAAAGTGTTCACATTTTACGACCTCCCCGGGGCCACGAAGCTGGCCGAGGCCCTCGACATGTTTCAAGGCGGACGCATCGTGGTCAACGTCGTCGACATGCCGATCAAATGCCCGGTCGCACCGCTCGAGTTCTGCTTCCTCGCCGATTGGTACTTCACCCAGAAGGGGATCCGCGACAAGGTGCAGCTCACCTACGTCACGCCCCTCGATGGCGCCTTCACCAAGCCGGTCGCCGCAGCCACGCTGAAGAACCTGCTCTCGGACAAAGGCATCGACATCATCACCGAGTTCAACACCAGCGAGGTCAACGGGCCGTCGGGCACCTTGACCGGCTACGACGGCCGCGAAATACCGTTCGATCTGGCCGTCGTCATTCCCCTGCACAGCGGGGCCGACTTCGTCGGACGCTCTGAAGGCCTCGGCGACGAACTGAACTTCGTTCCCACGGACCCGGCGACGCTGCAGTCGAAGGCGAAGCCCAACGTGTTCGCCATCGGCGACGCCACGAACGTACCCGCCTCGAAGGCCGGTTCGGTCACCCACTTCGAGGGTGAGGTGCTGGTCGAGAACATCATCCGCTTCCTCGAGGGCAAGGAGCTCGACGCCACCTACGACGGCCATGCCAACTGCTTCATCGAAACCGGCTTCGGCAAGGCGCTGCTCATCGACTTCAACTACGAGACCGAGCCGCTTCCCGGCCACTACCCGTCCCCGGTCGGCATGCCGCTGCTCAAGGAAAGCCACATCAACCATCTCGGCAAGCTCATGTTCCAGTGGTTCTACTGGCATGGCCTGCTACCGGGACATGACATCCCGGGCATCGGCGCCGACATGCCCACCAGCGGCAAACGGCATCCCGAGCCCACCCCCAAACAGGAGATATCAGCATGACCACCGCGACGTATGCAGGAACGACCGTCGAGCTCAACGTCGAGGGGTTCTTCGTCGATCCCAGCCAATGGACGCCGGAGATCGCCGTCGAGCTCGCCCGGAACGAGGGCATCGACCCGCTCACCCCCGAGCACTGGCAGGTCGTCGACTTCATGCGCAAGGAGTTCGCCGAGAAGGGCACCGGACCGACCGTCCGGGTCCTCGGCAAGACCTCGGGCGTCAGCGTGAAGGAGCTCTATCTCCTGTTCCCCAAGGGTCCCGCGAAGGTGGCCGCCCGTATTGCCGGAATTCCGAAGCCGAAAGGTTGCATCTGACATGAACGTCCGTGCTTGCCTCCCGCATCTGTCATCGAAAGGTTGGATATGACATGAATACAGAGAAGATCACCAAAGTCTCGATCATCGTGTCGAAAGGATCGCTGGAAGGCATCTACCCGGCGCTGATCATGGCGAACGGTGCCCGCGCCGAAGGCATGGAGGCGAACATGTTCTTCACCTTCTTCGGCCTGGACGCCGTTCACAAGAAGCGCATCGAGCACATCAAGGTGTCCACCGTGGGAAACCCCGGCATGCACATCCCGACCATGATCGGCGGACTCCCGGGCATGTCTGCGTTGGCGACGCACATGATGACGAAGAAGATGAGCGAGCTCGACATTCCTCCGATCGACGAATTCATCGAGATGATCGGTGACACGGGAGCCGGAATGTATGCGTGCAAAGCATCTGTCGACATGTTCGATCTGACGAAGGACGACTTCGTCGAGCAGATCCAGGACATCATCACGGTCGGCGAGTTCTACGACAAGGCCGCCGGCGGCCAGATCATCTTCACGTAGCAACCGAACTTCTTCCCTCATGACCCCCGATTCCTCGATCGTCTCGTGTCCGCACTGCGGCCGGAAGAACCGCGTCGGGAGGTCCGCCCACGGCCGGCCGCGATGCGGCCAGTGCCAGGGTGGCCTTCCGTGGGTCGTCGACGCCGACGACGTGACGTTTGCATCGGCCACGGACACGCGGCTGCTCACGCTCGTCGACCTGTGGGCTCCCTGGTGTGGGCCGTGCCGTCTCGTGGCACCGGTCCTTGAACGACTCGCCGTCGAGTACGCCGGGCGCCTGAAGGTGGTCAAGGTGAACGTCGATGAGTGCCCGCGCCTGGCGTCGAAGTACCGGGCCAGCAGCATCCCGATGTTGCTGTTCCTGCACGCCGGCAACGTTCTCGACACGGTCGTCGGCGCCCAGCCCGACCACGTCCTCCGCCAGCGCATCGACCTCCTGCTGCCCAACCTCGGAACGACAACGACATGACCGAAACACTTGATGGGGGCGAAGCCGTCGCCCGAACGGCTTACCGGCTCTCCGAAGTGATCCCCATCTACCCCATCACGCCGGCGTCGGCCATGGCCGAGTGGTGCGACCAATGGGCCTCCGAAGGTCGGCCCAACCTCTGGGGAGTCGTGCCGGACGTGGTCGAGATGCAGTCCGAGGCGGGCGCCGCCGGAACGCTTCACGGCGCGACCACCCGGGGGGCACTGGCCACAACGTTCACCGCGTCACAGGGCCTGCTGCTGATGTTGCCCAACATGTTCAAGCTTGCCGTCGAACTCACCCCGGCGGTGATCCACGTGGCCGCTCGGGCGGTAGCGACCCACGCGCTCTCCATCTTCGGCGACCACAGCGATGTGATGGCCGTGCGTTCGGCCGGCTGGGCCATGCTCTCGGCCGGTTCGGTGCAGGAGGCAGCCGACTTCGCCGCAGTGGCGCACGCGGCCACGTTGACCACTCGGGTCCCGTTCCTCCACTTCTTCGACGGTTTCCGAACCTCGCACGAGGTGGCCACCGTGGAGATCCCGTCAGATGACGATCTGCGCGTACTCCTCGACGACAGTGCGATTGCGGCGATGCGCTCACGCGGCCTCGACCCCGACCACCCGACTCTGCGGGGCAGTGCCCAGAACCCAGACGTCTTCTTCCAGGCGCGCGAAGCCATCAACCCGTTCATCGACGCCGTTCCGACGGCCGTGCAGACGGTATTCGACGAGTTCGCCCAACGCACCGGCCGGCACTACGAGCTCGTCGGATACACGGGTGCCGTCGACGCCGACCGGGTGATCGTCGTCATGGGCTCCGGCATCGGGGCCATCACCGAGGCGGTCGAGGCATTGACCGCGCAGGGGGAGCGGGTGGGTGTGCTCCAGGTCCGCCTCTACCGGCCGTTCCCGGTCAGCGCGTTCCTTGCTGCGCTCCCACCGACAGCAACCAAAGTTGCCGTCCTCGACCGGACCAAGGAGCCCGGTGCAACCGGCGATCCCCTCCTCCTCGATGTGATCGGTGCGCTTACGATGTCCGACGAGAGACCGATGCCCCTCGTGACGGGTGGCCGATACGGTCTCGCGTCGAAGGAATTCACGCCGGCGATGGCGAAGGCGGTCTTCGATGATCTCGCCTCGTCGACCCCGCGGCGGCGCTTCACGGTCGGCATCATCGACGACGTGTCACACACCAGCCTCCCGGTGGATACATCGTTCTCCACCGACGACGCCGACCTCCGAGCGGTGTTCTTCGGTCTCGGATCCGACGGAACCGTCGGCGCGAACAAGTCGACGGCGAAGATCGTCGGTGAGTTGGGCGGGATCGCCGCGCAGGGCTACTTCGTCTACGACTCGAAGAAGTCGGGTTCGATGACCGTTTCACATCTCCGGTTCTCGCGTCGGCCGATTCGCTCCACCTATCTCGTGGCCGACGCCCACGTCGTGGCGTGCCATCAGGTGGGTCTGCTCGATCGCGTCGATGTTCTCGCCATGGCCCGCCCCGGGGGCGTGTTCCTGCTCAACAGCCCCTATGCGCCCGAACGCACGTGGGACCGGCTTCCCGCCGACGTGCAGCGCCACATCATCGACAAGAAGCTACGCGTACACATCATCGACGGCCACCGGGTGGCCAGCGAGGTCGGGCTGCCCGGTCTGATCAGCACCGTGATGCAGGCCGCGTTCTTCCTCCTCACCGATCTGCTCGCACCCGATGTCGCTCTCGACGCTCTGCGAGCATCCATCCGGAAGACCTACGCGCTGCTCGGTCCGCGCATCGTCGAAGCGAACCTCGCCGCGGTCGACCTCGCGGCGGAGAGGCTCGTCGAACTCCAGATACCCGGCACCGTGTCCGGCCCGGACGGCGGCCGCTCGTCACGGCCGGCGCCACCGAGTTCGTCCAGCGGGTCACCGCCCGCATCCTCGCGGGCGAGGGCGACCTGCTACCGGTCAGCGCGATGCCCGTCGACGGGACCTTCCCCACCGGAACAGCCCGCGTGGAGAAGCGCCGCCTCGCCACCGAGATCCCGGTGTGGGACACCGAGGTCTGCATCGATTGCGCGCGCTGCACGCTCGTGTGCCCGCACGCCGCAATCCGGATGAAGGTGCACGAGAACGCGTCGCCTCCGAATGCCCCGGCCGGCCTGCTCACGAAGCCGTTCCGTTCCCATGACCATCCGGGACTGCATCTCACGATCCAGGTCGCCTCGGAGGACTGCACGGGTTGCGGCGTCTGCGTCGACGTCTGCCCCGCCCACTCGAAATCACAGGTGAAGCACAAGGCGCTCAACATGGAGCCGATCGAGGGGCGCCTCGACGCCGAGATCCGCAACTGGTCGTTCTTCCTCGACATGGAATCGGTGGAGCCCGGGCTGCTCGACCCGAGCACGGTGAAGGGAGCGCAGTCCCGCGAGCCACTGTTCGAGTTCTCCGGTGCGTGCTCGGGCTGCGGCGAAACGCCGTATCTGAAGCTGCTCACCCAGCTCTTCGGCGATCGCAGCATCGTGGCGAACGCCACCGGCTGCTCGTCGATCTATGGCGCAAACCTGCCGACCACACCCTGGTCGAAGAATCGCGACGGCCGCGGCCCGGCCTGGTCGAACTCCCTCTTCGAGGACAACGCCGAGTTCGGACTCGGGATGCGCGTCGCCCTCGACCGCCAGCACGAGGTTGCACAGAACGCCCTTCGCCGATTGGCGGAGATCGCTCCCCAGCTGTCGCCGGCCGTCGCCGAACGACTGCTGGCGATCGACCCACGTGTGCCCGCCGACGACGCCACCACGGCCCAGCAGCGGAGCCTTCTCGCCGAGCTCGACCTGCTCCTCGTGGCGCTCAGCTCCCAAGACGGCGAGACCGGCGAACTGGCGCGCCGTCTCGCCCCGCTCACCAGCTCTCTGCTCCGCCGAAACGTCTGGATCGTCGGCGGCGACGGATGGGCCTACGACATCGGATCGGGAGGCCTCGATCACGTGCTCGGGTCCGGCCGCGACGTCAACGTGCTCGTCCTCGACACCGAGGTCTACTCCAACACGGGCGGGCAGGCTTCCAAGGCCACGCCACGCGGAGCCGTCGCCAAGTTCGCCGCCGGCGGCAAGCGAACGGCGAAGAAGGACCTCGGGGTCGAGGCTCGCCGCTACGGGAACGTCTACGTCGCCCAGATCGCCATCGGCGCCAACGACGTCCAGGCGGTGAAGGCGTTCGCCGAAGCCGAGGCCTGGCCCGGACCGTCGCTGATCATCGCCTACTCGACGTGCATCGCGCACGGCATCGACATGCGCACGTCGATGTCGCACCAGAAGGATGCGGTGAAGTCGGGCTACTGGCCGCTCTACCGCTACCAGCCGGGCGTCGAGGAGCACCTCACCCCGTTCCATCTCGACAGCAAGGCACCGACGCTTCCCGTCCAGGTGTTCATGGATGCCGAGACCCGATTCGCCACACTGCGCCGCTCCGATCCGGTAGCCGCCGCCGAGCTCGCGGCGCTGGCACAGTCCGACATCGACGAACGCTGGCGGTACTACGAACAGCTGGCCCGGATCGAACGCTCGGTGCCCGGCACCTTCACCCACGACGCTTCCCATGAGGAGACACCGCAATGAGCGTCGACCTGTCGACCACCTACCTCGGGCTCCGTCTCGCCCACCCCGTCGTGGCCTCGTCGAGCCCGCTGACCGGATCGGTGGACACCTTGCATGCCCTCGAAGAGGGTGGCGCGGCCGCCGTCGTTCTTCCCTCACTGTTCGAGGAGGACGCCGACCGGGAGACGTCCTTCATCCTTGCCGCCAGCGGCCTCGGATCGCTGGTCCACGCCGAGTCCGTCCCGCACGCATCGATGCCGCTCCACTCGCTCGACGTTGCCGAGCGACACATCCGCCTCGTCACCGAGGCCAAGGCGGCATTGCACATTCCGGTCGTGGCGAGCGTGAACGGCACGACGCCGTCGGGCTGGATCCGTCATGCCACGGAGCTGGCCGAAGCCGGCGCCGACGCCCTGGAGCTGAACGTGTACCGAGTGGCCGCCGACCCGGCCGACACCGCCCAGTCCGTCGAGAATTCGATCCTGGCTCTCGTCGAAGCGGTCCGCGCACGCGTGACCGTTCCCCTGGCCGTGAAGATCGGGCCGTACTTCAGCGCCCTTCCGGCATTCGTGCGTCGCATCGTCGAGGCCGGCGCGAACGGGCTGGTGTTGTTCAATCGGTTCTATCAGCCCGACATCGACCTTGACACGCTGGAGGTCCCCCCGAGCCTCGATCTGTCCACGTCAGCGGATCTTCGACTGCCGCTGCGCTGGGCGGCGATCCTTAGCGGCAACGTCGGAGCCGATCTGGCCGTGTCCGGTGGCGTGCACCAGCCGGCCGATGTTGTGAAATCGCTTCTCGTCGGCGCAACAGCGGTGATGACCACCTCGTCGCTGCTGCGCCACGGACCGGGTCACATCGCGACGCTCCGGGACGGTTTGGCGTTGTGGATGACCGACAACGAATTCGAGTCGGTGTCCCAGCTCCGAGGGTCGATGGCGGTCGCCAACGTTCCCGACCCCGATGCCTACGAACGCGCCAACTATGTCCGCGTGATCCAACAGGCGGCCCGCACCTACGGTGCCCGCCACGGTTGAAGTTCGGGGGATTTGTTGCTCTACAGAGCAAATCCCCCGAACTCGATCCTCTCAGACGTTCGCGGGGTAGCCGACCCAGCGGCCCGTTGTGAAGTCGAAGAGCTTGCATTCCCGAGTGGCGCGAAGATAATCGCGCAGATGAAACCGGCGTTCGGTCACGATGCCCGGGAATGCCACATCGATGGCTTTCGCCGCATTCGACAGCTCGTAGCAGGGGATGCGGGCGTCGACGTGGTGCGGCACGTGGACGAAGATGTGGTGCAGGGCAACGTCGACGAGCCACGGTGCACGCATGACGGTGGTTCCGATGAGCTGGGCCTTCGACCGTGTCCACTCCTTGCCTTCGTACCATTGCACGTCGCTCTGCACATGATGGATGTGCACCGTGGCGCCGATCATCCAGGTGAACACCAGGAACGGGAGAAGCAGAACCCTCGCCCACATCCACAGCGCGCTGACGATGCTCGGATCCTGTCGCCATCCGAGCGCCAGGGTGGCGGCGGTGGCAACGGCGAAGAATCCCAAGACGATCCGGCGGTCGCGTGGGACACCCGGAGCGGACTTCTCCGGCGGTGTGAAGCGGATCATCTTGGACCACCATGCGTGGCGGAGGTAGTAGACCCCGGCCCCGGCCCACGACCATTCGAGGCGATGCATCAGGCGCCGCTCCCGCGACATCGCGGCGAACTCCTCCGGTGTCGACGGATGCCACACGAAGTCCATGCCGCGACGAACGGTGAATCCATGATGTACCCGGTTGTGCCCGAACACCCATCCGTCGCGGACGTGCAGCGAGGGCAGCATCAAGACCAGGGCGACGATTCGGTTCAGGGGCTTGCTCGGGAGGAGCGCGTCGTGGGCGGCATCGTGGCCGAGCACGAAAAGGGCGCTCACCACCAGCCCGATGACCACCGCCATCACCGCACCCACCACCCACGACGTGGTGCGCACTGCTACGGCGAGAGCGGCGGCGTAGACCATCAGGTCAACGACGACGAGAGCGAGCCCGTGGCCCAACCTCCGCTCATAGCAACGCTCGGGAATGGCCCGCCGCACCTCTTCGAGCGACGGAAGATCGACCGAGCGGACATCGAAATCGGCCAGGGCTGCGATGGCATTCATCAGAACGAGTGTGCCGACCGGAGGTCCACGTCCACCAGGGCCGCGATCCCGCGTGCGCCGGGACCAAAGTCCCGACGGCGTCGGCAAGGCAAAAGGCGCATCCGGGCCGTCCGAAGTGACCGGTTCGTTGGTCGCAAGGCCGCGAGCCGGACACCCGGTTTGACGCGGTCCGGCGAGTCCACCGTGTGACGCTGCGAGCAGTGAGGATGGCTCGCTCCCGTCGATTCGGCTCCGCCGCCGCATCGTGGTCTACGGAGTGGCTCGCGCACATCCTCGCCGGGGCAGTTGGCCGATCGTCGAACCCAACGACGAGGAATGACCAGCAGCGCAAACCGTGCAGTCACGCGAGAGGGGACTGATCACCGCCGACAGTCGGCCTCGCGGCGGCACGTTTGCGACGTTCAAGCCGCCGCATGCGCTCACCGGCGAGTCGTGCGGCGTCCGAAGCGCGAATGGCCGACGCCTTCGTTCGCAACGCGCGAACGCAGACGCCGTTGTGACGAGAGAGGATTCCCTCCCAATCCTCGATCTGAGTGAGGCAGATCATCACCTGCTGACGCTGGCTCAGCTGCCGCCCTCGCGGATCGAGCCACACGAACCGTTGCCCTTCCTGCTCGCAGATCAGCATCATGTCGTGGTTCGACGTCACGATGACCTGGTTCGTGCGCAACGCAAACTCCACGATCTCGGCGTCGGACGATCCTTGTGGTGGCACCGGACTGCCTCGATCACTACCGACGTGCGTGGTGCGGAACCCAAGTTCCGCGAGAGCGCGAGGTACCAGCGGACTGAGCAGCTCGTCCCAAAGGAGCCGGACTCTCGGCCGCGGTAGTCGATCGCTCCTACGCGGCAAGGCCCTCGCCGGCCCTCAGCCGCCGCTGAAACTCCAGCGCAGCCCGCACCTTCAGGACCGGAACCCGGTACTCGTCCGCGATCTCGTCAACCGTTTGCGATTCGGCGAGTTCCTCGATCGTGGCCGTCGGGATTCGAGTGCCGCTCACTACCGGCGCTCCCGCCTGCACCCGCGGATCCAGGACGACGTACTCCACCGGCTTCCATGCGGTCGCCATGCCTCCGTCGTCGAACGTGACCTTCCGAAGGTCGATCTTCACGATGGCCTTGAACGTACCCTGACCTCCACTGCCGACATCGATCCATTCCCCGGCGTCGTTCCAGAGGAATGCTGTGCCACAGGTGCCCAGTTGATCGACGATCTCCCGGTGCGCAAGCGGCTGCTTCACGCCGGCCCGCTTCACGAGCTGGCTGACGCCCCGCCGGAGATGCGCGTCGCTGACCGACCGCCGATGCAGCGTCGCGGCAACCGCCAGACTGACCAGATCTGTGAACGAGAACGCATTCCGATGGGTCGGCTCGACGACCGGCGGCTGACCGGCAGCATTCGGCGCCGACCACCGCACGAACAGATCGACGGGCACGCCGATCAGCTGCGCGGCCTCCCGAGCGTCGTACACCCCTTGGTTCAGCAGTCGCGCGGCCATGTCTCAGGGTAACCCGAGGGGTACGACAGCCGATGGCTCACGCCACGAGAGCTTCACGACGTGACGCTCAGCTTCAGATGCTGGCGCCCGTCGCCAGGTCGAAGAAGTGCAGCCGCATGGTGTCGACGGCGATGCGTGCCCGCTCTCCCGCAAGCACTTGGGTGCGCGGGTTGAACGTCCCGACGAACGTCATCCCACTCTGACCGGCCACGGCGAGGTCCGGCCGTTCCTCGGCATTCACGGCAACCGCGTTCACGGCGAAGTGCACCAGCGTCTGCGAACCGAGTTCTTCGACGAGCTCGATCGTGGACTCCAAACAGCGCTCCGGCGGGGCGCTCACGAGCACTGCGTCCTCCACGTCCTCCGGTCGCACCCCGAACACCACCTTGGCCCCCTTCCCGATGGCAGCCTCCAGGGCCGGATGCGCGGCAAGAACGGACTGGTCGAGCAGCAACTGCTGATCACCGAGATGCAGCCACGTGCATCCATTGGAGTCCCGGTCGAGCGTGGCTTCGGCAAGATTCATCGACGGCGAGCCGATGAACCCGGCGATGAACGCGTTCAATGGCCGGTTGTAGATCTCCTTCGGAGTCCCCACCTGGAGCAGAGCGCCATCTCGCATCACGGCCACACGCGTTCCCATCGTCATGGCCTCCACCTGGTCATGGGTGACGTAGAGCATCGTGGTCTTCAACCGACGCTGGAGCCGGAGGACCTCGCTGCGCATGTGCACGCGGAGCTTGGCGTCGAGGTTCGACAGCGGCTCGTCCATCAAGAACACCTTCGGCTCGCGCACGATCGCCCGACCCTTGGCCACGCGCTGTCGCTGGCCGCCCGACAACGCCTTGGGACGGCGGTCGAGGAGCTCGTCGAGACCGAGGAGCTCCGAGGCCGAGGCAAGCCGTCGGTGCACCTCCTCATCGCCCAGGTGGTGGAGCTTGAGTCCGAACTCGATGTTCTCCCGCACCGTCATGTGCGGATACAGCGCGTAGCTCTGGAACACCATGGCGATGTCCCGTGCCTGCGGTGGCCTCGAGCTGACGTCGCGACCGTCGATGCGAACTTCGGCCCTGCGTCGGGTCCTCCAGCCCGGCCAGGATGCGCAGGGCCGTCGACTACCCACAGCCGGAAGGCCCGACGAGGACCATGAGCTCCCCATCGAGCAGGCTCAGGGAGAAGTCGTCAACCGCGACGAATCCGTTCTCGAACTTCTTGGTGACATGAACGAACTCGACGGTTGCCATCTCTGCGCTCCTCCTGCGAGTGACCACATCGGCCACGACCCCACGGTGCTCGAACGTCAGGCGTCGCGTGAGGGTCGATGGTCACAAGTCGGTTGCCCGTTCAGCCCTCGCCCGCGCCGCGACGATCGGACTCAGCGCCTGGAGAGTCCCGTGCCCCCGGCCTCGAAGCGCCGCTGATCGGCGGTGCACCTTCGAGCCGTCGGCCGGGCGACGAGACGCTCCTCGTCGATGGACTGTCCGCAGTCCATGCATCGACCGTACGTACCGACGTCGAGCCGAGCGAGCGCAGCCGTGACCGCAGCGAGTTCCGCGTCGAGATGGTCGAGCTCGTCGAGCACCTCACGACGACCGGAGAACTGCTCTCCGATCTCTGCCGGATCCTGGGGCGACGCGTCGTCCGCATCGATCGTTCGCCGTCCGTCGACAGAAGTGCCCTGCTCGTCTTCGAGCACCTTCTGGGCGGCGAGGAGCCGATCCCTGTCGTTGGTCAGCTGTGTTCGGAAGCGGTTGAGATCCATGGTCGACCTCCTCGGTCGTTGGTGGAAGGGGTGGGGTCGTCAAGACGACGATGCAGGGGTCATCGGAGGGAGTCAAGGGTGCGGCGGTTGCGAGCCGGGCGACGACTCCCGGAGCCGGACTTTCACGTCAACGGCACAGACCCCACGCGGGGTGACGATCAGCGGATTGATGTCGAGCGTCACCAACTCCGGGACGAGCTCGGCGAGCTCGCCCAGCCGGACGAGGACGTCGGCGATCAGGTCTTCGTCCACGGCGGGGCTACCCCGGAAGCCCCCCAGGAGGGGAGCGACGCGGAGCGATCGGAGTTGTCGCATCGCCTCGTCGTGATGCAGGGGTGGCATACGCACGGCCCGGTCGCGGCGGATCTCGGCCAGCCGACCTCCCTCCCCCACGACGACGACCGGACCGAGCTCGCGATGGCTCACGATGCCGACGAGCAACTCCAACCCGGGAATGGTTTGCGCCTGCACGAGCACCCCGCCCATCGCCGCGCCGAAGTGCCGGCGCATCGCTTCGAAGGTCGAAGCAACCTCGTATTCGCTGTCCAGATCGAGCTTGACCCCGCCCTGGTCACTCTTGTGGGTGATGTCGGGAGCCGCGACCTTGATCGCCACGGGATACCCGATCGCCTTTGCGGCGTCGCATGCGGCATCCGCGGTGTCGGCGTGGCGAGGGGCGACGATGTCGATACCCGCCAACTCGACCAACCGGAACGCGTCAGGAGCGGCCAGCCAACCACCAGCGGGCGATGCCGTCATGCACGACTCCACGAGGCTCCGGATCGGCTCCGGGTCGCCGATGCGGGGCTCGTGGTGTGCGTCCGGATACTCCGCCAGCCACTCCGTTCGCTCGACCAGGCGGGCCAGCGTCCGGACGGCCCGTTCCGGATACGAGAACGTGGCCAGCGATGGCGCCAGTTTCATGTTGGACGCCGGGACGAACGTGCACAGGACCGGCTTGCCCGGCTTCGTCGATTGCACGCGCTCGATAGCCTCGACGAACGGTGCGGCGTCGGCCCCGGAGACGTCGGCAAAGACGACCAGCACGGCGTCGGTACCCGGATCGTCGATCACCGCTTCGAGCACCGTCGTCATCGCCTGTGGCGAAGCATCGCCCCGAAGGTCGAGCGGACCGCGTTCTCCGGGCCGTCGTTGCGTCGATCTCCCGAGCGCTGCCTCGAGAGCCGCGAGGGTCCCGGCAGTGAAGGACGAAGGCGTCAGGCCTGCGCTCACGCAGGCATCCGACGCGAGAACCCCGGGGCCCCCGGCATTGGTGACGATGGCGACGTTGCGGCCCCTCGGCAGCGGCTGCGAGTCGAGCGCGACGCACAGGTCGAGCAACTCCTCGACGTCGTCGACGCGCAACACACCGGACTGCCGCAGCAGGGCGCTGACGGTGTCGTCGGGCAGGGCCAGGGCCGCTGTGTGGGAGGTAGCCGCACCGGCTGCGACCTCACTCCGCCCAGACTTGATCGCCAGGACAGGCTTCGAGAGGGCCGTCTGTGGGGCGATGCGAGCAAAGGCGCGAGGGTTGCCGAACGACTCCAGGTACAGCACGATCTGACGCGTGGCCGGGTCCTGCTCCCAGTGGGTGAGCAGATCGTTGCCGCTCACATCGGCCTTGTTGCCGACCGACGCGAACGACGACACGCCAAGTCCCCGAGCACGCAGTCCGTCGACCACCGCTATGCCGATGGCGCCCGACTGTGTCATGACGGCGACCGAGCCGGCCGGAAGTTCAGCGGACGCGAACGTGGCGTTCATCCGGATGTCCGGTGCCATGTTGGCAACGCCCAAGCAGTTCGGACCGACGATGCGCATCCCAGCGCTGCGGGCGAGTGCGACCACCCGACGCTGACGCTCGGCGCCCTCCGCGCCCACTTCGGCAAAACCGGCCGAGACGATGACGAGCGCACCGACACCCGCGGCAGCGCACTCCGCGACGGCGCGCTCCACCGCATCGGCGGGGACGACGATGACGGCGAGGTCCACCGGATAGGGCGCGTCGCCGATGGCAGGAACCGCCGGAAGACCGCACACGTATTCAGCGTGCGGGTTCACCGGCAGGACCGGCCCACGGAAGTCGGAGCGGACGAGGTTGGCAACGAGTTGATGCCCAGGCGTTCCCGGGTGCTCCCCCGCGCCGATCACCGCAATCGACTCCGGCTCGAAGAGCCGCTTCATCGAGGCGGCGGTCGCCGCCCGGTCGGTGTTCGTCACGACGGTCATGGTGAGACTCCTTCGGGTTTCGACGGGCGCCGACCCAGCAGTACGAGCTCATCGTCGCTCGGAACGATCGCCCGCCATCCGAGACGGTCGTGGATCGCGTCGGCCAGCGCGGCAGACGCGCCGGGTTCCCCGTGGACGACGAAGCAGGTACGCGGCGGGCCGGGGGCTGTGTCCAACCACCCGACGAGCTCAGCCTGATCGGCATGGACGCTGAACCCCTCGAGCGGAACGATCTCGGCGCGCACGTCGATGTACTCGCCGAAGATCTTCACCTGGCGCGCCCCAGTGGCGAGTTGCCAGCCACGGGTGCCGGCCACCTGGAATCCCGGGAGGACCACGGTGTCGCGCGAATCGGGCAGATGGTCGACGAGGTGGTGGAGCACCCGCCCACCGGTGGCCATGCCCGATGCGGAGATGATGATGGACGGGTATCGGAGCTTTGCGATCGCCTTCGATTCTTCGACCGTCCGGCACTCGCGCAGCTGTCCGGTGTCGAACGGATCATCGGCGACGAAGGCCTCCGGCCTGATCTCCGGCCAGCGTTCGTTGATCGCCCGACGATATGCGCGCAGAGCTTCCAGAGCCATCGGTGAGTCGACGAACACCGGGAGCTCAGGAATCGCGCCGACCCGCATCAGCTGCCGAAGCTTCATCAGGAGCACTTCGGTGCGGTCGACCGCGAAGCTCGGGATGACGATCGACCCCCCACGTGCCGCAGTGCGCGTCACGGCGTCGGCCAGTTGCTGCGTGGAATCGTCGACGTCGTGCAGGCGGTCACCGTAAGTGGACTCGACGAGCACGGCGTCGACCGCCACCAACGGCTCCGGCGGGAGCAGCAGCGGATGGTGGGCCCGCCCGAGATCGCCACTCACCGCGATCGAACCGAACCCGTCGATCTCGATCAACAGCCAGGACGAACCGAGGATGTGGCCGCTCCTGCGGAACGTGACGGTCACGTCGGCCGTAACCTGCACGGGCACGCCGAACGGGGTCGCGACGATCGACTCCAGGGAGTGCATCGCGTCTTCTTCCGTGAAGAGCGGCTTCGCTGGATGGTGGCGGCTCGAGCCGACGCGATTGGCGTGCTCGGCGTCTTCTTCCTGGAGCCGACCGGCGTCGGGAAGGACCACCGCGGCCAATGCCTGCGACCCGGGCGTCATGGAAACCGACGCATGCAGGCCGGCGCTGGTGAGTGCCGGCAGGTAGCCGAGATGATCGATGTGTGCGTGCGTGACCACGACGGCGTCGAGCGACCCGACGTCGAAGGGTAGGTCCGCCCGGTTTCGTAGTCGCAGCTCCTTGTGACCCTGGAAGAGCCCGCAGTCGATCAGGACGGTCGACCCCGCCGTCGTGAGGAGGAACTTGCTGCCGGTGACGGTTCGGACGCCGCCGAGGAACCTGAGCGATGGACGTCGGCCGGCCCGAACAGCGCTCGCGCCATCCGCGGCAACTGGCTGTGTTGCGACCGGGGTCATGCCTGGACACTGGCACAAGCGATGGTGCGGTGCCCCGGTCGAAGGCCGGTGCCACTCGTGACCAAAGTCCCGACATTCGGGGATGCTCGCCCCTCGCTCTCCCCCTGCGCACGCTGCAATCTGGGAGTTCACGCAGTGCGTGGAACGAGAGGAGCGTCATGGAAACGATCGTGGTAGGTCTCGACGGGTCGGAAGGAAGCATCGAGGCGTTGCGCTGGGCCGTCAGTGAGGCCGCGTTGCGTGGAGCGAAGCTTCGTGCCGTCACCGTGTGGGAGTACTCCTATGCGTACGGGGGCATCGAGCCGGCCTTCGTGATCCCTCCCCAGACGCTCGAGGAGGAGGCCCGGGCGACGTTGGAGGCCGCGATCGCCGCGGGCGTCCCCGACCCGAAGGTTGCGGAGTCCATAGAACGCGTCGTCACATCGGGCAGCCCATCGAAGGCGATGATCGAAGAGTCCGAACATGCCGAACTCCTCGTCGTCGGCGCCCGCGGCCACGGTGGATTCATCGGTCTGCTCCTCGGCTCCACGTCGGATCAGGTCGTGAAGCATGCGGCGTGCCCGGTCGTGGTCGTCCGCAACCCAACCAGCCCGTGACGGATCTCGGAACGATCTCGGCCGAGCCGATGACGAGACCAACTGACGAGACCAAAGGACGAGCAATGATGATCCGTTCGGACCCCGCTCCCACGACGTTCGTCGGGTACATCCGCCCAGCGGGATCGGGCAGGGTGAGCACATGGAATCGATAAGCGAAACCAGGTCCCCGGCGGTGGGTGTGTCCTTCGACCGGATCATCGTGCCGGTGAGCTTCTACCCGCCCAACAACCGATCGATCCGGGTGGCCGAGTATCTCGCTGCGCAGTTCGGATGCAGCATCGAACTCACGTCGATGCTCTACGACCGGGCCAACGAGGCCGAACGCCGACGGCTGCTCGATGAGCTTGCCTCAGGTATCCAGCATCGAACCGTTCGGGTCACCCTCGACCACGGCACCGATCCCTCGCCGTTCATTCTCGATCTGATCAACACGCCGGATTCACTCGTCGTCCTGGCCGGCGGCACCACCGTGCTCGGCATCCCCGGATCGATCACCTCCGATGTGCTGCGGTTCGCGTCGCGGCCGGCGGTCATCGTCGGCCCCAAGGTGTCCACCGACTGGCATGGCCCCGTGAGGAACCTCGTCGTCCCTCTCGACGCATCCCATGCGGCCGAGACGGTGCTGGAGACAGTGTCGGGGTGGGCCGCGGCAACCGGGGCGACGCTCGACCTCGTACAGGTCATCGCCCCGAAGGACGCCACCGCGGTGCGCGAACTGGGCGAGGACGTCGAGGAGGCTGCCTATCTCGAGCAGGTGAGTGATTCGCTGGGGCACACATCGTCGGCGCGCATCACGTGGGACGTGCTCCACGGCACGGCGCTGCACAAGGCCACGGTCATCTGCGACCGTGCCAAGGAGCATCCCGCCTCGATGATCTGCATGGCCACCCACGGATCGCGCCACACCCACTCCATGATCGCCTCGACGACCATGCGGGTCATTCACCATTCGACCGTGCCGGTGATGGTGGTGCGCTCGTAGGCGATCCCCGCGACGGGTGAAGGACTCCCCGGCCTTGTCGACCAGCCGACGTCATACCGACAGCGGAAGGCTCCAGACGATCCGGGTGCCGACGCCCGGCGCGGTGAGCAACTCGCAGGTCCCGCCGAGGCTCTCGGCCCGCTCCTTGAGGTTGCGCAGTCCCTGTCCGGAGACGACGCTGGTCTCCGCGAAACCGACACCGTCGTCATTGATGTTCACCATCAGGTGACCGTCCTCGATGTCGACCATCAGCGCCACGGTTCGCGCAGACGCGTGCTTTGCGACGTTGGTCAACGACTCCCTCACCACCGCCACGAGGTCGCCGCGGAGTCTCGGGGGCACGTGACGATCGACCTCGGGCGAGATGTCGACGAGCAACGGGCAGTCGAGGATCCGACGGGCCTCTTCGGCTGTGGTCCGGATGGAATCCGACACGCCCATGTCGAGAACCGGCTGACGAAGGGTGAAGATCGACGTCCGCAGGTCACGGATGGCTTCGTCGATGCCGATCACGGCCCGTTCGATCCGCTCACGCACGTCGCTTCGCTCCGCGGTGCCCTGCAGGCCGATCCCGGTTGCGAACAGGCGCTGGATGACCGTGTCGTGGAGGTCGCGGGCGATCCGGTCGTGTTCATCGGCGACTGCCACACGGGCCTGCGCATTCGACAACGTTTGGGCGGCAGCAAGGTCAGCCGTGAGGTCGTGGAACACGGCGACGAATGTCGGGCGGTCGGTCGCGGAGCCCATCCGTGCCAGCGTCAGTGCCGCCGGGAACTTCGCACCGCGTCGGTGACGAAGCGTCACATCGATGCGGCCGGGACCGATCGCTGAACGGGCCTGCAACTCGTCGATATCGGGCTTGGCCAGCCATGTGCCGGATGCGCCGTCGGAGAGGATCTCCTCGCGCGAATAGCCGACCATTTCGCAGAAGCGGTCGTTCACGAGCAACACCGAGCCGCTGGTGAGATCGACTTCGATGAGACCGTCACCGAGCGCGTCGACGATCGTCGCCAGATGATCCCGTTGGGCGCCGAGCGCCTCCATCAGAGCTTGGCGCTCCGTGACGTCCCGGATCACGGCCACCACGAATTCGTGGGCTTCACCGACGACCGGCGCCAGGCTGATCTCGACCGGGATCTCGTCGCCGTCGCGGTGCACGGCGGTGAGAGCGAGCCCGGCACCCATCGGTCGGCTCGCCGGTGCGGCGAGGAACCGGTTCCGATCATCGACATGCGCCGTCCGAAGTCGCTCGGGAACGAGAAGCTCCACCGGCTGGCCCAGCAGCTCTTCGCGTCGGTAGCCGAGCATCGTTTCGGCCGTGGCGTTGGCGTGGCGGATGATCCCCGCACCGTCGCAGACGATCATGGCGTCAGGCGCCTGCTCGAGCGCCTGCCAGACGATCGCCGCGCTCAGGCGCGGGTCGATGCCGGCGTCGTCCGACGGTTGCGTCGGGCTGAGTTCTGTGCTGCCCATTCCCTGCCCCCGATCCGCAGCCTGAAGACGACCCTAGCGGTCTGGTCAGAATGAGACGAAGAGAGCTCTCGCAACAAACGATGAATCGAGCGATGGACATGTCCCGAACAGAACTATCCCGAACGATGGCCGACCCGAATGGTCAGTGATCAGCCTCGGCGGCGCGCTTGTCGGCGAGACGGGCCGCGAACACTGCTGCTTCCGTTCGACGCTCCATCCCCAGCTTCGCCAGCACCGAGGACACGTAGTTCTTCACGGTCTTCTCCGAGAGGAACAGCCGCTCGCCGATCTGACGGTTCGTAAGTCCTTCGGCAATCAGCGTGAGGATCTGGCGTTCCTGCGGCGAGAGCGACTCGAGCGGATCCGGTTCGGACTTCGGAGGGGTCCGAAGCCGGTCAAGCACCCGAGAGGTGACCGCCGGATCGAGCAGTTGCTCACCTCGGGCGACGCGCCGGATCGAGTCGACCAGGTCGTTGCCGCGGATCTGCTTGAGGACGTAGCCGCGGGCGCCGGCCATGATCGCCGAGAACAGGGCGTCGTCGTCGGAGAACGCCGTGAGCATCAGGCTGGCGACGTTCGGATGGAGATCGCGGATCTCCCGGCACACCTCCACACCGTTGCCGTCCGGCAGCTGGTAGTCGAGGACAGCGACATCCGGGGAGGTGGCGGCGATGCGGTGCAGCGCCTCGTCGACGCGGCCCGCCTCCCCACACACGACCATGTCGTCCTCGGAGTTGATGAGCTCGGCCAGGCCACGACGAACGATCTCGTGGTCATCGAGGAGGAACACCTTGATCGTCATCCTCCCAGTGTGGCCCCTTGCTCGGGGGCCTGCCGTTCCCCTTCGTCCCGACGTCGGCAGGACCAAGGTCGCTTTCTGCTCGGGCAAGAGGCCTTTCATCCTCGCCGGGAACGGCTCCGCACGGACGATCGGGCCGGTCCCTGACGGAACCGATACCTTGCTCACATGACGTTCGATCTCTCGCAGGTGGACCATCTCCTCACGACGACCCGGGCAGTCCGCAAACGACTCGATCTCACCCGCCCGGTTCCTCGCGAGCTCTTGGTGGACTGCATTCGCATCGCCACCCAGGCCCCCGCCGGAGGGAACTATCAGAAATGGCGGTGGCTCGTCGTCGACGACGCGGACAAGCGGGCAGCGATCGCGGACGCCTACCAGCGGGCCTACGCGCCGTACATCGAGAAGCAACGCCACGCGGTTGCGACGCGTACGCCCGACAACACGACCTCCGGTCGCATCATGAGCTCGAGCGACCACCTCGCGCAGCACCTTGCCCAGGTTCCGGTTCACGTGATCCCGTGCGCCCTCGGCGCCCCCGGTGACGACGGCTTCGGTACCGGAGCCGGCTGGTGGGGTTCAGCCCTTCCGGCGGTGTGGAGCTTCATGCTCGCCGCGCGCTCCCGGGGACTCGGCACGGCATGGACGACGCTGCATCTGCGTCACGAACGCGAGGTCGGCGAGCTCCTCGGGATCCCCGAAACGGTCACGCAGCTCTGCCTCATCCCGACCGCCTTCTACACCGGAGACGACTTCCGCGCCGCCGACCGGAGGCCGGCCGAAGAAGTGACCTACTGGAACACCTGGAAACACCTGGGCTGACCGCACATCCGAACCCTGATTCGCTCACGGGCCATCCCACCTGAGGGAAGGACGCATCCCAGATACCCGCTGACGGCGCGAAAACTGCGGTTTTCGGCCGAGGTGGGATGCCCCCGCAAGCGATCTGGGATGTCCCGCGCCAGTCGGTCACCCAGCGGCGGGACGGAGGAGCACCTGCATTGCTACCGTCGCACTCATGCCTCGCCTGCTCTCGCTCACTGTCTCCGACGCACCCGGCACCTGGGCCGGACTCGGCTTCACGCTCGACGGGATCGCCGTGCGCATCGGGGCCACGGCCATGTTGTGCTCGGGAGAAGACACAGGCACCGAGTCGTCGGGTGGACGCGGCATCACCGACTGGATGCTGACGGCCGACGATGGTCCGCTCCCCGAGCGGATCGACGGCCTGCTCACCGGATCCATGACGCTGGGCGATGCCGCGCGAGTTGTGCCACCAAGCGCTCCTCATCACGTGAACGGAGTCGTCGCGATCGATCACCTGGTGGTGATGTCCCCCGATGTCGACCGGACCGTCTCCGCGTTCGAGGACCTCGGCATCGAGTGCCGCCGCCGACGTGAGGCGGCCGCGTACGGGAGCACGGCGATGAGACAGGCGTTCTTCTGGCTCGGCAACCCCGACGGTGCCCCGCACGAGAGAGTGATCCTCGAAGTCGTCGGTCCCGAGAGCATCGTTCCCGCGAAGGCGAACGATCCGGCGAAGTTCTTCGGCATTGCGCTGACCTGCCGGGACCTCGACGAGACCGCGGCGTTCTTCGGCGACTTCATGAAACCGCCTGTCGACGCCGTGCAGTCGGGGCGGCGGATCGCCACGCTCAGCTCACGGGCGGGTTCGCAGGTGGCGATCGCGTTCATGAGCCCGCACGTTTCCTAGGAGCGACGCGGCCGGCACCGCGTCTCAGACGGTCCGCCCGGACACCGAGGGGCGCACGACTCGTAACGCTCGAACGAAGACGACCGGCCGGACCCACTCCCCCATCCGGGCATCGACCTCGTCGACCTGCTCGGGAGTGATCGACTTCCACTGCCCCATCGACTCCCACCAGATCATGACAACGATCGATGCCGGATCGTCGTCGGCAATCCATACCTGCTTGTCCACGAATCCGTCACAGGTCTTCAGGAAGCCCGTCCACACCTCGGCCTCTTTCGCCAGAAAGGCGTCCTGTTCGCCGGGCGCGACGCGAAAGTGGAGCTCTTCGATGACCATCACCCGAGTCTGGTCTCTGTCGCACGGCCCCTCCACGAAGGACCCCGGGCGACTGCCAACACGTTGCTAACACGCCCTCATCACCGGCTCACGGTGTTGGCGAGCGCCGTTCACACCGGTCCGGTCAAGTAGGTGGCACCAACTCGTCGGGTCCCGTTTGAAGCGTCGACCCCCGGGTACGGGAAACATCAACGACGACCGAGGAGCCAGCGATGTTCAACGCCCCGCACACCACCACCAACACCACGAGTGCCAGCTCGGTGCAGATCTCCGGCGCGGTCCTCGTTCCCACCAGGACGCCCCGACGGGCTGCCGCCCACGCCCCTGCACCGACTCGAGTGGTGGTCACCGCCGATCCCGACGACACCGCCTGGTACGAGCTCGAACGGGTCATGGCGGCCCGCGCCGCGTCAATGGCTGCGCATCCCACCGCCCGACCGGTGCCGCTGCAACTCGCCTCCTGAGCCGTCCCTTTGGTCGGTAGCGCGGCAGGGCCGGTAACGTTCACCGGCTGTTACCCGCACTCAGGAGAATCCCGTGGCTGATCTGTCGTTCGAAAACCGTGTTGCCGTCATCACCGGGGCCGGAGGTGGACTCGGCCGTGAGCACGCTCTGCTCCTCGCTTCGCGCGGAGCCCAGATCGTCATCAACGACCTTGGCGGCGCGGTCGATGGCAGCGGTGGCGACCTCGGACCCGCGGCGAAGACCGCCCAGGAGATCAACGACCTCGGCGGCGTGGCCGTTGCCGATGGCAACTCCGTCTCGACCATGGAGGGCGGAGCCGGCATCATCAAGACGGCGGTCGATGCGTTCGGCCGCGTCGACATCGTTATCAACAACGCCGGCATCCTGCGTGACAAGTCGTTCCACAACATGGACGAGGCAATGATCGATGCCGTGCTCGCCGTGCACCTCAAGGGCGCCTTCAACGTGACGAAGGCCGCCTGGCCGATCATGCGTGAGCAGAGCTATGGGCGCATCGTGAACACCTCGTCGAACTCCGGCATCCTCGGCAACTTCGGCCAGGCAAACTACGGCGCCGCCAAGATGGGCCTTGTCGGCCTCACTCGCGTGCTCGCTGCGGAGGGCGCCAAAGCCAACATCAAGGTCAACGCACTCGCCCCGATCGCCCGCACCCGCATGACCGAGGAATTGCTCGGCGGGCTCGCTGAGAAGCTCGACCCGAAGCTCGTCTCGCCGATCGTGGCGTGGCTCGTCCACGAGGACTGCCCGGTCACCGGCGAGATCTACTCCGCCGCCGGTGGACGCATCGCTCGCTTCTTCATCGGTCTCACCGAGGGCTACTACAACCCCGAGCTGACCCTCGAGGATGTGCGCGACCACTTCGGCGAAATCCGGAACGAACAGGGCTACATCGTGCCGGCCGGCCCCGGCGACGAGCTCAAAGCGCTGCTCAAGCACCTCGCCGGCTGAGTCGCCGACGGCGGCTCAGCGCCATGGCGATCATTCCGCTCATCATCGACACGGACGGCGGCATCGACGATGCCGTCGCCCTGTGGTGGGCCCTGACCAACCCCGACGTCGACGTCCGGGCAATCACCACGGTGCACGGCAATGTCGATCTGGATCGCGTCGTCGCCAACATCGCCATCATCCTGAACGCCGCCGGACGCGCTGACATCCCCGTCGGTGTCGGTGAAGCCCACGCGTTGGGCCCGGCTCCCGAGCTTCTTCGAGCCAGCTTCATCCACGGCTTCGACGGTCTCGGCGACTGTGGGCACGGTCCGGACCTTCCCGACGCCGACATCCCTTCGGCGCTCGGCGTCACCGTCTCGCCCGCGGCTTCGCTCTTCGATCGTTTCGCGGACGACGCAACAATCGTGACCCTCGGCCCGCTGTCGACCCTCGCTGCCGTGCTCGAGCGCGATCCGGAGATCGCTTCTCGGGCCCGGCGCCTCGTCGTGATGGGAGGGGCGTTCGCCTCACCGGGAAACGCCTACCCGGCGTCCGAGGCCAACATTGCCCACGACCCAATTGGCGCACAACAGGTTCTCTCCGCCTCGTGGAACGAGGCGCCCCTGCTCGTCGGTCTCGACGTCACGCACGAAGCGACGATGACGGCAACCGAAGTGTCCTTGGTTGCTGAGCATCGAAGCGCCGCTGCCACGTTCTGCGACGGTCCGCTCAAAACATATGCGCGCTTTGGTGGTGCCTTCTGTGACGAGGGTGAGTTCCCCTGCCACGACCTTCTCGCCACCATGGCCGCCGTGTTGGATGACCTTGTGACCGGACCCGTTCTACCGGTCGCCGTGCAAACCGCGCCCGGACCGGCGTGGGGAATGACCGTCGCCGACTTCCGTAAGCCGTTCTTCGCGCGGGTGGGCAACTCGCAAGCTGCGCCGGAAGGCTTCGTGGCTTGCCGAGTCGCGCTGGAGCTCAATCACGGGGCGTGGCGCCGAGAGGTCCACCGCCTGTTCGGCGACTGAAACCGAATGGTGGTGTCGACGCGCTCGACCGATGCCAGCGTGCCAAACGTGCAGCCATGATCCGCGTGAGCACCCTCTCAGATCCCGAGAATGGCTCGCAGTCCCTCGTCGATGTCGTCGACCAAGACCCTGGGCAGGCGTCCGGCGAGTTCGCCGAGTACCGATCGGTCGATCAGTTCGAGACCAAGGGGAACCGCCACGGAGTCTTTCGGCAACCCGCTCGCGTTGGCCGGAAGGAAGACATTGCCGGCGATACCTGCGCGGGCGACGTTTGAAGTCACGGGCACGACATGGGTCTGCCAGACATCTACGCCAAGCACCTCGTCCGAGGACACGACCACACACGGTCGGCGTTTGTCGAGTGCAATCCAGTACACCGAGCCCCTCGCTACCACGGCGCGGAACGCTCCATCCGTTGCATCGCCCGCAACGACTCCACCTCGGTCGGAGGCGTGGTGCCAGCCATCTCGCTGTCGGCCAGCAGCTGCTGGCCGAGGCTCGCTCCAGAGTGTGTGGCGGCGTGATGGCGGAGCTGATTGGCAACCCAGGTGGAGAACGGAACACCGAGGGTGTCGATGATCGGCACGACATCGTCCGGAACACTGATCGTCTTATTGGGCACGTACGTAGCATACATACATAGTCTCGACCGAACCGCCGAAATCTTGGGTTCGATGGGCTCGATGGTGATCAGCGTCACCATGACGATCCCGTCGCACACACGCGCAGGCGTTCGGCCCACCACGCGGCCACGGTCAGCTTTCCCGAACCGCTCCTACCGTCGACGGCAGTGGGTCGAACGAACTATCAATGCGGCCCCGTCCGCGGTCGATGGCCCACCCATGCAGGCTCCTCCCATGCCCCGAGCCGGTCGGCGAATCGCAACAACTGCCCTGATGGCGGTGCTCGGTTTCAGTATCGGTGTCGGGCTCACCGGCCTCGTGCAGCGGCACAATGCACGCGCCACCGAAGGTTGGCGCGGCGCGTCGGCGACGCAGGATGCACTGATCGAGATCACCACGCTCGAGGCGATCCGCGCCGAGCTCGTGTCGGCGAGCGAGTTCGACCGGCCGACCCTTCTCCAACTCTGGCGAGAGCACGAAGTCCGGGCGAACGAGCTGTTGTCGGCTCCTACGATGCGCAAACTCGACCCGGACGCGGTTGCCAACGCCGAGCGCTGGATGTCGCTCTACAGCGCCGTGGCGAATCAACAGGTCGCAGCGATGAGCTTCGATTCCGAACGTGCCGCCCGCATCTCGAGCGAGCAGGTGATCCCTACCTTCACCCGACTTCGTGAAGCGATCGCCGAGCTCCGCATCGAGCTCGAACGACTCGGACCCGATGCGCAGCGACGTGTCGACCGCGATCTGTGGATCGTGCTTCCGGCGCTCGCGACCCTCGCCGCCATCGTCGGCGCACTGAGCATCGGCGCCCGCCGACGGGCGGCGATCCAAGCCGCCGAGTCCCGCCGCGATGCCCGGTTCCGAGCCATCGTGAAAGGCGCGACAGACGTGCTCACGGTGATCGGCTCCGACGGGCGTTTCACCGAGGTGAGCGACTCGGCCGAGAAGCTGTTCGGAACGGCCCCGGATCAGCTCCTCGGTTCAACGGTCGAGGTGCTACTCGACCCGACGGACGTCGGGGGCTTCCGCGAGACGTTCGAGTCGGTGGCGACCACCGGCCGGGCGACCTCCGTCACGTTGTCCGTCCGGCACACCGACGGCCGCTTCCGGACGGTGGAACTCACCGGCTCACGTCCAGAGGCGCTCGAAGGCACGGCGTGGGTGTGGCACGACGTGACCGCCCAGATCGAGCTGTCCGAGCAATTGCGCCGCCAGGCATTCCAGGACGATCTCACCGGCCTCGCCAACCGAGCGCTGCTGCGCGACCGCACGAACATGGCTTTGGCGGAACCATCGTCGGTGACCATGCTCCTCGTCGACGTCGACCGGTTCCAGCTGTTCAACGACGCGCTCGGTCACGCCGTCGGCGACGAGATCCTTCGCACCATTGCCGGCCGCATCCGTTCCTGCGTGCGTCCCGGCGACACGGTCGCACGACTCGGTGGCGATGAGTTCGCCGCCCTCCTCTCGGCTGCCGACGGCCGCGCCATCGACGCTGTGGTCGAGCGAATGCTGGACGCATGCCGCCAGCCGATGACGATCGAGGGGAACGAGATCCGTCCGACGATCAGCATCGGCATCGCGACCGCCGAGAGAGGCAGCAGTGTCGAGGACCTGCTCCGGAGGTCCGACACCGCTCTGTCCATCGCCAAATCGGGTGGCCGTGACCGCAGCCAAATGCACGTGGCGTCGATGGATCAACACACCCGACACCGGGTGATGCTCGGATCGGATCTTCACCACGCCGTGCCCCGCGACGAGTTGGTCGCGATGTACCAGCCGATCGTCTCGCTCCGCGACGGGCGCGTGTCAGGATTCGAATCGCTGTTGCGATGGCAGCACCCCGAGCACGGTCTGGTGTCGCCGGTGGAGTTCATTCCGCTGGCCGAGGACAACGGGACGATCATCCCGATCGGCAGATGGATCCTCGACACGGCGCTGGAGCAGCTCGCGAGGATGCCAGCCCCGCTGCGGATGAACGTGAACCTGTCGGCCCGCCAGCTCGTCGACCCCGCGATCGTTGGCGATGTCGCAGCGGCAATCACGCGCCATCATCTCGATCCGAAGCGTGTCGTGCTGGAGATCACCGAGAGCCTTCTCCTCGACGACGCGGACGCGACCATGGCCGTACTCCAGGAACTCCGGGCGCTCGGCTGTCTGCTGGCGATTGACGACTTCGGCACCGGCTACTCGTCGCTCGGCTACCTCCGACGACTGCCGGTCAACATCGTCAAGCTCGACAAGTCCTTCCTCGATGCGCGTCTCTCCACCTCGGACGGTGAGCGCGCCTTCCTCGAATCGGTGCTGCACGTCGGCCAGAGCCTCGGACTCGAAACGGTGGCCGAAGGCATCGAGGATCACGCAACGTGCGACATCCTCCGCGCCATCGGCTGCGACAAGGGGCAGGGTTACCTCTTCTCCCGGCCCGTCTTCGCCGACGCCGTCGACCAGCTGTTGTTGGTGTCGTTCGCTCCGACTTTGTCGCAGGTCTGAGCGGTCACCTCAGGCGAGCATCGCTTCGAGACGGGCCCGGACCGACGGCCATTCGGAGTCAATCACGGAGTACATCGCCGTGTCCCGTTGGGCGCCGGTCCCGATGTCGCCGTTGCCCGGTTGAAAGTTGCGCAGGACACCCTCGAACGTCGCACCGAGCCGCAAGATCGCGGCGCGGCTCTGCTCGTTGCGGGCGTCCGTTTTGATCTGTACACGTAGGACATGCATCTCGTCGAAAGCGCGCGCCATGAGGAGAAGCTTGGCCTCGGTGTTGACAGGGGTCCGCTGCGCCATCGGGGCCAACCAGGTACCCCCGATCTCGATGGCAGTCGGTGGCGACGGCCGATCGAGGCGGCCGTCCACCATGATGTAGTTCGTCATCCCGACGACGAGTCCGTCATCGGCGCGCCGCTGCACGAACGGGATCCACGAGCCTTCGGCCAACGAGGCGAGCCGTCGGGCCACGTAGGCCGGCGCATCCTCGGCGCCGTTCACGGTCGGATCGGCTGAGGGCACGGGTCCGTAGGCGTAGGTTTCGCGTCCGCCCGACGCCGCGGCGGCGATCTCGGCTGTGTCGCTCTCCTGCAAGAGGTCCAGGCGGACGAAGCGACCGACAAGCGGCTTCTGGGACACCGACGATGTCGTCACGAGGACAATCCTCGCGTCGATTGTCGGGTCTCCCAACCGGTCCGCTCCATCGCCCAGACGTAGGTGATTCCCCGTTCTCCGGGCGCCTCGATCTCGCGGTCGTACTCCCCGATCTTCACGTACCCCAGACGCGCCGGAACCCGGCCGCTCGGCACATTGGCGACATCGTGTTTGATGATCACCCGGGTGACCGTCGGGACAAGCGCGAAAACGGCTGTCGTCAGTTCTTCGGAGATCCGCGTCGCCAGACCCTGGCGCAGCGAGTCGGAGCGAACCCAGTACCCGATCTCCATTTCGTCGGGATCGTTTCGATCGTGCATGCCCGTCCCGGCGACGACGCGACCGTCGCGGTCGAAGACGCCGAGGAAGGTGTCACGCTCATCAGCAACCCACGTGGCCAGTACGTCGAGCCGC
This sequence comes from Acidimicrobiia bacterium, assembly GCA_031423635.1. GTDB lineage: Bacteria > Actinomycetota > Acidimicrobiia > Acidimicrobiales > JANYDT01 > JANLQX01. The sequence continues at coordinate 5,202 of JANPFX010000040.1, read as the reverse complement.
TCCTCGAGTGTCATCGGCGGGTACGACGCCCACGGCATCCACGGCAGCAGGTGATCGCGGCTCTGATCAACCGCCTCGTTCAGGGCGAGTGCGTCGGCTGGCGTACACGTGTAGTTCCGGATCACCGTGTCGTCGCCGATCGGCAGCAGGACCGTACGTGATGACATGAACCATTCTCTGCCGTGGGGTGCCTTGCATGCCTCGGAGTTTCTCCGGGCCACCGCTCGTGAGCGGTGGCATCGACCAACGTCAGGTTGCCCAACCGCCGGCGTACGGGAAGAACTGCCCGGTGGCGAAACGGCTTGAACCGTCGAGGAACGTCGCACAGAACGAGGCGAACTCCGTCATCGTGCCGAGCCGTTTCATCGGCACCATCGATTCGACGCGGGCGCGGTCCTCAGGGGTCTCGACCCGGTTCCCGCGGAGGAACTCCGGGAAGTCCATGAAGTTCGTGCCAACCACGTTGAGCTGCACGCCCGTCGAGGCGACTTCGAGCGCCGCCGACTGCAGCAGCACCGTCGCCGCGCTGCGGGTAGCCGCATACACCGAAGCACTCTGGGTGGGACGGAGCGCAGTTGCGCTCGTCGCAACGAGGATCTGTCCATCGCCTTGACCGACGAGGGTCGGGAGCACGGCCTGCACGAAATGAAAGGGAAGCTCGACGTTGCCGTGGAAGGCCGCTTGGAGGTCGTCCGTCGACATGCGGAGGAACTTGCCCAGGGCGATGCGGCCCGACGAGAAGAACGCCGAATGAAAGGTGCCGAACACCGATTTCGCGCGCTCGACCATCTCGGGACCGATCTCCGGGCCGAAGCGGCCCATGGTCGGCGTCCCGTCGTCCTCCCCTCCGACAACCTCGACTCGGGCACCTTCGGCACGCAGTGATTCGGCGAGCCCGGCCGAAGGCGAGGCGAGCACGAGGTCGTGTCCTCGAACGGCAAGCAGACGGGCGAGCTCAGGGCCGACATAGGTACCGGCGGGGGCAATGAGGGCAACACGACGTTCAGCCATGTGATCGGTTTAGACGGTCATCACCGACGCTGTCGAAACGACAAGAAGGGTTGTCGGCCAGTACCGTGAGGCGCATGAAGATCGGTGCACTGATGTTCCCAACCGACCTCGGCATCCAGCCGATCGAGCTCGCCAAGGAGCTCGAGGCCCGAGGGTACGACGCCCTGTGGTTTCCCGAGCACTCGCACATCCCGGTGTCGAGACGCACGCCCTGGGGCGGCCGCGTAGGCGCCCCGCCACTGCCTCAGGAATACTGGCGAACCCACGACCAATTCCTTGCGCTCACGGCCGCCGCCGCGGTCACGACGAACCTGAAGTTGGGCACCGGGATCACCCTCGTTGCCCAACGCGATCCGCTGTGGCTGGCCAAAGAAGTTGCCACCCTCGATGCGCTTTCGAACGGCCGATCGATCCTCGGCATCGGGTACGGATGGAACCACGAAGAGATGGAGAACCACGGCATCGACGTGAAGCGCCGGCGAGCGCTGGTGCGCGAGAAGATGCTCGCCTGCATCGAACTGTGGACGAAGGACGAGGCGTCGTTCGACGGCGAGTTCGTGAAGTTCGAATCGAGCTGGGCCTGGCCGAAGCCGACGCAGAAACCTCATCCGCCGATCGTGTTCGGCGCCGCTGCTACTCCGACGACGCTTCGTCACCTCATCGAGTTCGGCGACGCGTGGATGCCCATCGAGGGCCGCTGGCCACTGATCGAGTCGTGGCAGAAGATCCTCCATGCCGCCACGGACGCCGGACGTGACCCCGCGTCGCTCTCCCTGGGCATCTACGGCGCCCGTCCCGACATCGCCCACCTCGGAGGGCTGGCCGACGGCGGCGCATCCTTCGCCGCCCTGGGACTCCCCGCGCTCGACCGAGACGCCGCGCTGGCCACGCTGGACAAGTACCAGCCGATCGTCGATCACTTCAACGCCCGGGAGGCGCCGCGCTCGTAGAAGAGGGGTCACGGTAGCGTCGACGTGTGTCTCGACGCTCACTCACCGCCGCGGCCGTTGCTGCCGCCGGACTCGCCCTGGTCGCCCGGAAGCGGTCGAAGACGGCGCGTCCTGTCGGCGCCCCAGCGTTCTCCGAGACCACCCGATCGGCCCGAAACGCCCAATTGGTGCGACTCGGCGCCGGGGCGGCGGCCTCCACCGCGGTCCACCAGGTCCGCCGGGCTGCCGCGTCGTCCGAGCGTCGAGCCGAACTCGACGCCGCCCACGAGCTGAAGACGGCCGAACAGGTCACCGAGGCCCTCGGTCAGATGAAGGGCGTCTTGATGAAGCTCGGCCAGATGGCGAGCTACCTCAACGACGGCTTCCCTGAGCAGTTCCGGGCGCAGCTCGCCACCCTCCAGGCGGATGCGCCACCGATGAGCGCGGATCTGGCTGTCGCCACGCTCGAAGAAGCCCTCGGCGGCCCGATCGACGCCTTCTTCTCGTCGTTCGACGATGCCCCACTGGCCAGCGCGTCAATCGGCCAGGTTCACCGCGCCGTGCGACTCGACGGCCGTGCCGTCGCCGTCAAGATCCAGTACCCCGGCGTGGAGACGGCAATCCGGGCCGACCTCGACAACACCGCACTGCTCACGCAGATCCTCGGTGTGGTCTTCCGAGGTCTCGACACCGCGCCGTTCATCGAGGAGCTCCGTCTGCGCGTCGGTGAGGAACTCGACTACCGGCTCGAAGCAAGCCGACAGCGGATGTTCGCCGACATCTACCGGGGGCACCCGGCGATCGTCGTCCCCGAGGTGCACGACGACCTTTCGACCGGCAACGTGCTCGTCACCGACCTCTCGACCGGTCTGCGATTCGAAGCCGCCCAGGACTGGACCCAACACGAACGAGACCTCGTCGGCGAGATCATCTATCGCTTCGTCTTCCGTTCGTTCAACGGCCACAACATCTTCAACGGCGACCCCCACCCGGGGAACTATCTCGTGGAGCGCGGCGGCCCGATCGGCGTCAGGGTCACCTTCTTGGACTTCGGGCTCGTGAAGCAGTTCACGGACACCGAGATGCAGACGTTCTGGTCGATGATCCGCCATCAGGTGTCCGAGCCCGATCCGGCGTTCTACCGCAAAGCCATCGAAGACGCGGGACTCCTCCTTCGCAACGCCCCGTATTCCAACGACGAGCTGATGGAGTACTTCGGCTGGTTCTACCACCCGGTGATGGACGACAAGCCGTTCACCTATACCAAGGACTACGCCCGCGAAGCATTGAAGCGAACCTTCGATCCGACAGGCGAGCACACGAAGATGATGAAGTCGTTCAACCTCCCGCCGTCGTTCGTCGTGCTGAACCGGATCCAGTGGGGTCTGAACGCGGTGCTCGCGCAGCTCAACGCCACGAGGAACTGGCGGGCGATCTCCAACGAGCTCTGGCCATGGGTCGCCGCGGCTCCGTCGACGGCACTGGGCGAGCTCGAGGAGCAGTGGATCGCGTCGCAGGTTCCCTCGGCGCAAGGGAGAACCGCTACCGTCGAGGCGTGACAGCGATCCGGTTCGATTCCCGCCAAGGGCGGATGGTGATCTTTGCCGCGGTTCTCGGATCGGGCATCGCATTCCTCGACGGAAGTGTCGTCAACAGCGCCCTCCCGCACATCCGGCGGACGTTCGACTCGAGCCTCGCCGGGCAGCAGTGGGTCGTCACCGGGTACCTGCTCACTCTCGGGTCACTTCTGGTCCTGGGTGGCTCGCTGGGCGACCTCCTCGGCCGACGGAAGATGTTCGTCTACGGGCTCGTCGGCTTCAGCCTCACGTCGATGATGTGCGGCCTCGCCCCCTCGGTCGGGGTGTTGATCGCCGCCCGTGTCTTGCAGGGTGTCTCTGCTGCGCTTCTCGTGCCGGGCAGTCTGGCCATGCTGTCATCGGTGTTCCATCCCGACGATCGGGCCAAGGCCATCGGTTCGTGGAGCGGATTGGCGGGCGCATCGACCGCCGTCGGACCCTTTCTCGGTGGATGGCTGATCGACACCGTCTCGTGGAGGTGGGTCTTCCTGATCAACCCGCCGATCGCGGCAGCGGCGATCGTCATCGCGCTGCGCTTCGTCCCCGAGACCCGCGGCGACGATCACGGCGCCCGTATCGACGTACCCGGAGCGCTCACGCTCTCGCTCGGGCTGGCGGGCGTCGTCTATGCGTTGATCGAGGGGCCGTCGGCAGGTTGGGAGGCACTCGCGGTTGTTGCCGCTGCGGTTGGGGTCGTGCTTCTCGTGGCGTTTGCCTTCATCGAAGTCCGCTCGTCGCACCCGATGGTGCCGTTGACGTTGTTCCAGTCACGCCTGTTCGCCGGTACCAACGCTGCAACCTTCGTGATCTGGGGCGCGATCGGCACGGTCTTCTTCTTCCTCACGATCCATCTGCAGGACGATCTCGGGTACTCCGCACTCGAAGCCGGATCGGCAAGCCTCCCGGTCACCGTCATGATGCTGTTCTTCGCCGCGAAGTCGGGCGCCCTCGCCCAGCGAATCGGACCGCGGCTACAGATGACGGTCGGACCGCTGGTCGTCGGCGCGTCGTTCCTCCTCATGGCCCGTATCGAATCCGGTTCGACGTACCTCGTCGGCGTTCTGCCCGCGGTCCTCGTCTTCGGCGTCGGGCTCGTCATCACCGTGGCGCCGGTCACCGCCACCGTTCTTGCCGCGGTGGAAGATACCCACGTAGGTATCGGCTCGGCCATCAACAACGCCGTGGCCCGGATCGCCTCGCTGCTCGCCATTGCCGTCCTCCCCGCGCTCGCCGGAGCGACGGGCAGAGGCGCGACGCTCAGCGACGGCTACACCAAGGCCATGGTCATCTGCGCCGGCCTCGCCGCGCTTGGCGCCCTCATCTGTTTCTTCACGGTGAGCAACAGCGAGGCTCGCGCCCGATCAATCTCGACCGAACCCGCCGGCGTGCACTGACCGAGACTCCCGGGGGGTGGACCCCCCACGAGGGCTAATCAACGAAGACATTCTTGAAGTTTCTTCCACATTCTTTGGTATCGGCACCGAAATTGTCATACCCGAACGTGACAATGGATGGATGAGCACAACGGTTTGGGACGGGGTGAAGATCCCGACGAGTGATCCATCTGTCACGACCCGTGTCCATGCCGCCGCGGCGTTGCGTCAACTGGAACGTCTCCGACGCGAGGTCGACGCCGCCTCGGCCAAGGTCACGATCGTTCTTGGCGCCAATAGCCGTGACACCGC
>JANPFX010000039.1:0-4426 GCA_031423635.1 Acidimicrobiia bacterium | reverse complement strand
GGCGGCCTCATGATCGACCTCACCACCGGCAAGGTGGAGATCGCCACGGGTCAGTTCGGCGCCTACTCCCCGGACGGTCGGCAGCTGGCGACGTTCGAGTTGAGCGAGGCGACCCAGGTGGTCGACCTCCGTAGCCACCGGACCTCCTATCTCCCGGGCTTTCGCGAGCTTGGGTTCGGAAGGTTCGTCGGCAACACCCGGCTCTTCCGTACGACCACGTCGGGTTACTTCGACCTGCTCGACATCGCGTCGGCCAGCCGAGTCGGCGCACCATTCCCCTTCCAATCGAACCCGCAAGACGCTATCCTCATCGGGTTCGCGCTCTCCCCCGACGGGAAGTACGTGTTCGTCGGAGGCCCCGGCGCTTCGGTTCGACGCATCACCCTTGACCCGGCCCGTTGGGCCACGGTGGCCTGCGACGTCGCCGGGCGCAACCTCAGCCGAGCCGAATGGGACCGCTACTTCGGATCCATCGCCGCGTACGACCGCACGTGCCCGAACAGCCCGCCGGGACGCTAGCGGCTTCCCCCGGAAATAGTCTCTGAGCTGGGGTTTTCGTGCTCACGTTTTGGGTGTGGGTGTGTGACGATTGAATCGACCGGGGTTTTGCATCAGGTCTTGAACGGTCCCTGAAAGGATCTGCTGACGTCCAACCACCCGACACTCCACATGTTCGCAGGTCATGGGCCTGCAAGTCCCTGCAAGCATGCAGTCCCTCACTCGACACTATGAGACCGAAAAGGCTGTGACCAGGCGAAATAAAAATTGGTGTCGAAGGGGGGACTTGAACCCCCATGCCCTAAAGGGCGCCAGCCCCTCAAGCTGGTGCGTCTGCCATTTCGCCACTTCGACGTGGTCCCCGAAGGGACCCTCAACCATAGCGCGGTGGGAAGCTCGCATCACGCGCCTGATGGCCGCGAATGGGCGCCGTGCAGGGCGTCGGCTCGTATGTGGTGGCGCGGCAGATAACGAGATCTCGCGCGCAGATCGGTCGATCTCGGCGGGAAATCGCTGATTCGGTGGGGAGGTGTGTGCGAAAGGCGCTGAGGTGCGCGTGAGCATGCGCCATCTGCGCGTGGGAGGTGAGCCGGTCAGCTGGGTGCGGCGGCGAAGAACTCGGTGACGCGTTCGATGAAGTCGTCGGGCGCTTCCCAGTGGACCGAGTGGCCACGACCTTTTGCGAGCCACACCTGACCACGGGGCAGCCACTCGGCGATGGTCTCGACGTGGCGTCCAGGGACGTTCATGCTGTCATCGGTCCCGTACGCGGCCAACACCGGCACGTGCGGCCAACACCGACACGTCGAGATCAGCCAGGTCCGCAGCCGTCCAGTGGGGATACGTGATGGTCTCGGCGATGGTCGCCTTCGAGGCGCTCGCGCCAGTAGCCCTCGCCGTGGAAGGTGTCGTGGAGCGAGATCATCGCGTTGCGCCACGACGCGTTCTCCCGATCGACACGGTCAAGGGTCCATGCCGACGGGGACGCGGGTGCGGACATGCTCGTCGACATACGCGTTGCCCCGCCAAGACCACCGCCGCCCGGACCTGCAATGGGAACGACTCGGCGAGGCGAAACGCGACCGTGCCACCATTGCGATGTCCACAGACGAAATGCCCGAGGCATACCGAGCGCGCGTAGCAACTCGGCGCCCTCGGCGGCCATCTGCTCGAACGAATACACGAGCCAACCGAAGTCATCACGCGACGCAGTGGACCGGCCGTGGCCCCGACAGACCGGGGCGATCACGAAGTAGCCGAGTTCGGCCAGACGTGATCTCATCGGGCTGTGGACGAACCAATCCGACTCGGCCGTTTCGGTGCTCCCGTGAATCAGCAGGACCGGATCATCCGACGGCATTCCGGCGGTGAGATACGACAGCGACGCGCCGTCGTGGAGAACGAGAGCAGATCGGCTGACGCCGGTCACTGCTCGGGGAAGTGGCAGGCGACGGGATGTCCGCCACCGCGGTCGATGAGCGCCGGTTCCTCATTGGCGCACAGCTCCGTCGCCTTCCAGCACCGGGTCCGAAAGCGACACCCCGAAGGCACGTCGGCCGCCGAGGGGATGTCCCCCTGCAGGACGATGCGTTCGCGCTTACGGGCACGCTCGGCACGGGGATCGGGCAACGGCACGGCCGACAGCAACGCCTTGGTGTACGGATGCGCGGGGGCGCCGAAGACTTCGTCCTTGGTGCCCGACTCCATGATCTTGCCGAGGTACATGACGGCGATGCGATCGGAAATGTGCGACACAACCGACAGGTCATGGGCGATGAACACGTAGGTGAGGCCCATCTGGTCCTGCAGGTCGTCGAGCAGGTTGACGATCTGCGCCTGGATCGACACATCGAGCGCCGAGACGGGCTCATCGAGGAAGATCAGCTTCGGCTTGTTGGCCAACGCTCGGGCCACGCCGACCCGCTGACGCTGTCCGCCGGAGAACTCGTGGGGATAGCGGGCACCATGCTCCCGGGCAAGCCCGCACGTGACGAGCAGGTCGTCGACACGGGCATTCGCCTCATCCTTCGGCACACCCTGTACGACCATCGGCTCGGCGATGATCTGGCGAACGGTCATGCGGGGGTTCAGCGATGCGTAGGGATCCTGGAAGACGATCTGCAGCTTCTTGCGCAGGGCCTTGGTGTCGACGTGAGTGCCGGCGGAGATGTCCTCGCCATCGAAGCGGATCGTTCCCGATGACGGTTCCATGAGGCGAAGCACAAGGCGTGCCGTGGTCGACTTCCCGCATCCCGATTCACCGACGAGCCCGAAGGTCTCCCCCGCCGCGACGTTGCAGGAGACGCCGTCGACGGCCTTCACGTGACCGACCGTGCGCTTGAGCAACCCGCGCTGTATCGGAAAGTTCTTGACCAGGTTGGTTATCTCCAACAGCGGCGCGGGATCGGCATTCATGCCAGACCTCCGACGAACACCGAAGCATTGTCGGCGAAGCCCGGTTCGCCGAGCCGGACACAGCGGGCCTCATGGTCCTCGCCGGCGTCGTGCACTGCGACGAGCTCCGGCACTGCAGCATCGCACTTCCCGGGCACGGCGAAAACGCACCGTGGAGAGAAGCGGCAGCCCGCCGGCGGCCGCGACATGATCGGTGGCGCACCAGGAATTGGGGTGAGTCGCCGGCCTGCCGAGTCGTCGACCCGCGGAATCGAACCGAGCAGGCCCCAGGTGTAGGGCATTCGCGGTGAATAGTAGAGATCATCGACATGTGCCTTCTCGACGATCTGGCCGCCGTACATAACCATCACCCGGTCGGTCATGCCGGCCACGACACCGAGGTCGTGGGTGATCAACAGGATTGCCGCTCCCAGCTGCTTGGCCGAGCTCTCGATCACCTCGAGCACCTGCGCCTGGACAGTCACGTCGAGGGCAGTGGTCGGCTCGTCACAGATCAGCAGCTCCGGCTCGCACGCAAGCGCCATGGCGATCATCGCCCGCTGACGCATGCCACCCGAGAACTGATGGGGATAGTCGTTCACGCGATCCCGCGGTTTTGGAATGCCGACAAGGGCGAGCATCTCGACCGCTCGCTCTTTGGTCTGGCTCCTGGAGAGATCCTGATGGGTGGAGATCATCTCCTCGATCTGGTTGCCGATCGTGTACACCGGGTTCAGTGACGACATCGGATCTTGGAAGATCATGGCGATCTGGCCGCCGCGGATTTTACGCAGGTCCTTTTCGCTCGTGGTGAGGAGATCCTTGCCCTTCCAGAGGATCTGGCCGCTCTCGATCTTCGCCGGCGGCACCGGAAGGAGGCCCAGGATCGTCATGGCGGTGACGGACTTCCCGGACCCCGACTCACCCACAATGCCGACGACTTCGCCAGCACGGACGTCGAACGAAACGCCATCGACCGCCTTCACCACACCGGCTTCGGTGTGGAAGTACGTGCGCAGATCTTTCACCTGCAGAAGCGGTTCGTTCACAGCGGCCATATCAGTGTGTTCCTCGGAGCTTCGGGTCGAGGGCGTCACGAAGGCCGTCGGCGATCAGGACGATGGAAAGAGTGAGCAGGGCGAGCACGCCGCCGGGCACGAAGAACATGTGCGGATCGGTCGACAGGTAGTTCCGGGCGCCGCGGATCATCACCCCGAGTGTGGGCTTGGGCTCGATGAAGCCGATCCCGAGGAATGAGAAGATGGACTCGGTGAGAATCGCTCCGGAAACGGCAAAGCCCATCGTCACGATGACCGTCGGAATGGCGTTTGGAAGGATGTGCGACATGAAGATGCGGAAGTTGCCCGCCCCCGTGGCACGCGCCGCCTCGATGTAGTCGCTGCTGCGCACCTGCAGCACGGCGGCGCGAAACAGCCGGGCTGTGGCGTACCACCCCGTCACGACGAGCGACGCGACGACTACAGGGAACGTACTTCCGAAGATCGAGATCATGGCGATGCCGACGATGACGTAG
>JANPFX010000038.1:0-7857 GCA_031423635.1 Acidimicrobiia bacterium | reverse complement strand
GATCCGTTCCGCTCCTGCGGTTCTGCGGCGGGTTTCGTGGTGCTTTTTTCACGGACCCAGCCCAGTTTCTTCCGAGGAGTGATGCCGAATCGCTACTGCCCCGTCCAATGACCCCCGCGAGCCGAGGATCAACGAGCGCATCCGTGCCCGTGAAGTCCGCCTGCTCGGCCCCGACGGCGCCCCTCTGGGGATCAAACCGCTGCCCGAGGCCCTGCAGACAGCCCGTGAACTTGAACTCGACCTGGTCGAGATCGCGCCCATGGCCAACCCGCCGGTATGCAAGATCCTCGATTACCCGAAGTACCTCTACGAGCTCAAGCAGAAGGACAAGGAAGCCCGGAAGAAGTCGATCGCCATCTCCATCAAGGAGATGAAGTACCGCCCGAAGATCGGCGGCGGCGACTTCGACACCAAGACCCGCAAGGTCATGGAGTTCCTGTCCGAGGGTCACAAGGTCAAGATCACCATCATGTTCCGAGGCCGTGAGGTCGCGCATCCCGAACTCGGTATGCGCATCCTCAACAAGGTCGCCGAGATCATCGGCCCTGCGGCCAAGATCGAGGCAACCCCCCGTCTCGACGGTCGGAACATGACCATGGTCCTTGCCCCGGAGAAGAAGGTAGTGCCGCCCAAGCAGAAAGCCCCTCGGCCGGAGGGTTCCGCACCCTCGGGATCCACGGCGCCCGCCGGTGCCCCCGCATCGGAACCAGAACCACCCGTCGACCCAGCAGCAGACACCTCAGCACAACCTGCTGCGGCACCAACCGCCTGACGGCCAACGTGCCGAGCAACCACTAGGAGAACCCATGCCCAAGATGAAGACCAACCGCACCGCCAAGAAGCGCTTCCGGGTCACCGGTACCGGCAAGATCATGCGCGAGAAGGCGTTTGGCTACCACAAGCTCGAGCACAAGTCCTCGACGCGTACCCGCCGCCTGGCCAAGGACACGGTCCTCGCCAAGGGCGACGCGGCCAACGTCAAGAAGATGCTCGGCATCTAGGTACCTCCTCGTCGGCGTTGCCGGCGCATCCGGCAGACGTCGTTCGTCTGCTGTTCGTTCTCGTTCGTACCCCGGGCCGATCTGCGGCTCAACCCCAAAGGAGTTCCCATGGCACGCGTCAAGGGCGGCGTTCACGCCAAGAAGCACCACAAGGCAGTTCTCGAGGCCGCAAAGGGCTACCGCGGTTCCAAGAGCCGCACGTTCCGCACGGCCAACCAGCAGGTCATGCAGTCGATGCGCTACGCATTCCGCGACCGCCGCGCCCGCAAGGGTGAGATGCGGGCGCTGTGGATCCAGCGCATCAACGCCGAGTGCCGGGTGAACGGGATCAGCTACTCCCGTTTCATCAACGGGCTCAAGGTCGCCGGCATCGAGGTCGATCGGAAGATGCTGGCCGACTTGGCCGTCACCGATTCCGCCGCGTTCGCCGTACTGGCCAAAGCGGCGTCCGACGCTGCTTCGTCTCCGACTGTAGCGTGACGTCCAGGCTTCGGCCTGACCAATCTTCACGGGCCATGCGCGGATGACGCCGCTGGCCTTGCACAACCAGCACGTGCAGCGATTGCGGCGCCTGATCGGGCGCCGCGAGTCGCGTCTGGGCGAAGGTGTCGTCGTGGTCGAGGGTGCGAAAGTGCTGGCCGAAGCCCTCGACGCCGGCATCGGTGTTGACGCCGTCTTCGTCAGCGCGGCGGTTGCCGCAGCGGAGCCCGTCCTTTCTCGACTGGCTCGCAATGTGCCCGTCCACATCGTCGCCGACGATGTGCTCGGACGAATCTCCGACACGAAGACCCCTCAGCCGCTCTGTGCCGTCGTCCGTCGGTCCGCCGATGCGCTGACCGCGCTGGAGCCCGGGCTCCGTGCGGGCGGGTTCGCCCTGGTCGCTGTCGATCTCCGTGACCCGGGCAACGCGGGGACCCTGCTGCGGTCGGCAGAGGCGGCGGGGGCGGCCGGGGTCGTGTTCGCCGGTTCCAGCGTCGACGTGACCAACCCCAAGGTGGTCCGCGCCTCGGCCGGAGCGCTGTTCCACGTGCCCGTGGTGACCGGCGTTTCTCCCGGCGAGGTCGTCTCGGCGTTCGTCGGGTGGGGAGTACGGACGTGGGCGGCCGTCGTATCGTCCGACGGGAGTGTCGACTACGACCGCGCCGACCTCACCGGTCCCACCGCACTTGTCGTCGGCAACGAGGCCCGTGGGCTGTCGACCGGCGAGCTCGACCTCATCGAAGGCCGCCTCACCATCCCCATGGCCGGTCGGACGGACTCGCTCAACGTATCGATGTCGGCGACGCTTCTCGCATTCGAAGCGGCGCGTCAACGCCGCTGACGATCTCTGCCGTGACGGCATCTCGCAACGTGTCGCCGAACTGCACCTCGCCCGGCCCAACTGTCGGGCAGAATCATTCGGTGAATCTGCAACGTTCGTGCTGCGTCCTCGTGCTGCGTCCCCGGGCCGGCAACACGACTTCCGTCCGCGTCGAGGCCTGAGCCGGCGATGCGACTCGAAGAACTGGCCGGCCTCCAAGCGGACGCTCTGGCGACGATCTCCGCCGCCGACACACCGGAAGCGTTGAAGACCGTCGAGATCGCCGTCCTCGGCAAGAAGGCCCCGATCACGTTGGCCAACCAGACACTCGGAGCGCTGTCTGTCGACGACCGCAAGGCCTTCGGCGCTGCCATCAACGCCGCCCGATCGGCGGTCACGTCGGCACTGGCCGAACGGCGGGCGGTCGTCGTGGAATCGGCCAGGCGGGCCACGCTCGAAGCGGAACGCCTCGATCTCACGGAACGGCTTTCCCCGAAACTCCCGGGCACGCTTCACCTCATCAGTCGGACGATCAGAGACCTCGAGGACATCTTCGTCGGCATGGGATTCTCGGTGCACCATGGCAATGAGGTCGAGACCGACTGGTTCAACTTCGAAGCCCTCAACTTCCCGCCGGCGCATCCGGCGCGCACCATGCACGACACGTTCTTCCTCGACCTTCCGGGCACCGACGGACGCCGCGACGATGTACTGCTGCGCACCCACACCTCGCCCATGCAGATACACGTGATGCAGGGGCAGGAGCCGCCGATCTACGCCGTCATGCCAGGGCGCTGCTACCGCGTCGACACTCCGGACGCCCGACACCTCCCGGTCTTCCATCAGATCGAGGCGCTGGTCATCGATCGCGGCATCACGCTCGGCCACCTCGCCGGAACCATCGAACAGTTCATCGCTGCATACTTCGGGCGGACGAACCTCAAGGTGCGGCTGCGGCCGTCGTTCTTCCCGTTCACCGAACCGTCGGCCGAATTCGACATCACGTGTCCGTTCTGTGGCGGTGGCGGCTGCCGGGTCTGCTCGCACTCCGGGTGGATCGAGCTCGGCGGGTGCGGGATGGTCCACCCGAACGTGCTTCGCAACGGCGGCATCGACCCGGAGGAATGGACGGGATTCGCGTGGGGGTTCGGCATCGACCGGCTTGCCATGAACCGCCACAGCGTCGAAGACCTCCGGGTCTTCATGGACAACGACCTCCGACTGCTCCAGCAGTTCTGATCAGAAGCCCACGATGAGTCTGATCAATCGGCGCTGCGCCGCTCCGCTCCGCTTCACTGCTCGCCCCACCAGTTCCGCGACCACGAAGGCCTGCTCCCGATGAAAATCGTCTTGTCCTGGTTGCGCGAACTCGTAGCGGTCACGGCGTCCGTCGACGAGCTCACCACCATCTTCAACGGCCTCGGTCTCGAGGTCGAAGGCGTCGAGAAGATCGGGGAAGGCCTCGACGGCATCATCACGGCGCAGGTGCGCGCCATCCGGCCCCACCCGAATGCCGACAAGGTCCGCCTCGTCGACATCGTCACGGCGGCCGAGCAGACCGAAACGGTCCAGATCGCCTGCGGTGCATGGAACTTCGCCGAGGGCGACGTCGTTCCGCTCGCGACCCTCGGCACCACCATGCCCGGCGGCATGCTCATCGAGCGCCGCAAACTCCGCGGCGAATGGTCGAACGGCATGCTGTGCTCGAGTCGTGAGCTCGGTCTCAACGACGATCACACCGGCATCCTCCAACTCCCCGTCGGCACGGCGCTGGGGCAGCCGATCAACGAAGCGCTCGGCATCACCCCCGATGTCGTGTTCGACCTGTCGGTGAACCCGAACCGTCCCGACGCGATGAGCGTCCTCGGCGTGGCCAGGGACCTCGCCGCAAAGCTCCGTCTCCCGTTCACCCCACCACGGATCATCGGTGGGGTCCTCGATGCCGCCCCGTCGGGATCACCGTCGACACGAGGGTCGATCACCGCCACCGACCTCTGCGACCGGCTCACCGTCACCGTCATCCGCAACGTCCGCGTCGCGCCGTCGCCAACCTGGGTGCAAGCCCGACTCACGCTCGCCGGGATGCGCCCCATCTCCAACCTGGTCGACGCCTCGAACCTGGTGATGCTGGAGCTCGGCATCCCGAGTCACGCGTTCGACCTCGACGCCCTCGTCGGTGGACGCATCGGGGTCCGCTGGGCGAACGAGGGCGAACACCTGACCACCCTCGACGGTGTCGAGCGCGTGCTTGCCACCCAGGGCGCGGACGGTGTGATCACCGACGGCGCCGACACCGCAGTCGGCATTGCCGCCGTGATGGGCGGGCTCACCAGCGAGGTGTCCGACACCACGAGCAACCTGCTGCTGGAGATCGCCCACTGGACGCCCATGTGCATCGCCCGCACGGCCAAGCGACTCAACCTCCGCAGCGAGGCGTCGGCCAGGTTCGAACGCGGAACTGATTTGGAGGCGATCCCCGCGGCTGCGGCGCGTTTCGTCGAGATCGTCCGGCTCACCTGTCCCGATGCCACGGTCGAGTCCTTCGACGACATCCGGCCGGTGCCCGCCGTCCACCACTCCGTACATGTGCGTACCGATCGCGTCAACCTTGTGCTCGGCACGGCGCTGACCGACGAGACCATCGCCGGGCTGCTCACCCCCATCGGGTTCACGCCGACACGAACGGACCCCGGCCTGCACGACGTCGTCATCCCGTCGTGGCGGCCCGACTCCACTGCGGAGATCGACGTGATCGAAGAGGTCGGCCGACACTTCGGCTACGACAACATCGAGCGTCGACATCTCCGTACGGATCTTGTCGGTCGGCTCACCCCACGGCAGGCGGACCGTCGCCGGGTCGGCGACCTGCTCACTGCCGACGGCGCCAGCGAAGTGTGGACGTCCACCTTCCTGGGTGACGACGACCTCGCCCGGACCCTCCACCGCACCGACGTCGTCCGCGTGGCGAACCCGATGTCACCGGAGGAGTCGGTGATGCGGCCCAGTCTGCTGCCGGGGCTGTTGCGGGTGCTCAGCCACAACGCCAACCATCGCAACCCGTCGATGCGCGTGTTCGAGATCGGCCACGTGTTCGGAACGCCGCGCCCCGACCAGATCCTTCCCTACGAGCGTGATCAACTCGCCGTTGCTTTCGCCGCCGGTGATGACGACGCCCGTAGCGCAATCCGGTCCCTCGATCGGCTCATCGGCCTGCTCCGCATCGTCCCGGCCGCCATCGCCGTCCGTGCGGCCGACGTCGCCGGTCTTCACCCGACGCGCAGCGCGCAGGTCGTCAACACCGGGACGGGTTTCCCGCTCGGCATCGTGGGCGAGGTCGATCCGGCCGTGGCCGAGGCATGGGGGATCGACCGTCGGATCGGATATCTCCAGCTCGATCTCGAGAACCTCCTCGCCCAGCCGCGGCGCAGTGCCGACGTCGCCAGCTTCAGCCGGTTCCCGTCGAGCGACTTCGATCTCGCGTTCGTCGTTCCCGACAGTGTTTCGGCAAGTCAGGTCGGTGCGGCGATCAAGGCCGGCGTGGGGGAGTTGTGCGAGCACGTTGCCCTGTTCGACGTGTACCGGGGCAAGGGCGTGAGCGACGCCGCGCGCAGCCTGGCCTACCGGATCCGAGTTTCGGCATCCGATCGAACCCTCGCCGACGCCGAACTGACCGCCGTCCGCCAGGCGGCCATCGATGCCGTGCGGGCCGCCACGGGAGCCGAGCTCCGCGGGTAGCGCGCGCTATGTCGCCCGAACTTGGGTCGGCTGGCGTGCAGCCTGGGTCGGCTCACGTGCATCGGGTCGGCGCCGACGTCGTTTTCGCACGTGATCCGAACCAGCGACGTGAGCTGACCCAGAAACTGCGCTGGCAACGTCACCGCGGTTCGTCTACGAAGGAGGGATGACCTCCGCCCCGCCGATCGCCGTCCAGCTCTACTCCCTGCGGGACCAGGCGAAGGACGACTTCGCCTCCGTGCTGCGCCGGGTGGCGGATTTGGGCTACGTCGGGGTGGAGCTCGCCGGTTTCCACAACCTCACACCGGCCCAGTTCAGCACGATCACTGACGAAATCGGCCTGCGGTTGAGCAGCGCACACGCCGGAAGCCTCGACCCCGAGGTGCTCAATCCCCTCCTCGACGACGTGCAGTCCATCGGCTGTGACACCGTCGTGGCGGCGTTCTTGCCGCCGGCCTCGTTCGCTGACCTCGACGCGGTGAAGCGCACCGCCGAGGTGCTCAACGTCTCGAACACGATCTCCCGCTCCCGAGGGCTGAGCCTCGGCTACCACAACCATTGGTGGGAGTTCGAGACGATCATCGACGGCCGCACCGCCTGGTCACACCTGTTCGAACGCCTCGACCCGACGGTCTTCGCCGAGCTCGACATCTACTGGGCCACCGTCGGTGGGGCCGACCCGGTTGATGCCATTGTCGAAGCCGGTGCCCGAATCCGGCTTCTGCACGTGAAAGACGGCCCGGCGGACGATCCCAAGAGTTCCATGGTTGCGGTCGGCTCGGGCTCGGTCGACATCGCCCGGGTCCTCGCTGCCGCTCCGGGAGCGGCGTGGCACATCGTGGAGCTTGACCGCTGCGACGCCGACATGTTCTCGGCCTTGGCCGACAGCCACCGGTTCCTCGTGGGCGGCGGCTTCTCGGCGGGCCGGGCATGACGCGTATCGGCATCATCGGCTGCGGGAACATCGCGCCGGTCTATGTGCGCACGCTCGCCGAGATCGACTGGATCGAGATCGGCGCCTTCGCCGACGGGATTCTCGGCCGCGCCGAGAAACTCGCGGCGGACTACACCGCGGTGCCCGGGCCGTCCCGTCACACCACGGCTATGTCGGTCGACGAGATGCTCGCCGATCCGTCGATCGATGCCGTCGTCAATCTGACCCCCGCGCACGTCCACACGACCGTTTCGAGGGCGGCGCTCTCGGCCGGCAAGGCAGTGTTCAGCGAGAAGCCTCTGGGCATCGACTTCGACGACGGACGCGCGCTCATCGGGACTGCAGCGGAGCGTGGCCTGCGCATCGGCTGCGCACCCGACACCTTCCTCGGCGCAGGACTGCAGACCGTGCGTGACGCCATCGACCGTGGGATGATCGGCGAGCCGCTCGCCGTGAACGCGTTCATGCTCGGCTTCGGTCCGGTGTGGTGGCACCCGAACCCGGAGATCTTCTACGGGGCCGGCGCCGGCCCGCTCTTCGATATGGGTCCCTACTACCTGACGGCGCTGACGTTCCTGCTCGGCCCTGCCCGTTCGGTGATGGGTTCGGCCCGAATCGGCATCGCCGAACGCGTCGTCCACTCCAAGGGCCGCGTGGGCGATGTCGTGACGGCAACGGTGCCGACCCACGTCTCGTCGATCATCGAGTTCGCATCAGGTCCAACGGCAACGCTGGTGACGAGCTTCGACGTGAAGGCCAGTCGATACCGCAACATCGAGATCTACGGTTCGGAGGCCACGCTCTCGGTGCCGGACCCGAACACGTTCGGCGGACCGGTGCAGATCCGGTCCCTCATCGCCGCCGACTGGCGGGACGTCCCGCTGAAG
>JANPFX010000037.1:0-18450 GCA_031423635.1 Acidimicrobiia bacterium | reverse complement strand
CCTTCATCTTCGGACAAATGATCCGGTCACCGCCCTTGCGTACCTGGAAGCTGCCAAACGCGCTGCAATGGTGTTTCCCTACTGGTACCGCATCCGCCTCGACCACGCCGCGTTGGCGCGCGCCGCAATCGGCGAACAAGGTGCCATCGACAGCGCGATCGCACATGGAAAGACGCTCACCGTCGAAGCCATCCTCGACGACGAACTGCGACGTCCAATTGCCTAGAGACAACGTCGCCTTTGACGAACCAGCGGAACTGCCACATCCGCCCGAGAAGCGAACCGCATCCGTCACACCGAGCGTCAGCGGAGCGGCGACGGACGACGCGCCGTCACGCTGATCCGCCTTCCGCCTCCGGGACGAGCCGTTCCAGAGAGCCGCAATGGTCGGAGAGGTTTTCGTCGGGACCGTGACCCGTCGCGCACCTCGCACCTCGTCTACGAGCGAATGTTCAGCGCGAACCGCTCGCCGACAAGCCGCATATCGGTTCGAGCGGGTGTATGTCAACTGCGTTGCGGCGCAAGACGGTTCGAGCGTCGCGCCCCCGCCAGTGCCGAAGTCGACGATCTGCCCAACCAACTGAGCTGCCCGAGCAGACACGACTCCGGCAACCGTGAGCACGATCAAGCCCGAAATTCCACACCTGCCCGACGTCAGACCGCCGGCCAGAAAAAATGACAAGCACGTCGAGCATCAGGTGACGATCGGGGTTAATGTCCGAAAACCCAGTCGAGAAGGTCCGAGCACCAGTCGGAGGCAGGAGATGGAAAGGTCGTACCGGAAGGTCCTATGGGCACTCGCAGCGGCGGTTCCTCTCGTCGCCATCGGGGCCGAACAGCCTGCTGCTCGAGCGGGCGTAGGTTTCCGCACCCGGCAGTCCTCCATGCTCACCGCGGTGGCTCCGGGTGTGTACATCACCCCGATAGTCACGGTCGGAGACAGCGTCGGTAAGTACACGTTCGAATCGATCCCTGACGGGATAGGGGTTCGTAAGCTGCCCAACGGCAACGCCCAGGTCTTTGTCACGCACGAGACATCTCGGGTCCCTTTTCCGTACGTGCCGGCATCACCGACCACCACGAACTCGTTCAACGACTACGACAACGCCCAGTTGAGCGAGCTCGAGATCAACCCGAACACCTTGACGGTGGAACAGGGGACGATCGTCATTCCAAGCAGCGCGAACTACCAGCGGTTCTGCTCGACGTTCATCGCTGACGAGCGCCACGGCTTCTCGCGACCGATCCTGTTCGCTCCGGAGGAGGCGACTGACGTCGTGAACCGGAAGGGAAACGCATTCCCGGCTCTACAGAATGGCGGTGAACAGGCCGGCGTCGTCGTGGCATACGACATCAACGCGAAGACGTACAAGACGATCTACACCATGGGCCGATTCAACCACGAGAACCAGGTCGCCCTCCCCGGCTTCGCGACGCCGACGATGGTGTCGGGTGACGACACCTTCTCGGCCCCCGCGTCGCAGCTCTACATGTACACATCGAAGAGCGCCGATGCCCTGATGAACGATGACGGTCAGCTGTGGGCTTTCGTCTCGAGCGATCCGGCCGTGAACGACTATGGCGATCTCAAGATGTCGTCCTCCGCGTCTGGCAGGTTCATCGCGGTGCCGCGCGCGATCGCCGTTGGGGACCAGACGGGTCTCGAGAACTGGTCGAATCAGAACAACGTGTTCCAATTCATCCGTGTCGAGGACATCGTCCCGTCTTCCGACGAGGCAGGTGTGTTCTACTTTGCCGACACGGGCGAGCCACGCGCGGTAGCCGATCCTGCCACCGGACGCCTGCGGCGGGGCGCGACCGGCACAGGTCCATTTCCGAACGGTCGCATCTTTCGGATGCAGGTCGATCCTCGCGATCCGACGGTCGTGGTGCGGCTGTCCATCGTGGTCGACGGCGACACGCTCGGAGCTTCGTCGGCAAAGGTGCCGGGGTTGATCCACAACCCCGACAACGTCGAGGTCACCCCGACCGGACTGCTCATCGGTGAAGATCCCGGTAGCCAGAACAGCTACGCCGCCGACGAACCAACGGCGACGAACGCACGAATCTGGCACTACGACTTCCGTACGGGATCGCTGAGCATCGTCGCTCGCGTAGATCAGTTCGCTGACCGTGCTGCGCGTTACGGGAGCTGGGAGTCAAGCGGGATCGTGGATGCCTCCGAGGTCTTCGGCCCGGGCGCGTACCTCGTCAACATCCAGGCCCACTCGCTGTTCGTAGCCACCAAGCCCGGTGACGACCTGAACAAGGACGGTGAGCCGGACTGGCTCGACAAGAAGGAAGGCGGTCAACTCCTGCTGATGCGCCTCACCAGCAACTCTCTTCGCTGAACACAACCCCGATCCGCTCCGGGGCCAGGTTGGCCCGACATGTTTCGATCACTCGCGCCGAGGCTCCGCTCGAAGAGGGGTCGACGTACGGACACGTTCGGTCGGGTCCGCGTATGGGGCAGAGACGTGACCCGGAAGGGTTGGTTCAACTGCTTCTCTCAGGGCCAGCAACTCGCCGAACCGCTGCTCCGTCACTGCACTGTGCCAGTAGTCCCCCTGTG
Organism: Acidimicrobiia bacterium; assembly: GCA_031423635.1. Classification (GTDB taxonomy): domain Bacteria; phylum Actinomycetota; class Acidimicrobiia; order Acidimicrobiales; family JANYDT01; genus JANLQX01. Next base: position 15,878 of record JANPFX010000037.1, on the reverse strand, counting down.
CGTAGTCGCAGCGGATGGCACTGAGTTGCTCCATCTGAGCATGAGACTCCACCCCGTCTGCGACCGTGCGTAACCCGAGGTTGTGGGCGAGATCGACGAGGGCCTGCAGGATCACACGGTCCTCGGCATTGTGTCCCAGGCCGGCCACGAGGGACCGATCGAGCTTCAACGCGCCGATAGGGAGCCGCCGGAGGTCCACCAGCGACGAGTACCCCGTCCCGAAGCTGTCAACGGTGATGCCGACCCCCAACGCACCGAGTGCGAGGAGCGAAGCGGCGCCTGGCGCCTCGCACGTGAGGACGTCTTCAGTGATCTCGATGGTGAGCGCGCGAGGCGCCAGTCCATGGTGGAGGAGCGTCGACGCGACGGAGTCGACGAAGCCGGAACGCGAGAGCTGTCGTGCCGAGATGTTGACCGAGATCGAGAGCTCCTCGTGTCCTGATGCTCGCCACCCGGCGAGTGCTCTGCACGCGTGGTCGATCATCCATGCGCCGATCGATACACTCAGCCCCGTTGCCTCCGCCACGCCAACGAATTCCGTCGACGCGATCGTTCCTCTCAACGGATGTTCCCACCGCAACAGCGCCTCGACGCCGGCGATCGCCCCATCCATCGTCATGATCGGCTGGTAGGCCAGATCGAATTGCCCGAGGTCGAGGGCCCGGTGCAGCTCCGCCTCGAACTGCGCCCGTTCGAGCGAGTCGAGGTGGATCGCGTCATCGAACAGGACATAGCGACCGCGCCCCAGCGCCTTCGCCCGGTACATGGCGGTATCCGCGTCGCTGAGGAACGTCGCGGCGTCGGTCGATGGCGAGAGCGCGATGCCGATGCTCGCCGTGACGAAAGCTTCCGATCCGTCGAGCATCACGGGCGCAGCGATCTCCTTGGAGATGCGCGCCGCCAGCGCTGTGGCGTTCTCGATGTTGTCGACCTCCTCGGTGATCACGACGAACTCGTCCCCGCCCAGTCGCCCGACGGTGTCCTCCGGCCGAACCGCCAGGCTGACGCGGGCGGCGATCTCGCAGAGGAGTCGGTCACCGGCAGAGTGCCCCAGCGAGTCGTTCACCGCTTTGAACCCGTCGAGGTCGAGGAACAGCACCGCTGCCAGTCCGGGATGGCGCGTCTGGCGCTCCAGGATGTGGCCGATGCGATCGAGGACGAGGGCGCGGTTGGCGAGTCCGGTGAGCGGGTCATGCAGCGCGAGGCGTGCGGACTCCGCCTCGGCGCGCTTGCGTGCGGTGATGTCGGTGACCATCTTCAATGCGCCACTGAAGAGCCCGTCGGCGTCGAACAGCGGTGTGGCAGAAATGAGCGCGTCGAAGAACTCTCCGTGGACTTGCTGGAGACGCAGTTCGTAGTTGCCCGACTGGCCGCTCCGGCGCTGATCCAGGTGAGCGGCAGCGATGGGGCGATCCGACTCGCACACGAAATCGAACATCGACCGAGAGTGGAGGTCCTCGACGGTGGTCCCGAGCAGGGCTGCCATCTTGGGATTAGCGAAGGTCCCGCGTGCGTTCGCGTCATGGATCCAGATGCCTTCTTCGGCAGTCTCGACGATCGTACGGTGTCGGCGTTCGGACTCTTGCAGTGCTTCGGTGATGAGCTGACGCTCCGTGACGTCTCGCATGTTCACCACAAGGCCGTCAACTGCATGGTTGAGGCGCTGATCGGTGAGCACCGACTCCATCCATCGCCACGAGCCGTCCTTGTGACGTAGGCGATGCAAGACCGGCGTCGGTTTGGCGCCGGGCTCGACGCAGCCTCGAAGGGCTTCCTGGACGACTTCCACGTCATCGGGGTGCAGGAACTCGGCAACGAAGTGGCCTACCCACTCGTCCGACCGATACCCAAGCGTTCGCGTGAGCGACGGTCCCACGAACGTGATCGAACCATCGACGCTCACGATGCTGGGGACGTCGTGCGAGCCGATCGCCAATGCGCGGAAGCGCTCCGCCGTCTGCGCCAAGGTGGCTACGGCTTCACGCTCCACTGACACGTTGCGGAGGTTCCACACGAACCCGCAGACGTCGGTGTCGGCCGACAGGTCCATGCATATTCCCTCGTACGTGTTCCATGCGCCGGACGCATGCTGCAGTCGGAGATCGACAGGACAAGACGCTTCACCTTCTGGCGGGGATGTCAACGCGACGCTCTGCATGGCCAGGAGGTCGTCCGGGTGCACGAAGGGCAGCCCGGATTGCGTAACGAAACGCTCGGGGGCGATATCAAGCTGCGCGAGAAGCGATGGGCTGACGTAGAGAGCGTCACCATCTGCGGAGAGCACGACGATGGCATCCGCGGCGTTCGCGACGAGCGAACGGAACCGACGCTCGGAGGACTCGGTCGTGTCGAGGGCGTCGGCCCGCGACATCTCAGTGCCTAGCTCGCGGGCCATCGCACGACGAAGGGGTCCATCTGTCCCAGTGATCGGGTGTGCGGACGTGCAGTGACGTTCACGGAACATGCTCGACAGCGCCTGCTGACACCAGCCCGGGTCGCGTTGCGTGCGACGGATTCCACATACCGAGAATGTGCCCCGGAACGGTGAGCCGCAAACACACGCCGCACGCGCCTTGACGGAGCACGGGTGTCCCGAAGCAAGAGATTTGACGGAGGTGCGGCCCAGTCGGAAATTCGTGTTGAGTTTGTTTCGGTTTCTCAGAGTGGGTAGTACTCGTCAGGCCCACGTGCTGCGGGTTCTTGGTTCGAGCCGGGGCAACCACCTGGCAACAAGGGGGACGTAGATTGTTGCGTGTGCGAATCGAATGGGCACCGCCGACGATGCGCGCGTACGTCGATGGCGAGCTCGACATTTCGTCCACGATCCTCGTGCGCTACATCGCAGAGGCAAGGTGGGACGAGGTGGAGGAACTGCGCCTCGACTTGGCTGAGGTCGAATTCGTCGACAGCCAAGGTCTCACGATCTTGCTCAACCTGCGTGACCTCGCGGCCGGTCACGGAGCGACGTTCGCCCTTGAGCATCCACGACCAGCGTTGCGCCACCTCCTCGCGGTCACAGGACTCAACACGGTGCTCCTATCCGTCGAGGAGTGATGGCCCGGCCGGCGTCAGGACCCCTCTCTCGCAACCTCGGTCGCCGGTCTCCCGCCCCTAAAGACGTTTGTTCTAGGCGTGGCTGTTGCGTTCTCGATGCGTGCATCCCGGCCAGCAGCAGGGCCGCCGCTTCCCCTTCTCCAACTCCTCACCTGTCCGGCGTATGCGGCGTTCACGAGTCACGTGCTGCTTGGCGTCCTCTATCCAACAGATGAACTCATTGCGGGCAAAAGGCAGCATCATCAACGTGGCCTTGTCAATCGCGAGCCAGCGCGCCTGATGCGTCTTCGTCGACTTGATCACGACCGTGCCACCGGCATCGTTGACTGCCGTGTCGACGCGCAACCGCGACCCATCGAAGTCGATCCGATCGCGCCGCAGTCCGGCTAGCTCGCCGCGACGAAGACCAGTCGTCGCGGCGAGCGACAGCACCGGCGCAAGGTCCGGCTCGTGCTCGTTCGCGCTGCTGAGCAACGAGATCAGCTCGTCGATCTCCGGGGGGATCGCCTCGCGCTTCACATGCTTCGAGCGCGGAAGCTCAAAATCTCCCATCGGGTTTCGAGCGATCACCCGCCGACGCCGAGCCCACCGAAGAGCCCCGTTCAATAAGGACTTCGCCTGGTTCATGTGGCTGTGGCTTTTCCCCGAATTGCGCATCACGGCAAAGACCCGGTCAATGTCAGCTTCCGAGAGCGCCCTCACCTTCATCAACCCCAGCGACGGCGTCAGCCAGTTCTTCCGCAGGTCCTCGTACCGGACCAAAGTCGAGTGGGCGAGAGCCTTCGGATTCTCGTCGCTGGTCTCGGAGCAAGAATCCAGGTAGGCCCGTAAGAGCTCGTCGACCGTCATGTCCTTCGACTCCGGCGCGGCGATCCGCGACCCGTCGCCCACCTCGTCCACCATCGCGGCCAACAGCTTGGTCGCTTGCTGCTTCGAGGCCTGGACACGACGCACCACACGCCTCTGACGACCATCCTCATGCGCTCCCGAGGTGACGGTCAGCTTGAACACCCCGTCACGCACCTCGTTCAAAGAACCGGCGCCCTTCGCCTGCCGCTGGACGGCCACAGGCCGAGCGCCCCCACCGACCCCCACCTGACCACTCAGCCGCAAATGGTCCACGCGAACGCAGGACGGCTCATCGGGGCACGCCAGGACCTTTGCGTGGAGTGGAACGTCGCCGACGAACAACTCCCACGCGAGACGATGCGCCGTGACTTCCGACCGTCGTGCTTCGCTCGCCCCGTTCCCCGCGCAGGGTCAAGCGCCCCACACCACAGATGGTGTTCGCCTGAAGAGTCCACCTTGGACTCGAATCGCCGCCTCACCGTCGCCGCTACCTGTGCCACGCGACCTCCAGATCACCGAACGGCTCTGCCGAAAAGTGGATCAAGCGGCGTATCACACCGGCCGGTGCTTATTTCGACGAGCCACCGGCTGACTTCGGGACGGAACACCCGGTCTGACCTGCGGTTATTTGGTGCCTCCCCTCGGATTCGAACCGAGAACCTGCGGATTAAGAGTCCGTTGCTCTGCCGTTGAGCTAGAGAGGCGAGTTGTGTGCGGGCGTGAACCCTAGTCGCCGTCCGAGGATCCCGGGCAACGAGTTGGGTGACCGACGGGGCTCGAACCCGCGACCCTCAGGATCACAACCTGATGCTCTACCAGCTGAGCTACGGCCACCATGCAGCGGGCATCGAGTGTAGACCGACGGCGTCGGTTTCGGGAAGCGCGTTCCAGCTCCCCGTCCATGCGGCACTCGACCGAGCCACCGCCCTGAAACACTGGTGCAGTGGACGATCGCTTGCGAGTAACCCGAACCTGCGTCGTCCCGACGTCGGAGCTCCGATGGAGCTTCATCGCCGCGGGTGGGCCCGGTGGTCAGCACGCGAACACCTCGAACACGGCGGCGGAGTTGCGGTTCGACATCGAGACATCGACCGCGTTCACCGAGGCTCAGCGACTGCGGGTGATGGAGAAACTCGGGCCGTCGGTGCGCATCGTCGCGCGCGAAGAGCGTTCGCAGCTCCGCAACCGTGACTTGGCAACCGAGCGCCTCGTGGCGATGCTCGTCGAGGCCCTCCACATCCCCACGGTCCGGCGCAAGACCCGTCCGACCAAGGGTGCGGTGCAACGCCGGCTCACCGCAAAGTCCCAGGCGTCCGAGCGCAAATCGTCACGGCGTTACCGCAGCGGCGACGACTGACGCTGCTCGACCCAACGCACGTTGGGCCTCACGTCCGAAGGGACGAGAACTCCGAACGACGCGGCACCGTTCTCACCGGCCGGTCGTGCTCCAGTGCCATGGCTCCGAAGGAAGGTTCTTGAGCCCGTAGCGTTGGGCATTGCCGCGCAACCACCGGTAGCCGGCCGAACCACGCGTCAACCCGCGCCCTCCCTCGGCGAAGTCGACCGCCAAGCCCAGCTCGTGCTGGGAGAACCCCGGTCGGGCCGTTGGCGGGCTGCACGACGAGGCCCGGGCCTGGTAAACGGCGAACGTGCTCGATCCGCAATGGGCCCGACGCAGCGCGACCTGGCCTGCCGACGAGCGGTACCCACCACCGGTGAAGTAGATGCCGTCGGCCTTGGCCGCAGCGAGCAATCGGGCGAGATTGCCGCGAAGACTCGGCGCCACTTTGATGCCATGGGTATCGCCGCCACCGGTGGCCGCGATGTCAGCGAAGGACGGAATCGTGAACGAGCCGCTCCCCTTGCCGCCCGCCCCGGCTCCAGCCGCCCGGAGTTGGCGGGCGAGCACGTTGAGGTCACGCTCGTATTGGGCGGCGAGCTTGGAGTCGACGAGGGAAATCGATGAAGCCTCGGAGAGCTGCTGTTCGAGGCGGGTCTCCACATCAGCCGCGAAACGCTGCTGCTTCACCCGCGCTTTGCGGTACCGGCTGAGCTTGTCGGCCACAGATTCCTTGTAGGACTGGGCTCGCGTCTCAGCCCGAACGGCGACGACGCGCTCGATGGCGAGATCCTCCTGCGTCGCGGTCATCGCGTCGAGCACGTCCGCCGTGCGCCGCTTGCCCAACGAGTCGATCACCGAGCGCCGGTCGGCCTCATCGGCCGTCGTACTGGACAGGAACGAGTCCGCTTCCATGACGGTCGGCGATGCCACCGCGGAGAGCGCCGCCTGGTACGACGTCGCCCGCAGGGTCGCCAGCTTGGCCGTCAACTCCCGTTCGCGAGCTCGTGCCTGAGCCGCCTCGCGGCTGGCCGACGCAGCGGAACGTTGCGCCCTGTCGAGCGCCACGCTGGTCACCCGCACCGTGCTGTTCAGTGCTTCGAGCTGGCGGGAGACCTTGCCCTGGCTGGCCTTGAGGGCGTTGACCTTCTTGGATGCAGCCCGGGCACGGGCACGCACCTTCTCGCGTTCGGCCTTCGTCCGCCGGAGGTCGCCGAGCGTGACCCGCACCTGCTTCGCCGATGCCGCCCGAGATGCCGCCTTCGACTTCTTCGTGGTCTTCTTGGCAGCATCCGCCGGTTCGACGGAGACGGACGTTGCCACGAGCAGCACGAGTGCGCAGACGACTCGGGACAGGCTGCGACGGCGGGCGGCGCGGCGTTGGGCCGTATTCACGTTCGGGTGCACCATCGGCGTCCTTGGGAAGGGGCCCCACGTGAGCGGGGCGTCGTGGGTCGCTGTGGTCGACGCATGGCCGACAAACCGTTCCGGTCGAGGTTAGCGCTACGACCCCGCGTCGCCGGCGCTCTGCCGTGGCGGCGGCCCGATCCGGCGGACGCCGGCCGGCCAACCGGCGCTCCGTTGCGTCGACCTCGGGACCTGACCAACCGGTTCTAACCTGGGCTGATGACCCGGACCGTGTCGGCAATCGCCCTGGTCGCCGGGGTACTGGCGGTCGTGGCGGGGGTCGGACCCGGCGAAACAACTCCGCAGGCGACTGCGTCGGTCACACCATCCACCACATCTGCGATCATCCCTGGCTCGACGGTTGCGCCGGCGACGTGTGTGAAGCGATCAGAGGTCGCTGCGTGGCCGATGCGCGACCGTGCCGCCAACCTCGTCATGGTCGGGGTGCCGATTTCGCAGCTCAACGATGCCATCGCCGTTGTCAAGGGCGAAGGCCTCGGGGGGATCCTGGTGCGTGGCACTCCCACGCAGACGTCGGGGACAAAGCTCCGGATGCTTCGCGATTCCGGACGTCACGGTCCGGCCTTCGTCGCCGTCGACGAGGAGGGCGGACGGGTACAGCACCTCCGGACGGCCGTCGGTGTGCTTCCCGGTGCCCGCCGGACGGCAAAGACGCTCAGCCCGACCCAATACCGAACAGTGGTCGCCGCCCATGGCCGCGGCATGCGCGCCCTCGGGTTCACCATGAACTTGGCTCCGGACGTCGATCTCGACCCCACGGGTGGCACGGGCAGCGCGGCCGGCACGAACGGCATCGGCGACCGTTCCTATGGACGCGACCCGGCGGTGGTCGCCGCGTATGGACGGGCGTTCGCGCTGGGCATGCTCGATGCCGGCATCATCCCCGTCCTCAAGCACTTCCCGGGTCACGGAAACGCCAACGGCGACTCGCACAACATCGGCGCGTTCACCCCACCTCTCATGTCGATGCGGGCAGCGGACCTGATCCCGTTCGCCAGCATCGTGTCCGACTCACGCGTCGGGGTGATGTCGGCCCATCTCTACGTCCCCGGACTCGACACCTTCCCGGCGTCGCTGTCGAACCGGGCCCTCACCCAACTGCTACGCGGTGAATTCGGCTACCGAGGCCTGATCGTGACGGACTCGCTGTCGATGTGGCCGATCCGCTACTACTACCGCGCACCCGACGCAGCCGTCATCGCCCTGCGGGCCGGCAACGACGTGCTGCTCTTCGACGACCGGCCGGTCGTCTCGGCGATCCTCGATGGGCTCGTTGCGGCCATGACGAAGGACGAACTACTCGCCGAGCAGGCGATCGACGCCAACCTCCGAGTGCTCGCGGCGAAGGGTCGGACACTCTGCGAGGCCCCGACGCCGACACCGTCAACGGTCGTCCGCGACAACGGATCGGTTCCCGGGGCGCCTGTTACGACCGTCCCGGTCACCACGGCGCCGCCGGGCCCCTCAGCGCTCGTGCGAGACTAGGAACTCAAGCCTCCGTAGCTCAGTTGGATAGAGCAGCGGCCTTCTAATCCGCGGGTCGGGAGTTCGATTCTCTCCGGAGGCGCCCGTTCGGAACCGCCCACGTCTTCGCCGACGGCCACCGTGACCGGCGTAGATAGTGGTTTGACAGCCGTAGGCTCGACGTCATGAACGCCACACCGTCTTCCTCACAGCGCGTCGTCGTCACCGGAGCGAGCGGACTGATCGGCACCGGCCTGTGCGCCGCCCTCGCTGCAGCCGGACACCCTCTGACCAGGCTCGTGCGACGATCCCCCGGAGCCGGCGAGGCCCAGTGGGACCCCCAAGCCGGCTCGATCGACGCCGCGGCGCTCGAAGGCGCGTGGGCCGTCGTCCATCTCGCCGGTGAGGGAATCGGCGACGCGAAGTGGACAGAGGAGCACAAGGCCCGCGTGCTCGACAGCCGGGTGAAGGGCACCACCCTCATCGCGCAGACGATCGCCGGTCTCACCGTGAAGCCCGCCGTGTTCGCCTGTGGCTCGGCGATCGGGTTCTACGGCGATCGCCAGGACGAGCGGATCACCGAGACATCAACCGCCGGCACCGGCTTCCTCGCCGACGTCGTCAAGGCGTGGGAGGCATGCGCCCAGCCGGCGATCGACGCCGGCGTGCGCACGGTGTTCCTCCGCACCGGCATCGTGATGTCGACCAAAGGCGGCGCCCTGAAGGCGCAATTGCTGCCGTTCAAGCTCGGCCTCGGTGGACGATTCGGCTCGGGCCGTCAGTACCTGCCCTGGATCGCCGTCGACGACGAGGTACGGGCGATTGTGCACTGCCTCAACACCGAGTCGCTTCGCGGTCCGGTCAACCTGACCGCTCCGAACCCGGTCACCAACGCCGCGTTCACCAAGGCGCTCGGCAAAGCGCTTCGACGCCCGACACTGGTGCCGACGCCCCTGTTCCCGGTGAAGATGCTCTACGGTGCCGAGATGGTCAAGGAGATGCTCCTCAGCGGGGCCAATGTGCTGCCGACCGCGCTGCTCGCCAGCGGCTTCACGTTCGAGCATCCCGAGATCGGCCCGGCGCTCGCCCAGATCGTCTCGACCAAGAGTTGACCCGTGCCCGACGCTGACGTCATCGTCGTTGGGGCCGGACTCGCGGGGTTGGCTTGTGCGGTCCATCTCACCGCGGCGGGTCGATCGGTCCTCGTGCTCGAGGCCTCCGACGGCGTCGGCGGACGGGTCCGCTCCGATGTCGTCGACGGGTTCATCCTCGATCGTGGGTTCCAGGTGCTCCTCACCGCCTATCCCGAGGCGCAGGCCATGCTCGACTACCGGGCGCTCGACCTCCGATGCTTCCGTCCCGGCACGCTGGTGCAGGTCGCCGACAAGCGGGTGCTCCTCGGCGATCCGTTTCGGGACGTGCGCTCGATTCCTGCATCGCTCGCCGCGCCGGTCGGCTCCCTCATCGACAAGGCCCGGATCGGTTGGCTGCGTCTGAACAGCGGACGCGGCACCCTCGACGAGATGTGGGCCCGTCCGGAGACGTCCACGGCGGAGCGGCTGCGGTCACTCGGGTTCTCGACCGCCATGGTCGAACGGTTTCTCCGCCCCTTGTTCGCCGGGATCCAGCTCGATGCGTCGCTGTCGACGTCGAGCCGCATGTTCGACTTCGTCTTCCGGATGCTCGGGACCGGTGACAACGCAGTTCCCGCCAACGGCATGGGGATGATCCCGGCCCAGCTCGCCGCCCGCCTCCCGGCGGGAACAGTGCGGCTGAGCACCCGGGTCGCCGCCGTTTCGGCGGGTTCGGTGACGCTCACCGACTCCGCCGTGCTGTCCGCTGGTGCTGTCGTGGTCGCCACCGAAGGACCTCAGGCGGCGCGTCTGCTCGGGGGCGCCGTGGCCGAGCCGGGTTCGAACGCCGTGACGTGCGTGTATTTCGCCGCCGACCGCGCGCCCTTCGAGGGCCCACTGCTTCTGCTCAACGGCAACGGCCCGTCCATGGCCGACGGCGGTGGCCCGATCAACAACGTGTGCGTGCCGTCGAACGTCTCGCCCAACTACGCCCCGCCCGGCCGCCATCTCGTCTCGGCGTCGATCATCGACACCCGCCCGTCCGGGATGGACCGGGCCACGTGGCATCAGCGGTTGGACGTGGAGGGACGCGCCCAGCTTCGACGATGGTTCGGGGTCCAGGTCGATGGTTGGACGACCCTTCCCACCTACGAGATCGCCCACGCCCAGCCGGCCCAACCGTCGTTGGAGCCGGTGGCACGCCCGGTGAAGCTGGCCGACGGCCTCTACGTCTGCGGCGACCACCGCGACCAGGCCTCGATCCAGGGAGCTCTTGTCAGCGGACGACGGGCCGCCGAGGCAATCCTGGACGGTGCAAGCGTCTAGGAAAGCTTCGCCTGGTCTGAGCGCGTTCCGTGCGCTGCGCGCCATCGTATGCGCGCATACATCCGGCGCAGGAGTCGATCCTGCGGCTCGCCGTCCGAGCCGGAGAGATCAGCTCTGCTTCTCGACGATCTTGTCGATCATGCCGTATTCGAGAGCCTGCTCGGCAGTGAACCAACGGTCACGGTCGGAGTCGGCCTCGATGCGCTCCACCGGCTGACCGGTGTGATGCGCGATCAGTTCGGCCATCTCGCGCTTCGTACGCATGATGTTTTCGGCGTGGATCTTGATATCGCTGGCCTGGCCCTGCATCTGACCGAGGGGCTGGTGCATGAGCACCCGGCCGTGCGGAAGCGAATACCGCTTTCCCGGTGCGCCCGCACACAGGAGGAACTGCCCCATCGAAGCGGCCATGCCGAGGCACACGGTGGCGACGTTCGGACGCACGAACTGCATGGTGTCGTAGATCGCCATGCCGGCGTAGACCGAGCCACCGGGTGAGTTGATGTAGAGGAAGATGTCGCGATTGGGCTCCTCGGCATCGAGCAGCAACAACTTGGCGCTGATGTTGATGGCGAGTTCATCGGTGACCTGGCCGCCGAGGAAGACAATGCGCTCACGGAGAAGCCGGTCGAAGACATCGGCTCCGGGGGGCAGGGCGGACTGGGCAAACGGGATCGGAAGTTCCACGGCACCCACGATAGGCGGGCCTCCAGCGCAACCGTGCTCACCTTGACGGTTCTTTTGCGGCCTCGGCGCGTCGCCGGGTGGCGCTTCGTCTGTCAGGCCGCGCCTTCGATCACCGATCGAAGGCGCTCGTCCCCCAACGCGCTCGTCCTCATCCACATCACCGCTTTCGCGTGATTCCCGACGCCGAGAATCACGGTCTGGGATGCAACGAAGCCCCATCCGGGATTCCCAGCGCTCCGATACGCTCAGGTAGCGACGCTTGCGGGTGTGGCGAAATTGGCAGACGCGTCAGGTTTAGGTCCTGGTGTCGAAAGACGTGCAGGTTCGATTCCTGTCACCCGCACAAGCTCCTGACTACGGGAAGCCCCGGAGTCGGAGTTCGCCGACTGGCCGATCCGGCAACTGCTGACGGATTGCTAGCGGCCTCAGGCCTCCGAACGGGTACTTCGACAAGCGCGCGCCGGGTTCGCTACGGCTAGTCATCCGGTTCGTCGCTCCACCGAAACCGCGCTTCGGCGCCCTCGATGTGCAGGAGGAACTCGGGCACGCTCCGACCATCGGGGTAGTGAAGCTGTGCCTCGCTCCGAATGGCGGCGTTGACATCCTCGAACTCGGCGACGCCCGCTTGATCCCAAACATCGGCTCGTGTCAATCGAAACTGCCTGTCGAAAAGTTCGGCAAGCGGAGCGTACGCGTCGGTCGACGCCCAACTTACAATGACCCACTGTTGGTCGATCTCGCGAACCTTGATCACCCCAGCGACCGCTCCCAGACTTGTCACCGTCCACCTGTCGCCGCTGGAAACCACAAACCAAGCCTTGTCGTGCTTAGCCGAAATCGCAAGATCGAAGACCGTTCCTGTCCCTCCAGCGAGTCGTTTCGGCGCGTCCTCGACTGGCACTTCGCTGCGATCCCGGGGAGCATCAGCGTCTGCGAACGGTGAGGCAGAAGTCATGCGATTCGACTAGTAGTCGTCCTGCGAAGAGTAAGGTAGGCGCTGTGACCGGTTACCAACGTCGCATAATCGACGATGAACTTGATGAGCTACAGCCGCATCTACCTGCGATTGCGATCGAGGGACCCAAGGGCGTCGGCAAGACGGAGACTGCGAAACAGCGGGCCGCGACGATCCTCAGACTCGACGAACCAGCGGAGGCGTCGCTCCTCGACGCCGACCCCCAACGACTGGAGCGAGAGCCGAGGCCGATCCTGATCGACGAATGGCAACGCTTTCCCCGCAGCTGGGATCTGGTCCGGCGAAGCGTCGACGAGAACCGGGCTGGTGGACGGTTTCTCCTCACGGGGAGCGCGGCGCCAACGACGCCGCCTACGCATTCGGGTGCCGCCCGGATCGTGCGGCTTCGTTTGCGACCCTTGTCGCTAGCGGAGCGGGGACTCACCGATCGCCCGACGGTCAGCCTTCGCGAACTCCTCACCGGCAACAAACCCGTCATCAGCGGGACTGCCACGATGGAGCTCGCCGACTACACCGAGGAAATCCTGGCCTCCGGGTTTCCCGCCATTCGCGGCTTCGCCGGCCGCCCACGGACGTTGCAGCTCGATAGCTACCTCAGCCGAATTGTTGACCGTGACATGGACGAGGCGGGACACAAGGTTCGCCGACCCGCTCTGCTGAGAGGCTGGCTCGCCGCCTACGCGGCAGCGTCGTCTACTTCGACCGCGTACAGCACGATCCTTGATGCCGCCACGCCCGGCGACGCAGACAAGCCGGCCAAAGCGACAACGATCGCCTACCGCGAAGCGTTGACCCGCCTCTGGCTCTTAGACCCAATACCCGGCTGGATACCCGAGGGAAATCTGCTGACCCGCCTCGCTCTGGCACCCAAACACCACCTGGCCGACCCCGCCCTGGCCGCAAAGCTTCTCGGCGCGACGGCGAGTGGACTCCTACGGAACACGGTCGCCACCGGCCTAACACCCGCCGACGGCGTACTGCTCGGAGCCCTCTTCGAGTCACTCGTCACGCTGTCCGTTCGCGTCTACTCGCAGCCCGTCGATGCCACTGTGCATCACTTGCGAACCCAGAACGGAGACCACGAAGTCGACCTCATCGTTGAGGGACCGGACCGTCGGGTCGTCGCCCTCGAGGCGAAACTCGCGACCGACGTAACCAACAACGATGTACGCCACCTTCTCTGGCTTCGCGAGCGCCTCGGCGAGCGCCTAGCCGATGCCGCCGTGATAACAACCGGCAAACACGCGTATCGCCGAGCCGATGGCATAGCCGTCATCCCGGCATCGCTACTCGGACCGTAAAACGGGCGAACCCCTGAGCAAGGCTCGACGATGCACGATTGACCCGAATTTGCTAACGGATTGCTAGCGGAACTGCGCAAAACAGGCCGAAACACGGCACCACCCACCGACACATGACTTTGAGAACTCCCAGCTCAGACGCCATTTCCCGTCACCCGCCAACACCAGAAAAACGGCAAATGAGGGTTTTAGGTCCTGGTGGGGAAACTCGTGCAGGTTCGATTCCTGTCACCCACACAAGCTTCTGACCAGGGGAAATGTTGTTTCCCCTCGGTCGGGTTGGTTCGCCGGTTTCGGGAATCGCTAACGGATTGCGAACGGACTCGGTGCACTTTGGCTCGTCAAGGGGCACTTCAAGAAGCGAGGCGAGAAGTGGGTTCCTTCGGGGATTTCGTCGCCTCGACCTCCAAGGCCTCCAACTTTTTCCGGTCTGGAGCTGCAGGCTTCTCGCCGACCCGCCGCTCGGCCCGACTCGACGGCCTGGAACTCCGCACGACGACGTGGCGCATCCAAGCCGCCGACATTCGTCACGTCCGTTCGTCGTTCTTCGACGACCGCGTCGCCTTCCCTGCAGGGTCGATCCGACTCGACTCGGCGCTGGCCATGCGGGACGTGACGGTTGAGTGGCACAGCGTTGGTTGACTCTCCCCCGGCCACCGCGATCCATCGCTCGCCCCAGCCTGAGGTTGGCCCAAGGGAGAATCGATGTCCGAGACTCAACACAACTGGTATGTTGTGTTGATGATCCGGCACTCGTCGATGGTCGCTCGCCACCTGGCGAGTGGACCCCCGCGACCTGGACCGAGGTCGAGGCAGCATTCGGCACGTCCAGTTGGCGGTTGCATTTGCTCGACGGTTGCCGCCGAGCGCTTCTAGCGCTGAAGGCCGCCGGTTGCCGACGCGCATGGATCGATGGCAGCTTCGTCACGGGGAAGCTCCACCCCGGCGATGTCGACGGCTGCTACGACCCGAACGGCGTCGACCGGGCGCTGCTCCACCCAGCATTGCTCGATCTGTCGCCCGGTCGGCCCGCGCAGAAGGCCGAGTTCGGCTGCGAGTTCTTCCCGAACATCGTCGAGGCCGGCTCGGGTGAGTACTTCGTGAAGTTCTTTCAACGCGACCGTGATGGTCAAGGCAAGGGAATCGTCGTCATCGACCTAGAGGAGTTCGAACCATGATCAAGAACGAACGGCAGTACAAGATCACCCGCAGCCGTGCCGACGAGGTGCGCAACACCATCGGCGAGCTGCAGCGCACGCCCCTGCCCGATGGGCTACAACCGGAGATGCGCGAGCTACAACTCGACGCCCTCCGCGGCACGCTCGGCGACCTCGAAGCCGAAATGGACGAGTACGACGCGCTTCACGATGCGACCCTGATCGAGGCGACCGGCATCGAGCAACTCCCGACCGCGCTCATCCGGGCACGCATCGCCTGTGGCCTGACCCAGCGGCAGCTCGCCGAGCGCGTTGGTCTACAGGAGCAAGCGATCCAGCGCTACGAGGCGACCGACTACGCCGGCGTCAGCTTCGCCCGCCTCGTCGAGATCGCCGAGGCACTTGAACTCACCATCCACTACGACGTCCGCCTCACTGAGGCGAGCTGACCACCTCGAACGTGCGACCTGTAATCAGACGCCGTTTCGCGCTCACGTTGACTGGGCTCGAAGCACGCTCATGAAAGGCCCGGCGAAGCGACCGAGTGCATCACCGGTCTCCCAACCGTCGGTTCCCTGCACCAGCGACCGAGCTATGACTAGAACGAATGTGGTGCCTCGTGCGAGCGCGAGCGAGGCGTGAGTAGTGGGCTCCTCGTGCTCGGCTAGTCGGCGGAGCTCACTGGCGAGCTCGTCGGTCCGGCATTGAGGACGGACAGAGTGAACTGCTGCGCCTCGGCGCCCGGGCGCGGTCGATGCTGCGCACTCACACTTCCCCCCGCCTGAGCACCATCGACAATGGCCTCAACGCGAGCACGACTCGCTTTGGGGAACCAAACGGGAGGAAGCCGGTCGCTGAGCGTCACGGAGGACGTCCGTAGTCATCAGCATCGATCGCGTCCGCCAGGCCGATCAGGTGTTCCAGGAATCCGCCGAAGGTACGCTCGTCGATCGGACCGACTCGATGCTCGGTGTGGAGGTGAACATGCGCTCGGTGTGGCTCACGTGTCGTTCTGCTCCCAAACGTCACGGTCGCGTCAACTTTTGTGCGCTGACTCTTGAAGTGTTGGCCGTTCGCTCCGTCGGCCCTCGTTCGACCAACTTGCCGGGATCACTTCATCAAGCGAAGGGTAGGAGGGCTGAGCACCTCGTCGCAGCACTGCGGTGCTTCCGACCCGCACGGCCATCCCTACTGCGCTCGTGAGGTCGTCACCAACTGCGAGAC